>JBCKHJ010000048.1:0-2223 GCA_038905915.1 Candidatus Planktophila sp. | reverse complement strand
CGGTAACGGCAACGCTACGGTGCTTTCCCCCCGTACACCCGACGGCGATGGTTAAATATTTTTTACCTTCGCGAAGATATCCAGGAATCATCGACTCAATTAATGCGACATATCCCTTGATGAAAGGTTGAACCCCCTCACTTTCTAAAACTTTTTTACTTACTTGTGGCATCAACCCCGTCAAAGGGCGCAGTTCTGGAATCCAATGTGGATTTGGAATGAAACGGCAATCTAGTACTAAATCTGAATCGACAGGAATACCGTATTTATATCCAAATGAAAGGACGTTAATTCGAATTCCGGCCGACTTCCCTTGCGCAAAAATTTCTCCAGTACGTTTTTCTAATTGATGAACATTTAAGTTAGTGGTATCAATGACAACATCGGCTTCGGCTCGCACTTCTTCTAGTTTGGCACGTTCCCGTGCGATTCCATCGACAATGCGATCTATCCCTTGCAATGGATGCGGTCTACGCGTCGATTCGAAACGCTGCACAATAACTTGGTCGGTCGCATCCAAAAAGAGCAGCCGGTATTCGTGTCCATTTTCTTTAAGCTTTATTAGCGCATGGCTTAATTCATCAAAGAACTGACCTCCGCGCACATCAACAACAACGGCAAATTCCTTAGCATCCGATCCTGTTCCTTTTGTAACTAAATCGGGCAGCAAAGATGGTGGCAAATTATCCACCACATACCAACCTAAATCTTCTAGGGCGTGGGCAACCGTTGAACGACCAGCACCTGACATGCCAGTGACAACTAAAATTTCCCGCTTCATAATTAATATTCTCCATTACCTGTCAAGGACCGTATTAATTGGGCGTGATTTCACCGGTGCCTGCATTAACGCTCTCGCTGGCAAAAGTAGATAAATGATTAGAAATTATTTGAGCAATTTTTTCTCCAATTCCAGGAGTGGCGGCTAGGTCAAGAACTGATGCTTTACGGATCGCAGCCACTGAACCGAATCTAGATAGCAAAGCGGCTCGACGGCTTTGGCCTAAGTTTGGAATTTCATCGAGTATAGATTCAAGCATTATCTTAGAACGGCGAGACCTGTGAAAAGTAATCGCAAAGCGGTGGGCTTCATCGCGCATACGCTGAAGCAAATACAAACCTTCACTAGTCCGCGGCAATACCAGTGGGGTACTCGAACCTGGCACCCAAACTTCTTCTAATCGTTTAGCCAAACCACATAGCGCAATATCAGTTATGCCCAGTTCGGCCAATGCGCGCGCAGCCGCACTTACTTGTGGAGCACCACCATCAACAAGAATTAATTGAGGTGGATATGAAAATTTATTTAGTCGACCACCGAGTTCTTTTACTTGAGCTTGGTCAATATTTCTATCATCTATTAATCTCTTTAACCGACGAGTAATTACTTGATGCATTGCTCGGGTGTCATCAAAGCCCTGCGAAGTATCGATTATAAAACGACGATATTGGCTTTTTTTAGCCAAGCCATCTTCAAAAACAACCATAGATGCGACCACAGTAGTGCCTGAAATATTTGAGATATCAAAACATTCAATGCGAAGTGGCGTACGCGGTAAATTAAGAAGTTCGGCAATCTCAGTTAGCGCCTTACCGCTAACTGCTGAATCGGTTGCGCGCTTGCTTAAATATTGAATCAGAGCATATTTGGCATTTCGTTTAACGCTTTGAATTAGTTCAACTTTTTCACCGCGCTGTGGCACCTTAATCTCAACGCTTGCCCCTCGCAAATGGGATAACCAACTTTGTAGCGCAATAAGATCGGCCGGCAATTCGTTAATTAATATCTCATTGGGAATATCATCTGGCCCGCTCTGGTTATAGATTGAGTAAAAAAGTGAACCCATTTGATCATCGCCTTCCAACGCACGTTCTTGATCAACTATCCAAGATCTAGCGCCACGAATTGATCCGCCGCGCACAATAAAAATAGAGCCTGCTGCATGCACGCCTTCTTGATAAACTGCAATAAAATCGGCGTTTAAATTCTCGGGTAGTGCAGCAGCTGTTGATTCGCGCGCAACTTCTAACGCTTTGATTTGGTCACGAATCTTGCTGGCGCGTTCATACTCTTGCTTCGATGATGCTAAATCCATCTCCTCATGAAGCGTTGGCAAAATATCAGCGTTGCCATGTGCCATAAAGGTAACGAGGCGATCGGCCAACTCCTTATGTTCTTCTTGCGATACCCAATTAACACATGGCGCAGCACACTTACCAATA
>JBCKHJ010000047.1:0-2429 GCA_038905915.1 Candidatus Planktophila sp. | reverse complement strand
ATATCAGAATCGCTCAAGTGCGTAACGTGATCAACGGAAGCGGCATCAAATTCCACGCCAATCTTTACGCCTTCACCAGCCTCTAACTGATTTGCATGCAGACGCGGTAATAAACCATTTGCAATTCCTGCCGCTAAAATTTTTCGCGTTTGGTCAGGGTTAAAAGCACCTCGGTCGCAGAAAACATCGATCCATTTTGCGTGAGGCGCCACCGCATCAAGCATTTGCCCACATATTAGATCAACATACTCATCAGGATTATTTTTGAATTCAATTGGAACAACATGGGCGCCAAGAAAGGTCCGCTCTTGAGTAATTTGACCAGCAATTTCTAGACTGCGCAATTCATCACGCAGAGTCAAGCCGTAACCAGATTTAGTTTCAATAGTCGTTGTTCCTGATGAAATCGCTTCTCTGTTTAAGCGATGAGCGTTTGCCAGAAGTTGATCATTACTGGCGCTACGAGTGAGTTCAACGGTAGCTGCAATTCCGCCTGCCGAATATGGCAATCCCTGCATCCGCAATGAAAATTCATCTGCGCGATCGCCAGCAAAAATCAAGTGTGTGTGGCTGTCCACAAAACCCGGAATGACGCATCGGCCTAGGGCATCTACTTTCTGATCGACATCGCCTTGTGAAATTTGCGAATTCTGGCCAACCCAAGAAATTACGCCCCCTTCTATGAGAAAAGCAGCGCCTTTTATTAAACCAATCTCACCTTCGCCAACGCTTGGGGTGTTTGTAACAAGTAAGCCAATGTTATGAACAAGAATCATATTATTTGTACCTACTCTTCAGTATCTAACATCGGTATGTGAACGTGCTTTTCGCGTGCGGTTGTGATTGCACCTTCATAACCGGCATCTACATGGCGAATAACTCCCATACCTGGATCATTTGTTAAAACGCGTTCTAGTTTTTGTGCCGCTAGTTTTGTTCCATCCGCAACCGATACTTGTCCAGCATGGATAGATCGACCAATACCAACGCCACCGCCATGGTGAATTGAAACCCACGAAGCGCCGGATGAAATATTTACCATCGCATTTAGAATTGGCCAGTCAGCGATAGCATCTGAGCCATCTAACATTGCCTCACTTTCACGATAAGGAGATGCCACGGAACCGCAATCTAAATGATCGCGACCAATAACAATTGGCGCAGAAACCTCACCACTGGCAACCAAATCATTAAATGCCAGTCCTGCCTTATCGCGTTCGCCGTAACCTAACCAGCAAATGCGCGCAGGTAAGCCTTGGAAAGCTACTTTTTCTTGTGCCATCGGAATCCAGCGTTGCAAATTTTCATTCTCAGGAAATAAATCAAGGACTGCTTTATCGGTGCGATAAATATCCTTTGGCTCTCCCGAGAGCGCAACCCAGCGAAATGGACCTTTTCCTTCACAAAATAGCGGGCGAATATAGGCTGGAATAAAGCCTGGGAAAGCGAAAGCTTTAGTATAACCACCATCTCTGGCTTCAGCGCGAATTGAATTTCCGTAATCAAATACTTCAGCACCAGTATCCATAAAACCAACCATGGCTTCAACATGTTTAGCCATTGATTCGCGTGAACGTTTTGTGAAATCCTCAGGATTGCGTTTAGCTAAATCGGCGGCATCCTTGAAATCAACACCAAGCGGAATATATGAGAGTGGATCATGCGCCGAAGTCTGATCGGTCACTATATCTATTCCAATATTCATTGTTAATAATTTCGGAAATAATTCAGCAGCATTTCCCGTAACTCCAACCGAAAGCGGAGTTCGAGAATTCTTGGCCTTTAATACGCGCTCGATAGCACTATCTAAATTATCGGCAATCTCATCCAAGTAACGTGTTTCGATGCGCTTTTCTAAACGAGTTTTATCGATATCAATAATCAAACAAACTCCGCCATTCATTGTTACGGCTAATGGTTGAGCTCCGCCCATTCCACCACAACCCGCAGTTAATGTAAGCGTTCCATTTAGCGTTCCGCCAAAGCGTTTGTTGGCAATAGCAGCAAAAGTTTCGAAGGTTCCTTGTAAAATTCCTTGCGTACCAATATAAATCCAAGAACCGGCAGTCATTTGGCCATACATTGTTAGGCCAAGATTTTCTAACCTACGAAACTCTGGCCAGTTTGCCCAGTCGCCAACCAAATTTGAATTAGCAATTAGTACGCGCGGTGCCCATTCGTGAGTTTGAAAAACGCCCACGGGTTTTCCTGATTGAACAAGTAAAGTTTCATCATCACTGAGTGAAGTTAAAGACTTAACAATGGCATCAAAAGATGGCCAATTGCGCGCGGCTTTGCCGGTTCCGCCATAGACAACTAAGCGTTCTGGGTGTTCTGCAACAGCCGGGTCTAAGTTGTTATGCAGCATTCTAATTGCTGCTTCTTGTGCCCAACCCTTGGCGCTCATGGTTGCACCCGTTGCTGCGTGC
>JBCKHJ010000046.1:0-2490 GCA_038905915.1 Candidatus Planktophila sp. | reverse complement strand
AGAAAATAAATATCGGGAAGAGTATAAAGGCGCCTTCAAAGCCAATGCTAAGAACTGCTAAAGGCGCCAGATAGATCAAATAAATATTCGGAATTCGATGATGAGCTGCATCAGCTATTGCAATTGGAATCCCAAAACAAAGTACCAGCGCTAATTGCATTGCGTTAGAGTATAAAAGCTACGCTTCGCAAAAAAACAGTTGTGGATTAAGCCAAAACCTTCATAGCCGCTTTACGCATCAGGGTTGAGATCGAAGCCCTATCCAAACTTTTACCCGTAAAAATTTCGATTTGATCTATCCCTTGGTGGATTAGGAGTTCCAGCCCATCGATACTATTTGAACCCAGAGTTCGCCAGCGCGCCAATAAGGCGGTCGGCCAAGGTTCATAGAGAACTTCAAAGAGCGTCCCGTGCGGCTTGGCGGAAAGCTGCCCCGCTAACGAATCCGCTACCAATTTTGGTGTTGTATTTACTACCAAATCAACTTGGGAGATCAGTGGGGTTTGGCCCCAAGTAATGAAATCCAATTTCGCTTTGGTTGCGCAGTTGGACATCTCAGAAATTCGCGCAGGATTGCGACTCATTACAGTTATTTCTTCTGTGATTAAATCACAAGCACCAACAACGGCCCGTGCCGTTGCACCCGCCCCAATAACTAGAACGCTACCCATTTTCGTAATGGAATTTGCAGCTAGCGCTTCCTTAAAGCCAGTGATATCGGTTGAAGTCGCGCTCCATCCATCTGCGCCTTTGTATAAAGTATTTGCACTCCTAATCTTCTGGGCAATTGGGTTAATAACGCTGGCAAGTTTTAATACTTCTTCCTTCAACGGCATCGTTAGCGAAAAACCTGTCCACGAATTATCCAATGAGTCTAGAAAATTTTTCAATCCACCTGCGCGAACTTCGATCGCCTCATAACTGGCCGCTAACCCAAGTTCGGCATAAACAGCCCTGTGAAGAATCGGAGAGAGTGAATGCGAAATCGGCGAACCTAAAACGCCAGCCTTTATCATTTCTTCACCTCAAATGCTCCAGCCTTTCGATTCTTTTGATAGAGCGCTTTCCATGCCAAGAATTCATCATGTGATTTCGTAAATCTAGTATCACGTGGGGCAACTGTAATGAAGTAGAGCCAATCCCCGCTGGCGGGATTTAAAGCGGCGTTTATTGCCGCTACTCCTGGGTTTCCTATCGGCGTTGGCGGTAATCCATAACGCTGATAGGTATTGTAGGGCGAATTTATCAAAGTTGATTTTGTGCTTAAAAATAATTGACCCCGGCTTTTTGTAATGTAATGAACCGTTGAATCGACTTGTAACGGCATACCTATTTTTAACCTATTGCGAATAACTCGGGAAATTTTGGTGAAATCTCCGCCATCGCCTTCAGCTTGAATAATCGATGCCATAGTAAGTAATTTCAATGCGTTAAATTGGCCATCGCCCATTAGTAATTTTTTAACCTCTGAATCAGAGATGAATCGCTGGATCATGGATTGCAAAACCGCAAGAGCGTTCTCTCCTTCGATAAGACTATATTGCGCAGGAAAGAGCAGGCCTTCTGGATCTTTAAAACCAGAGGGTAAAAGTAATTTCCCCATCGCAGAGTTCACTTCGCTCTTCGTAAAGCCGCGCGCAATTAGCGAACTGGCAATTTCGCTCTTCCGAGCACCTTCTGAGACCTTGATCAGATTTGGGATTCGAGTCGCATCTAATAATTGGTCAAGGGCTTGGCGCGCCGATATCTGCAGATTAATACGGTGGATTCCCGGTGCAATGCGGGTAGAACGCTCATCACTAACTGCTATTTCAAAAAATGCCGCCGCCGATTTAACCACACCTGCGGCAAATAAGGCGGCAGCAATTTGCGAGCCGGTCTGACCTTGAGCAATATTGATTTGGACTTCTTTTGAATTCTGCGCAATTAGACTTTGCGGAAAATCAGGTGCGCCACTTGTTTTGGAGCGAATTAAAAGCAATGAAAAGGTAAGGCTTAAAATTAAAATTGCTGCAAGTGATAATCTGAAAAATTCGCGCGATTTAATTATCATTGCTTATCTCGATTTTTCTCCAAATTCAAACCTTGCTCCAATATTGCAACAGCAGCAGCGCCATCAATTAAATCTTTTGAGCCTTTAGCGTTATGCCCTGCTTCTCGAAGCGCACGCGCAGCGCTAACGCTTGTTAAACGCTCATCTATATAAACAATCGGAATTTTGAATCTCAATTCTAGTTGTGCGCCAAAGTTTTCAACTTTATGGCTAGCCGCACCGATTCTGCCGCTCAAATGCAGCGGTTTGCCAAGATAAATTGTGATTGGTTCATACTCGTTGAAAATCTGCGCTATTAAATCAAAAAGTTTTTTATCATTTGCAGCAAGGGTGGCCAGTGGCGTGGCGAGAATCCCTTGTTGGTCACAAATAGCTACCCCAATTCGAACATCGCCATAATCAAAACTGACTCGACGACCTAGGAACATGGGAAATTA
>JBCKHJ010000045.1:0-2900 GCA_038905915.1 Candidatus Planktophila sp. | reverse complement strand
CAAGGTGCAGGCGTTTTTGCCGACATTCCTTCACCTTTTACCGCAACGCGTTATCACTCGCTTGCAGTAGAACGCGAAAGCGTTCCTGACGAAATAGAAATTACCAGCAACACTGATTCGGGTGTTGTTATGTCAATGCGTCATAAAACTTTACCAATAGAGGGAGTTCAGTTTCACCCAGAATCAGTATTAACGCAGCATGGTCACCATATGCTGGCTAATTGGTTGGTGCAATGTGGTGATAAAGATGCACGCGCTAAAGCAGTTGGTTTAGCGCCGGTTGTTGGCTAAAGATTTAAGGGGCTTTATTAATTGTAATTGTTACTGATTTTCCAATCGTCTGTGTTGTACCAGCATCAGGGGCTTGTCGTATAACAACTCCAATAGATTGACTTGCATCGTAAGCTTCAATTTCATTTACTAAAAATCCTGCTTGAACTAAAATAGTTTTCGCTTGGATAGCATCTACTCCAATAAGGTCTGGAACCTGAACTTGTCCACTTGCAATTTGTAAAACAACTCCGGTACCAGCGGTAATTGTTGAACCAGATTCCGGAGTTACTTTTAAGACAGTTCCTTGTGGTGAATCTGATGGAACCGCTTCAGTTTTAGCAATTACTAGGCCTACTGCGGCAAGAGCGGTACGTGCATCTATCAGCGAGAGCCCAACTAAGTCCATTGGGACAACCGCATCTCCTGGACCATCAGAAATCGTAAGGAGAACGCCAGAGCCTTTTTTGGCCTTCGTTGTCGCTAAAGGAATTTGGCTGGCAATTCGATCTTTTGGAATCCAGGCATCGTATGCACGCGCAATTGTTACAACGTAATCTTTTAGCATTATTTGGGCATCGGCTTGGATTAAGCCAACAACATTCGGAATCTCTGGTTCGCTAGTTGTATTTACACCACTGCGCGATAGAAATAAACCACCTATTGCTAGGGACAAAAAGAGAAGGGCAGCAACTGCACCACTTATGAATTGTCCTCGAGAGATTTTTTTGCGCGCAATCTTTGTTGTTACTGCTTGTCCGTCCCGAATTTTAAATAAATCATCAAGCATTAAACCAGCTGATGGATATCGGTCTTCAGGCTTTTTCGCTAGAGCAACCGTAAGTAAAATATCAATACCTGCAGGCAAAGCAGGTTGTATTTTACTTGGTGCTATAAGTTCGGCGGAAACATGTTGGTATGCAATAGATACCGGGGTATCGCCAGCAAATGGTGGCTTGCCAGTTAAAACTTCATATAACAAACAACCCGTTGAATAAATATCACTTCGCGCATCAGCAGCTTCACCTAACGCTTGTTCGGGTGATAAATATTGCGCCGTTCCAACAATATTCCAAGTGCTGGTAAGTGTCGCACTTAGATCATCTAAAATGCGCGCAATACCAAAATCCATAACCTTTACATCTCCCTGCTTGGTTATCATAATGTTGGCGGGCTTAATATCACGGTGCACAATTCCACGCTCGTGTGAATATTCAAGTGCAGTAAGAATCCCTGCGCCGATTTCTAAGGCGCGGCTAAGTGGTATTTTTTCACCGCTATGAATTAATTCGCGCAAGGTGCGGCCCGAAACTAATTCCATAACAATGTATGGCGCAGGCTCTTCTCCAGAATCATAGACCGCAACAATTCCAGGGTTATTTAAACCAGCGGCGGCGAAGGCTTCTTTTCTAAAGCGCGCAACAAAGGATGGGTCTTTTGCTAAATCACTCCGTAAAACTTTTACTGCTACTTCGCGCGCTAGGCGTTTGTCGCGGGCGATGTAAACATCAGCCATGCCGCCAGTACCAATCATTTCGCCTAATTCATACCGATCACCCAGTAATTTATTTTTCATTGTGCTGCACCGTGCAATTTGATTTCATTATTGGAGCCGTCTGCGATATCAGCGATTATTACAGTGACATTATCAGGGGCACCATTAATATAAGTGGCATCAATTAAAGCTTTAATTGCAGCATCCTTATCTTTATTTTTCAAAAGTATTTTTATTTCTTTTTCCGTCAAAACACTAGATAAACCATCACTACACAGCAGAAAACGATCATTCTTCTTAACTTCATAAACCTGCAGGACTGGAGTCAAATCGCCTTCTCCCATAACTGCTTGAGTCAACATTGATCTCTGTGGGTGGTTGTGAGTTTCGGCAGGTGTAATCGCGCCCTGATCAAGTAATTGTTGCAAGACTGTGTGGTCATTACTTAACTGCTCTAAATCACTTTCACGCAAACGATAACATCTAGAGTCTCCAACATGTAAAAGCGCGACTTTATTTTTATTTAAAAGTAGCGCAGTAAGAGTTGTACCCATGCCACGCAATGCAGTTTTAACGCGAGCGATTTCACCAATTTCATTGTCAATTGTGTGCAACGAGTTCAAAAGTAAATCTTCAATAGAATCTGTATCTATAGATTCATCAGAGAGCATTGGAGTAAGGGCTGCCAAAGTTGTTATTGCAATCTTTGAAGCAACTTCACCGCCAGCATGACCACCCATTCCATCGGCCACTGCAATAAATTTTCCTGCAGTTAGCGCAGAATCTTCATTTCCATTTCTTTGTAAACCTAATACCGAACGCGCAGAACTTTCAAAGAAGAAGGCGCCCATACTAGGTAAGCCTAACGGTGTTAATCTTAAGCATGAAAATCTACGCGCATCGGGGCGCATCGGCGCACTTTCCAGAGAACACCCGAGTGGCCTATATGGCAGCGATAGATCAGGGCGCCGATGGCCTTGAATGTGATATTCGGTTGACCAAAGATAATCTGCCTATTTTGTGGCATGACGCCGACATGAAACGCATCGCTGGTCATTCGTCGCGTATCGCTGAATTAAATTTTATGGAGATTAAAAGAATCTATGGCGATGTTTTGCTGTTAGATGATTTTCTA
>JBCKHJ010000044.1:0-3044 GCA_038905915.1 Candidatus Planktophila sp. | reverse complement strand
TGCGTCGCAACGAAAGTTTTATTACGGTTGAAAATCAAGATAAGCGTCTTATGGCGCTCAGTAAAGTCCACCTAACCTTAACTGCGATTGTTCTGATTTCAGGGACCATAGTTACCGGAAGTGGCCCACACGCTGGCGATGCATCTGCCCCACGTTTTAATATTGAAATTCAAAGCGCTGCCCGGGCCCACGGTGTCGCCGTTGTGCTGCTTATTGCTTTGACGATTTATTTTTTATCACAGAAAAGCGCCTCAAAACTTACCAAAAAATCGGTGCATGGTTTCTTATATTTGTCTTTGGCACAAGGTTTGATTGGATATATTCAATATTTAACGGGAGTTCCACAACTTTTGGTGGCAACGCATCTGCTTGGTTCGACTCTCGTGTGGATTTTTGCTTGGCGTATTTGGTTATCTGTTCGTACAACGCAAAAAGAAAAGGCCAATCAATGAGCTCTCTCGAAAACGCGGCAGAGTTGGATGAGCGCGCAATTGCCTATGCCAGAGCCCTTGCCATGGATGCCGTTCAGAAAGCAGGTAATGGTCACCCAGGAACAGCAATGTCGCTCGCCCCAGTTGCCTACAATTTATTCCAGCGCCATTTAATCCATGATCCATCCGATCCCACCTGGCTGGGGCGGGACCGCTTCATTCTTTCTTGCGGACATACTTCTTTAACGCTATACACGCAATTATTTTTCAGCGGCTACGGGCTAGAGATGCAGGATTTAGAAAGATTTCGAACATGGGGCTCACTTACTCCAGGCCATCCCGAATATGGAGATACCGCTGGCGTTGAAATGACAACTGGTCCACTAGGCCAAGGCGTTGCTGCCGCAGTTGGAATGGCGATGGCGGCGAGATACGAGCGGGGTTTATTAGATCCTGACGCACCAGAAAACCAATCAATCTTTGACCATAACATTTGGGTTATCGCTTCAGATGGAGATTTGCAAGAGGGTGTAAGCGCTGAAGCATCTTCATTAGCTGGGACACAAGCTCTTGGAAATTTAAATCTCATTTACGATGACAATAGAATTTCTATCGATGGTGATACGCATTTCACTTTCACCGAAGATGTATCAGCCCGATATCGCGCATATGGCTGGCAAGTAATAGATGTTGCACAAGGGCGTGATGGAAACGTAGATTTATTAGCGTTAGATTCCGCGATGCATGCTGCCAAGAATGAAAAAGACAGACCATCCATGATTCATTTGAAAACTGTAATCGCATGGCCAGCTCCTAGCGCCAGAGGCACGGCTAAATCTCATGGCTCGGCCCTAGGCAGCGCCGAAATAGCCGAGACTAAAAAGTTACTGGGGTTAGATCCAGCGCAAAATTTTGCGATGCCGGATGAAGTTCTACAACATGTTCGACTAGTTAAGGATCGCGCGGCAATCACTCGCGCACTTTGGGATATTAAATTTGCGCAATGGCAGGGCGTTAATCCAGAAAAGGCAGAACTTCTTATTCGGCTGCGCAAAAAGAACTTGCCAAGTAATTGGGATGCGCATTTTCCAGAGTTTGAAGCGGGTAAAGATATTTCTACTCGAAAAGCATCCGGAGATGTAATACAGGCGATCGCAAAAGCGTTGCCTGAATTCTGGGGTGGATCTTCAGATTTGGCAGAGAGCAATAACACAACAATCGAAGGTTCCAATTCATTTTTACCAATTTCGAGTTCAATGAAGAATGCGCATCCATATGGCCGCATTATTCACTTTGGAGTTCGTGAACACGCAATGGGTTCGATTCTAAATGGCATAACTTTGCACGGATTAACTCGCACCTTTGGTGGAACTTTTACAATATTTAGCGACTACATGCGCCCTGCAGTTCGCCTTGCCGCACTAATGAAGATTCCCACGACTTTTGTATGGAGCCATGATTCAATCGGTTTAGGCGAAGATGGTCCTACCCACCAACCGGTAGAACATTTCGCTGCCCTTAGAGCCATTCCAGGTTTAGCTGTGATTCGCCCTGCCGATGCCAACGAAGTTGGGCAAGCATGGAGACAAATCCTTATCCGAAAGGCTCCTTGTGGAATTCTCTTATCTCGCCAAAATCTTCCAACCTTAGATCGAAGCATCTATGCAAGTGCAAAAGGTGTTGAAAAAGGTGCATATATTTTAAGTGATGTGCAAAATCCACAAGCCATTTTAATTGCTACCGGTTCTGAAGTTGGTTTAGCTATTGCTGCGCAAAAAGAACTTGCCAAAGAAGGCGTTGCCGTTAGGGTTGTTAGCGCCCCTTGTTTGGAATGGTTTGCCGATCAGGATAAAAATTATCGCGAAAGTGTTTTACCAAAATCAATCATCAAAATAAGTATCGAAGCAGGTATCGCACAAGGGTGGCGTGAATTAATTGGCGATTCAGGAGTATCGATTTCGCTAGAGCGTTTTGGGGCATCGGCTTCGGGCGCTATTTTATTTGAGAAATTTGGTTTCTCAGTGGCTAACGTAGTTAAAACCGTAAAAAGCGCTATTGCATGAAGATCGAAGATTTAGCTAGAGCAGGCACATCGGTTTGGCTAGATGATTTATCAAGGGCTAAATTAGCGGGCACCGATTCACATTGCCTGCCCCAAAGAATTGCTAATTCTGGGGTAGTCGGAGTCACCACGAATCCGAGTATTTTTAGCGCGGCGATTTCGACGGGCGTGGAATACGCAAGTGACATCCAATCCATGAAAGGTCAAAGCGTTGATGAAGTAGTAAAGAAACTCACAACCGATGATGTGCGCATGGCATGTGATATCTTTACCCCAATTTTTCAAAGTTCGGGTGGCGTAGATGGACGAGTCAGTATTGAAGTTGATCCACGTTTGGCAAATAATACGCAGGAGACAATTACACAAGGCAGGGGATTATGGGCAATAGTAAATCGCCCAAATCTTTTAATTAAAGTACCTGCCACAAAGCAAGGTTTACCAGCTATTACCGCGCTAATTGCCGATGGGATTAGCGTCAATGTCACGCTAATTTTTTCAATCAAACGCTACGGTGAAGTAATGGCTGCCTTCATCTCTGGCGTAGCAGGTTG
>JBCKHJ010000043.1:0-3176 GCA_038905915.1 Candidatus Planktophila sp. | reverse complement strand
GGAAGTTGTACGAGCGCTAATGTTTTTGCGTCTGCGCACTATGGCTTCAGGTCGTACTGGAGTTCGTATTGAACTTGCTCAGCAATTTGTTAAGTTTTTAAATGCATCAATCACACCTGTAGTACCTGAATTTGGCTCACTTGGTTGCAGTGGTGATCTAGCGCCCCTTTCGCATTGCGCGCTGGCGCTGATGGGTGAAGGTCGTGTACACGATGCATCCGGAAATGAAATGGATACGGCGCAGGCGTTAGCGGTTGCCGGAATTTCTCCGATTGAATTAGCAGCCAAAGAGGGTTTAGCACTTATTAATGGCACCGATGGCATGCTTGGAATGTTGATAATGGCGCTAGCTGATTTAAATGAATTAGTAACCGTTGCAGATCTAACTGCTGCCATGAGCATTGAAGCCTTACTTGGAACTGATCGTGTTTTTGCACCCGAACTTCATGCTCCGCTTCGTAAACAAATTGGGCAAGCCGTAAGTGCGGCAAATATATTTGCGCTACTTAACGGCTCGGGCATTGTTGCATCACATATTAACGATAAATCTCAAGTCCAAGATGCTTACTCTTTGCGTTGCGCACCGCAAGTTGCTGGCGCTGTACGCGACACGATTGATCATGCAACCAATATCGCTTTGCGTGAATTAGATAGCGCCATTGATAATCCAGTTGTATTACCTGATGGGCGAGTTTCTTCCAATGGAAATTTCCATGGTGCACCTTTGGGATACGTTTTAGATTTCCTTGCAATTGCGGCGGCAGATTTAGGTTCGATCGCCGAACGTCGCACAGATCGGATGCTGGATGCGAATAGATCTCATGGCTTGCCACCATTTTTAGCCAATGACCCAGGCGTTGATTCTGGTTTAATGATCGCTCAATACACCCAAGCAGCGCTAGTTAGTGAGAACAAGCGGTTGGCAGTTCCTGCAAGTGTTGATTCAATCCCAAGTTCTGCGATGCAAGAAGATCATGTTTCGATGGGATGGAACGCTGCCCGAAAACTACGCCAGAGCGTTGATAATTTGCGGCGAATCTTGGCAATTGAATTAATGACTTCGGCTAGGGCAATTGAGTTGCGCAAGCCTTTGACGCCATCGCCTGCAACTAGCGCCGTCATCAAAGAATTACGTAAAGTTGTACAAGGCGCTGGGCCAGATCGCTTTATTTCGCCAGAAATTGAAAATACTGTGCGTTTTATTCATGATGGTCGGGCGATTGCCGCAGCACGTAGCGTAATTAATAATCTAAATTAGTTACGACTAGCAAGTCCTGCAGCAGCTTCTAAGACGAGCAAAGCCCCTAAGCGAATTGTTCGTTGATCTGCCAAGTCCTTGGTGGCATCAATTTCGGTGATATCGATAGCACGAACACGCTTATTGGCCCCCGATAGAAATGCTACTTGTCGAATTTCATCAGCACTGATTCCACCTGGTACCGATGCAGGACAGGCTGGCGCGACTGAGCGATCACAAACATCGACATCTAAATCAACATAAATTTCACGGCCGTCCTTGCCTGCAATTGCAAGAGCCTTTTTCATTACGCGTGTCATAGATCTTGAACGTAAATCTGCGCGAGTAATTACCGTAATTCCCAATTCTCTTGCCCGGTTTGAGTATTCATAACTATTAGCAAAATCTGATATTCCTATTTGAACAATATTGGCACCCGGTAGGCCGGCTTGTATTAATCTCCAAATGGGCGAGCCGTTTGAAATTCCATCTCGCAAGTCATGATGGGCATCTAGCGTTATGACTCCGATTTGTGAAAGATCTTTCCATAACGCCCGCACTAGAGAATAAGTAATTGAGTTATCGCCACCAAGGGCTACTAGTAATTTAAAATAACTACGAGCATCAGAAAGCGCTGCGCTAACCCGCTCTTCACCAGCTGGGCCATCAGGTAATGAGATATCACCTAAATCGGTAAGCGTTAAATTTCTTAAATCAACCCCACTGGATCCATGAAGCGTTGAATATTTTGCAAGTGCACTACGAATTGCGGCAGGAGTTTTATGTGCATTTGTTTGGGAAAGCGCAGTTTTATGTGCAGGGATGCCTACCAAAGCAAAATCGGCCGAGGTGGCTTTCTTGCTAAAGAGGGTATTGGCACGGTTCCAATTTTTATCATTTGATTGCGCCATACAAGTAATTCTACATTTACTTTGTATAATCGGTTAATGGAATTCATCATTGTTTTAGCTGTGGGATTTCTAGTTGGCACGATAAATGGCTTAGCTGGTGGTGCTTCTGCTATCTCTTTTCCAGTGCTTCTTGCTTTTGGTCTTAACCCAATTACGGCTGCAATCACAAACTCTCTTGGTGTATCAACTGCTAACTTCTTTGCACTCATTTCCCAGCGGCGCGTTTTAAAGCAATATGCACGCGAATATAAAAATTTAATAATTTGGGCATCAGTTGGCGCAGTTATTGGCGCAACCGCCCTTCTTGGATTTCCCGAGAAAGTTTTTGCCCAAATTGTTCCTTTCTTACTTCTCTTTGCAACTATATCGATGTTAATTCCGCTTAGACCATCTGATGAAAGGCGATCACCGCAAAAAGAGAGTGCGATGATTTTTGGCAGTGGTATTTATGGTGGCTATTTTGGTCCCGGCCAAGGAACAATGGTAATTGCAACTTTAATTAGAAAACGCGATGTACGAACAGTAAACATAGCTAAAAATCTAATCATTGGAGTCACTAGTATATTTACTACAAGTATCTATCTCTTTAGTGGGCATGTGCACTGGCTTTATTTTTGGGCGCTCTTTATTGGTTCAAATGCCGGGGGGCTTTTCGCAGGGAAAATTGCGGGCCACGTATCTGTTAGATTTTTAAAGAGTTTAGTTGTTGCAGTTGGGCTGAGTGCATCAGTTTGGCTATTTATTCGTTAGTCTTAGCCCATGGCTTTTAGGCGCGCTGCCCCCAACGCACAAGGTTGGTCGGAGTTAGAAATCATTGCTGATGAAAAACATGTCGGTGCAACTTTTCCGCCCATAAGCAAGCCACTGATGTTATTGCACCATCTATCTGATTTACATGTCTGTGATTCTCAGTCACCGATTCGGCCAGAATTTTTAGATCGCTGGG
Source organism: Candidatus Planktophila sp. (assembly GCA_038905915.1). Classification (GTDB taxonomy): domain Bacteria; phylum Actinomycetota; class Actinomycetes; order Nanopelagicales; family Nanopelagicaceae; genus Planktophila. The sequence goes on along the minus strand of JBCKHJ010000043.1, from coordinate 82 downwards.
CCGATCCAGATAGTCCAATCCGTGGCGTTGTTGGGACCATTGGTTGTTATCGCCCACAAACCATGCTCTCCCCGCATATTGT
>JBCKHJ010000042.1:0-3227 GCA_038905915.1 Candidatus Planktophila sp. | reverse complement strand
TTCAATTGCCGGAGAATTTTCAATTCGCCGCAAACATTGCGCGAGCATGAAATCGGCGGTTTTCCCAGTAGCACAAATCAGAAATACATGACCAAATTTTTTCTCATAAGAAATATTGGCTTCATGCAATGCGGCGAGAACTTTATCTTGGGCGCTACCCAGACCAGATTGTTCATCCGATGACCAAGCCGAATGGGGCCTGCGATCACCGATTCGTGGATGTCCTGAAAAACCTTCGAGCAGGCCTGCCTGCGTAAGGTTCGTTGTTGCAAGATCGCTAGCGCGCTCCAACGCGGCAACGGATGCGAAAGGCATGGCGCTAACCATAGCCCGTGCATATTCTTTAGCAACACAGCAACGCGAGAAAAGTTCTAACCCTTGCTCGTGACTGAGAGTATTTATCTCTTGCAACGCTTGCATTTGAGAAGCCTATGGCGCTGGCCCTACGTGGTCAACGGATATCGCTAGTTTCCTGCTTTCTTGCTCAGCGTTTCGATGAAAGTCTTAGAGTTTTGAAAAATTAATTCGGCATCATAATCAAGGATTGCAACGTGATAACTATTAATGAGTTCAATGCGGCTTTTGTTAGTCGATGAGACACCTGCCATAACGATTTCGGTGTTAGAAACCGGAAGCGTGTGATCATCTACGCTATGGAAAAGTTGAAGCGGAACGCTTACTTTAGCCAAGTTCGCCCGAGTAATTTTCAAAAACTTGATTAGTTGGTGTGCTCCTCTGGTGGGCATAGCGTCATAGCCCCACTCAGTCACATTTGGTCGTTTGATATCGTCTCCTACGCTTTTACGCATTTTTTGGAATCGCGAAATAGCATAAGCAATCGTTGGAGTAACAAAGGCAACGTGAATCATTGGATTAACCAAGATAATTCCCTTTAATTTATCACCATGTTTTTGGGCGATATAAAGTGTTGTCCCAGCACCCATTGAAAGACCTGCAATAAAAATACTCTCACAACTCTTTGACATCTCGGCTAATTCTTTTTCAATTTTTTGGGGCCACTCTTGCCACTTCACTAAATTAAGATCGCTGGCTTCGGTTCCATGCCCTGGCAGTAATGGGGTTCGAACGCTGTAACCATGGTTATGCAAATACTCGGCCCAAGGCCGCATCGATGCAGGTGAGCCGGTATAACCGTGAACCAAAATAATTCCGATTTTCGCATTAGCGCCAGTTCCGGTTGCTGCCCAATCGCTTAAATAACCTGCAGGTGCGCCATCTAGTCCCATGTAAATAAGGCTAGTCCGAAGTTTTTTGGTTAGCAAGAATCTGCGTAAGCGCGGCCCATTTATTTAAAAGATCAGCAGCAGCGCCCGAATCAATTGCGTTTTGTGCGGCAATAACACCTTTTTGGATTCGCTCATGTAGTGATAATTCGAAATCGCCATTAAAGGCTGCAATCGCCGCCCCAGCATTTAGTAGAACAGCATCACGCGGGGCACCTTTTTCTCCAGCAAATATTGCCATGGTAATTCGAGCATTCTCATTTGCATCTCCACCGAGAAGAGCTGAAACTGGAGAACGATCAATTCCAAAATCATCAGGTGAGATTGAATCACTATAAATTTCACCTCTTCCAATAGTTAGCACTTGGGTAGTCGTAGCTATTGTTATTTCATCTAGACCATCATCGCCCCGAAAAACAAAGCCATCTACGCCCTTATCGCCCAAAACTTGCGCCATAACAAGGTGCATTCGATCATTGGCAACGCCGATTGCTGCTGCCTTTGGTTTAGCGGGGTTGGCTAGCGGACCTAAAATATTAAAGACGGTCGGTACGCCAAGTTCCTTGCGCGCAGGAGCGGCAAATCGCATTGCTGGATGAAAAGTTGGTGCAAAACAAAAACCAATTCCTAATTCCGCTACAGTCTTTGCTACCCCATTACCATCGAGGTTTATTGCAACACCGAGGGCTTCCAATAAATCGGCTGATCCGCACTTCGAAGATGCCGCGCGATTGCCGTGTTTAACTACGCGCGCCCCCGCAGCGGCGGCGATGATGGCAGCAGTGGTTGAAATATTTATTGTATGTGCGCCATCTCCGCCAGTACCAACGATGTCAACCGCGCGCTGCGTAATCGTTATCGGTGCACTGTGTTGATACATCTGGGCAACGAGTGCACTAACTTCTTCGGCAGTTTCACCTTTATTCTTTAGCGCCAGCAAAAATACTTTTATTGTCTCGATTTCCACGCGGCCTTCTAAAATTTCATTCATGCACCATTTGACATCAACCGGTTTTAGGTCAAGACGCAGATCAAGCGTTGCTACGTGCTCTTTCCAACTCATGGCCCAGTATTACGCCGATCTGAGATTGGCGTTGCGCAATAAATCGGCGGCACAATTGGCAAGGGTAAAAGGATCGATTGGGTGAACTACTGATGCTTCGGCAAGTGACCAAGCCGCAAGCCAAGCATCCTCTTTGCGCCCGGTTATAAGAAGGACAGGTGGGCAATTAAAGACTTCATCTTTTAATTGACGAGCAATTCCCATTCCTCCTTCTGGCACCGCTTCGCCATCTAGGATAAAAAGGTCTACCGGTTTTTTATCAGCAAAAGCGCGCAGGGCAGCCCCCGTTGCAAATTCGTGAATCACATGTTCATCAAAATCAGCAGATAGTCGAACGCCAAGAGCGCCTTTGATAGCTGCGCGAACCGAGGAATCATCAGAATAGATAACAATCTGATTCGCCCGTTTAGCTATTTGCGACATGGCGGTAATCTTAATATGGGCGCCGTTAAGAAGGCAGCCAATGGGTAAAGCAGAGCGCATTTTTTAGGTGACCCGTTTCACTCCCAGATGAGAATTACCACTGGTAAATCCAGCCCTTAGTGAGACGAAACGCCATTTTTCAGCAATAATGCTCCCCATGTCCAGCGTTGCTCTTGTCGCCCCGCATAAAATCACGCGCCCGAACCTAGTTGCGGTCGGAACGATCGTCTGGCTTGCTAGCGAATTGATGTTCTTCGCCGCACTTTTCGCAATTTACTTTACAACGCGCGCAGTTCAAGGTCCAGCTACTTGGTTGGAATCAACCGAGATGCTCGAGCTACCTTTCGCAACGATTAACACAATGGTCTTGGTGCTCTCCTCCGTTACTTGCCAATTCGGAGTCTTTGCCGCAGAGCGTTTCCAAAATCGTCGCACTGGAAAGTTTTATCAATTTAGTAAATGGGGAATGCGCGAATGGTTCTCCCTTACCTTTCTTA
>JBCKHJ010000041.1:0-3235 GCA_038905915.1 Candidatus Planktophila sp. | reverse complement strand
GCAAATCGCTTTCGGTGCAATTGATCCGAAGAAAGTTACCAAGCCCCTTACTGGCCACTTTGCAAAAGCCGGTGTGACGCCACGTCGTTCAATTGCAGAACTTCGCACTCTTGATACATCTTCTTATTCTGTAGGACAAGAACTTGGTGCAACTGTTTTCAGCGCCGGCGAATTAGTCGATGCAACTGGAACAAGCACAGGTAAAGGAACGGCTGGTGTTATGAAGCGTCACGGTTTCGCTGGTCTTAGTTCATCTCACGGTGTTGATCGCAAACACCGCACGTCAGGTTCGATTGGTGCATGTGCAACACCGGGTCGCGTATTCAAAGGAAAGCGTATGGCTGGAGTAATGGGCGGAGAACGCATCACAACTCAAAATCTTCTTGTTCATTCAGTTGATGCAGAACGTAATTTGCTACTTATTAAGGGTTCGGTTCCTGGTCCTGATGGTCAATTAGTTTTCATTCGCTCTGCAGCAAAGCATGCGATTTTTGAAACAATTAAGGCAGGTGCATAACCATGGCGTTAACACTCGAAGTTAAAAACGCAGAAGGAAAGAAAGTTGGCTCAGTTGATTTGCCAGCCGAAATTTTTGATGCACAAACTAATGTTCCTTTGATTCACCAAGTTGTTACAGCACAACTTGCTGCTGCTCGCCAAGGTACTCAGAAATCTAAGAACCGTGGTGAAGTAAGTGGTGGTGGAAAGAAGCCTTTCAAACAAAAGGGAACTGGGCGCGCCCGTCAGGGTTCATCACGTTCACCTAACCAAAAGGGTGGCGGTACGGCACACGCTGTTCGCCCACGTAAGTATTTCCAACGCACGCCTAAGAAAATGATTGCTGCAGCGCTTCGCGGAGTTTTATCTGATCGCCAACGCAACGATCGTATTCACGTGCTGGATTCAGTATCGGCTGCACCTTCTACAAAAGCAGCAATTGCTGCGGTTCGCCAATTTAGCAGCCGCAAAAACTTACTCGTTGTTGTTTCTCGCACTGAAGATCTAGCTTGGCGCTCACTTCGTAACGCCGATGACCTACACCTTCTTGTTCCAGATCAATTAAATGCATACGACATCCTAAAAAGCGATGACGTTGTCTTCTCACAAAGTGCGATTACAGATTTTGTAGCAGGTCGCGCAATGGGTCAAGGCGCAACTGCAATTGCCCGCAAAAGTGAGGTCGTAGCATGAAAGATTCCCGCGATGTTTTGCTAACACCTGTTGTCTCTGAAAAGAGCTACGGATTGTTAGATGAAAACAAGTACACATTTATTGTTGCACCAGATGCAAATAAGACCGAAATTAAAATTGCGGTTGAAAAAGTATTCGGCGTAAAAGTAATTAGTGTTAACACTATGAACCGTAAGGGCAAGAATAAGAAAACCCGTTTCGGTGATGGAAAACGCAGCGACACCAAGCGCGCAATTGTGCAGGTAGCAGCAGGCGACCGTATCGACATCTTCGGAGGCCCAGTTTCGTAAGGGTTTCCTTATCGATAACTGGACTTCTAGAAAAGGATCATTATGGCACTTCGTAAATTAAAGCCAACGACCCCAGGTCAACGCGGCGCAAGCGTTCCAGATTTTGCCGAACTAACACGTTCGACACCTGAGAAATCTCTTGTGCGTCCAATTCACTCAAAGGGTGGACGTAATAAGGCAGGCCGTATCACTGTTCGTCACCAAGGTGGCGGTCACAAACGAGCTTTCCGTTTAATCGATTTTATTCGCAATGATAAAGATGGTGTTCCAGCAAAGGTCGCTCACATTGAGTACGACCCAAACCGAACTGCACGCATTGCGCTTTTGCACTACGCCGATGGTGAAAAGCGTTACATCATTGCGCCAAATAAATTAGAGCAAGGTGCAACAGTTGAAAACGGGGCTAGTGCCGATATCAAGCCTGGAAATAACTTGCCACTACGTAACATTCCAGTAGGTACCGTCGTTCATGCAATTGAACTTCGTCCAGGAGGCGGAGCAAAAATTGCTCGTTCTGCTGGTGCATCAGTTCAGTTGGTTGCAAAAGAGGGCGCTTACGCACAATTGCGTATGCCATCTGGCGAAATTCGTAACGTCGATGTTCGTTGTCGTGCAACTGTTGGTGAAGTTGGAAACGCAGAACAATCCAATATCAACTTCGGTAAAGCAGGACGCATGCGTTGGAAGGGCAAACGCCCATCTGTACGCGGTGTTGTTATGAACCCAGTAGATCACCCACATGGTGGTGGTGAAGGTAAAACTTCTGGTGGACGTCACCCAGTAACTCCTTGGGGAAAACCCGAAGGTCGCACCCGCAAGAAGAAAGCATCAGATTCATTAATCGTTCGTCGTCGCAAGTCGAATAAGAAGCGGTAGGAGAGGCAAATGCCACGTAGTCTCAAGAAGGGTCCATTCGTTGATGCTCATCTAACTAAAAAAGTAGATGCACAGAACGAAAAAAATACTAAGAACGTGATTAAGACCTGGTCACGCCGCTCGATGATCACTCCTTCAATGATTGGTCACACCATTGCAGTACATGATGGCCGCAAGCACATTCCGGTTTTCATTACTGACGCGATGATCGGCCATAAACTTGGCGAATTTTCACCAACGCGCACTTTCCGTGGACATGTAAAGACCGAAGATAGAAAGGCTGTCCGTGCCTAATATAGATGATCTAACCACTAGTACTGCGCCATTGGTTGCTCGTGCAATTTTGCACGACATTCGCCACACACCGCAGAAGGCTCGACGAATTGTCGATCTCATTCGCGGACAACGTGTTGATCAAGCACTTTCAATTTTGAAGTTTGCGCCACAATCTGCAGGTGCAGATGTGTACACACTTCTTAACTCTGCAGTAGCAAATGCTAAGGCGAGAAATCCAGCAATTCGGGATGCATCTGAACTCTGGGTTGTTGAAGCACTTGTTGATGAAGGTCGCACAATGAAGCGCTTCCGTCCACGTGCACAAGGTCGCGGTTTTAGAATTCTTAAGCGAAGCAGCCACATCTCAGTTGCTGTTTCAGATTCAAAAGGCTTTAACACCAAAGTTGCAGTCAAAACTAAGAAGGGGGCGACCAAGTAATGGGTCAAAAAGTAAACCCATACGGCTTCCGTCTTGGTATAACAACTGAATTCAGATCACGTTGGTATGCAGAGAAGTTGTACAAGGAGTATGTGAAGGAAGATGTTGAAATTCGCCGCATGATGTCGAAAGGCATGGAGCGCGCAGGAGTATCTCGAATTGA
>JBCKHJ010000040.1:0-3364 GCA_038905915.1 Candidatus Planktophila sp. | reverse complement strand
TTTCTGCGAATAACCCAATACGTGCAAAGTAAATGCCACATTTTCAGTAATTGTTTTATTTGAGAGTAACCGGAAATCTTGAAAGACTGTTCCCACCTGGCGGCGAAGTTCCGGAATTTTATGCCTAGCAAGGGTTCCTAAATCTTTTCCTGCAACATGAATAATTCCTGCAGTTGGACGGTCTTCACGCAGAACTAATCGCAAGAAAGTAGATTTCCCAGAACCCGATAATCCAACAAGAAAAACGAATTCACCTTTAACGATTTCAATGTTGACCGAATCAAGAGCAGGCAGCTCTTGACCTGCATACAACTTTGTCACGTTCTCAAAGCGAATCATTTCTGGCCCATTCTCTCATGTTCGGTAAGCGCAATTTCATGCGCAAGCCATCGATCTAAATCTTTCTAACCGCTTTCCACTTCCTTGTCAGCGATTCTGACCCATTAGTTTATGGAGACAGAATCGAATGCACGTCAAATCCAACCCTTAGTCTATGGAAGAAGTATCGGAATCGGCTCTTTTAACGGGCATTTATCCTTGCGAAAAGTGTGAGATTCATCTGATTCACGCGTATTTCAATTGATAGCAAGAGAGATGATTTCAATAGTTAATTCTTGTGAAGTTCGATTCTTACCCGCCAATTTTTATGAACTACTGCGGCGCCAACGAATTCCGGCTTCGATAAATGCATCGATTTCACCATCTAGAACTGCGCCGGTATTTCCTGTTTCATAATTTGTGCGCAAATCTTTCACCATTTGATATGGCGCCAATACGTAAGAACGCATTTGGTTTCCCCACGAGCCCGAATTATCACCCTTGAGTGCGTTTATTTTTGCTTGCTCTTCTTGGCGGCGGCGTTCCAGTAATTTAGATTGCAAGACTGCCATTGCAGTTGCTTTATTTTGAATTTGTGAACGCTCGTTCTGACATGAAACAACAATTCCAGTTGCCATATGTGTAATTCGAACCGCTGAATCGGTGGTGTTTACACCTTGTCCGCCAGGACCTGATGAGCGATATACATCAACGCGAATTTCTTTTTCATCAATTTCTACATGATCGCTCTGTTCGATAAATGGAACAACTTCGACGCCAGCAAAAGATGTGTGTCGCCGACTCTGGCTATCGAAAGGTGAGATGCGCACCAAACGGTGAGTTCCTTGCTCAACCGATAGCGTGCCATAAGCAAATGGGGCAGTTACACGAAATGTTGTGGATTTAATTCCTGCTTCCTCAGCATAAGAAGTTTCCAGAACATCAACTTTGAAATTATGTCGCTCGCAATAGCGCAAATACATGCGCATAATCATCTCGGCCCAGTCTGCAGCTTCGACTCCACCGGCTTCAGAACGAATAGTTATCAGCGCATCGCGGTCGTCATATTCGCCATTTAATAAAGTTTGTACTTCTAATTCGCTAACTGAATTCTTTACTGAATCTAATTCTTTTTCGGCATCGGCTAAACCTGAACCGTCTGGTTCGCTCTGAGCTAATTCAAAGAGAATCGGTAAATCTTCTACTCGCCGACGCAGATTTTCTAACTTATTTATTTCAGATTGCACGCGTGATAAACGACTCGTAATTTTCTGTGCTTGCTCTGGGTCATCCCAAAGATTAGGAACTCCGGCTTGTGCTTCTAAATCTACAAATTGCGCCTTTAACTTAGGCAGATCGAGCACTTTTTCGATCGAGGTGAGGGTAGCGTCGATTGCATCTATTTCAAGTTGATACTCACGCACGGCCATAGCGCAAGCCTACCCAAGTTAAATTTAGAAAATACGCACTCCGAAAAGAAAGAAACCGGGATCGCGCTCATTCTTTGTTCCAGCGCTTGCATAAAGTCGCACAGAATCAATCGACGAAAATGGAATTCTAAATGGCAGATTTGCTTGCGCGCTAGTCTTAATTTCTATTGATTCACCATCGCATTGAAATTCTATGAGTTGTATCTGCTGCAATTCTGCCCGCTTCATAGTTGAATTATCTTCGCTCCAGATGCGAAGCTCGTTCATTACTTCACTTGGCGCAACTGAGCAATCAATGGGAATAATCGCTTTTTCTTTTGTAACAAATCTAAAAATTGAATTAAGCGTTGAACCTTTGCCTTCGTAATATTTAGCTTTATCTAAAGTATGAACTCCACGTTGGGCTGCGGCCTCGGTTGCTTGTACAAGGGATCGCTTAGCTACTGCCAAGGATGAAATATCAGTCACAACCATTATTGAAGCGATGGTGAGTAAAAACAGGCCTATAACTAAAAGCGAGATTGACCCACGCTCTTGGCTAAATTCTTTCTTTAAAGCGCGCTTTAGCTCCATGGATTTACATACTGTTGCGCAGATGCCGAAATGATTCGCCCAGTCTGCCCGTCGCGCATTCTAATTGTTGCGCGAATTCTCCCCTTTGCCGACAAACATGGATTGTTACTGCATTCAAATTGCATAGTAACCGATGCCATCTCTTTACCGGTTAAACCTAATTTAGTTCCCAAAATATTAACTACATTGCGTGCAACGGTCCTGCCTGCACTCTCACTGCTGCTGGCAACATATACACGAACACTTTCACGAACCATTACGCGCATTATTTCTTCATTGCCACTTACGGATGCGAATTGACCAAGAAAAAGAAAAATCGGAATGAAAAGTGGTACTGCAAGAACGCTAAATTCAACCGTTGCACTTCCGCGATCATCTCGTAAGAATTTCATAGCGAATTTTCCATTATCGCCGCCCCTTTGACATCAATTTGTGGCGTACCACCCATAAGTGCAACAAAGCCTGGAATCAATTGCACAATGACGCGGCGGCGATGTGTAATTAATACCTTAAAGTGCGCAAAGGAATCTGGTGATTTTATCTCGATAACTTCATCGTCAGAATGAATCACTCCAGTTAACGCCCGCGCTGAAGCATCGCCTTGGGCCATTACTTGTTCCATATTTCGCAAATGTGTAGCAACTATTAATTGCGCCCCGATTAGGAAGAGAAAGAGCAACGGAATAATTACCATTGCACTTTCCACGTTGCCGCGTTCGCTTCTTAGTAAACGAATGGCGCGTCGAAAACAACTGGACACAATTAGCCAATTCGATTGATTGTTAAAGCATCTGGGCATAATTAGCGAATTCCATTCATTGCATCGAGGGAATTACGCAGAATTGCAGCTAAACGAGGAGCTGCAATTGTCCAAATTGCTGTTACTAGACCAGTTGTCATAAGCACAACTAGTACCCAGCCTGGTACATCGCCTTGCTCATCGCTAAATTTCTTAGAAAATAACTTTCTTGTGATTCTGTTATTAAAAACCCCGCTATGGAAAGCGCTATTGTGAAATGAGATTAGTTTATTTCGAAAAGCAA
>JBCKHJ010000039.1:0-3560 GCA_038905915.1 Candidatus Planktophila sp. | reverse complement strand
GGCAGAATGAGCAGTCCGCGAAATGATCGTAATCGGCTGGGCTGCGCTCATGCTGGAAATGGTATATCAGTTGTATACGAATTCATAGCCCGAGGTATCTCAATTAGGCTTATGCGGTGAAGATTGCCCCGCTCGTTAACGCCACAGCCGAACTCAGTGGCGCCCAAATCAAGCGTTATGCCCGTCATATTTCGCTACCTGAAATTGGCCTTGATGGCCAACGCCGTTTAGCTAGTGCTCGTGTTCTATGTGTTGGCGCTGGGGGTCTTGGATCACCCGTGCTTAACTATTTAGCAGCAGCTGGTATTGGAACCATTGGAATCGTTGATTTTGATGTTGTCGATGAAAGCAACTTGCAACGTCAAGTTATTCACTCTCAATCCAGTATTGGAATGCGCAAAACCCAAAGCGCAGCTCAGCGGATTGCTGAAATAAATCCTTACTGCAATGTTGTTCTCCATGATGTCAAGTTAACAAACAAAAATGTATTAGAGATATTCAAAGATTACGATCTAATTATTGATGGCACCGATAATTTTGCCACGCGATATTTAATAAATGACGCTGCGGTTTTGCTTAATAAACCTTGCGTTTGGGGATCTATTTTTCAGTTCGACGGACAAGCCAGTATTTTTTGGTCAGAACACGGCCCATGTTATCGATGCCTAAATCCCGAACCGCCTGAGCCAGGAAGCGTTCCTAGCTGTTCACAAGCTGGCGTCTTTGGAATTCTCTGTTCGACTATTGGTTCTATTCAAGCAACTGAAGCCATTAAATTAATTACCGGAATTGGTAACCCACTCATTGGCTCAATGATAATTTATGACGCTCTTGAAATGGAATATATGAAACTTCAAATCAAAAAAGACCCTCTTTGTAATCTTTGCGGACCACAAGCCAAGCAGAAGCTATTACTTGATAACTACGAAGAGTTTTGCGGTGAAGTATCCACAATTACTGCTACGCAACTTAAAGCAAAGATGGATGCCGATGAAAAATTCTTTTTAGTCGATGTTAGAGAACCTCATGAGTGGGAAATTGTAAGAATTCCTGGGGCAACATTGATTCCTTTGGGTAAATTTATAGATGGCAGCGCACTTTCGCTATTGCCTACAGATATCCCAATCATCATGCACTGTCGTTCAGGCGGCCGCTCGGCAACAAGCTTGCAGATAGCCAAATCCGCCGGTTTTAGCGATGCAGTCCATGTGGCAGGTGGAGTTTTAGCATGGGTCAAAGATATAGATCCAACTCTGCCAGTTTATTAAAAGACTACTTCTTAATTACGCGTACTTTTTCCCACCCGCGTTTAATCGGTCTATTACCGCCGTCGCTATTTTTCCCACGTGTGCGATAGACGATATATGGTCGGAAGAAATAACCAATTGGTGCCGACAAAACATGTACTAAGCGCGTAAATGGCCAAAGCGCTAACAGAGAGAAAGCTAAAATTGCATGAATTTTAAATGAGATGGGAATATGAAGCATCAAGGCTCCGTTGGGAGAAAATGCAAAAATTGATCTAAACCAAATTGAAACGGTAGTTCTGTATTCAAAACCGACCCCGAAGATTTGCACACCGACGGTGTTGTACATTCCCGAAAATACAACCGCTCCAAGCAATAGATACATTGCTTTATCCATGCGCGTTGTTACTTTAAAAACTGCCGGAGACGTTCTGCGACGATAAATTAGGCCGATCATGCCAATAACCGCTGCCAACCCAGCAAGAGTCCCTGCCGTAATTGCTACTATGTGATAAATCCCTTCTGGGACTCCAATAAAATCAAGCCAACTTTTTGGAATTACTAGTCCAATAACATGGCCCGCTAACACTCCGAGAATTCCAAAATGGAATAGTGGGCTGGCCCAGCGAATTAATCGTGATTCATACCATTGACTCGAGCGAGATGTCCAACCAAATTTGTCGTACTTGTAGCGCCAGAAATGGCCAATTACAAATGAAGTGAGGCAGATGTAGGGGAAAATATTCCAGAGTGAAATCATGGTCGCATCCCAATCGAGACAGAGACAGGGCCACCATAACCTTCAAGACCAACTAACTCCGTTGGTGGTCCAGCATTGATTAAAGTTTCTGCCTCTTTTAGTTCACTTGCACTTAATTGTGGCAATACTTGCATCAGAATTTTTAACAAATGCACGTATTGTGATTCTTGAGTTTTTAGCGACTCCAGCAGTACTAATAGCGCTCTATGGTGGCCTTGTAACAACTTCAAACTCGAACCAAGATCAATCGTGGCGCCAAATCCCAACACTGCAGGTAGGAAATCAGGTAATTCACCGTTATCTAATTCAAAACCAAATTCTTTATATTTCTGAGCAAAGCGCCAGAGGGCCATGCCACGCTGCCGAGTATCGCCATTTAAATAGAAAGTTAAATAAAGACACGAGCTGTGTTTTTGGTCAAAGATTTCTACATAATTCTTCTGTAATTCAAGTAGTGGCTGTCCTACAAACCAATTATGAAATTCTGCATAATCCCCTGAAATCTCAGGCTTTAGAACAGAGATGAGTTTTTCTATCGACTGAGTTTGCGATAATAATTCTTCATCAGGATATGAAAGTACATGGCTCAAAGAAAGAAAAACCGTCTTAATTTCGAAATCTGATATTAAAGACATCTCACTTCTCCATCTCTTTAAAACTTTCGGCTTCAACTCGCTTCTTTGTTAAATGAAAACTTTCAATTGAAACTGGGACTGGACCAGGTTCACCGATAGATCCTCTTTCATAGGCACCGCCTGAGTAATCAAGACTGCAACCCATTTCTTCGAGCGCAGCGCCGGCTTCTGCATGTGCTGCCGGAATCACATAGCGATCTTCGTACTTAGCTATCGCCAAAAGTTCATATAGATCTATGACTTCCTCGCTTGTCATTCCTACCGCTGCTGGGATGCTTTCGTCCAATTCATTGGAAAGCGTTACATCGCGCATATAGGAACGCATTGCACTTAATTTCTTGAGAACTTTTGTGACAGGGGCGGTATCACCAGCGGTGAAAAGTTCTGCAAGATATTGGATTGGAATTCTCAGTGACTCAATTGCGCCAAATAAATTACGCGCATTCTCGCCATCATGGCCTGTGGAAGTAAGCGATTCAACTACTGGCGATAGCGGCGGTATGTACCAAACCATTGGCATAGTGCGATATTCGGGATGCAAAGGCAGGGCCACTTTGTGGACTTTTGCCAATTTATACACGGGAGAACGCTGTGCTGCATCGATCCAATCTTCAGCAATACCTTGCTGGCGTGCGGCTGTAATAACTTTCGGATCGTTTGGATCAAGCAGGATCTCTAGCTGTGCTTCATATAAATCTTGCGGATTAGGTGTTGCGGCGGCTTCTGCAACACGGTCGGCATCATATAAAAATAGCCCTAAATAACGCAGGCGGCCAACACATGTTTCAGAACAAACAGTTGGCAAACCCACTTCAATGCGTGGATAACACATCGTGCATTTTTCTGCTTTACCAGTTGCATGGTTGAAATAAACTTTCTTATACGGACAACCCGTAATGCACATACGCCAACCACGAC
>JBCKHJ010000038.1:0-3941 GCA_038905915.1 Candidatus Planktophila sp. | reverse complement strand
TAAATCCTGCTACGGCCGTTAGATGTCTAGCAATTCTCAAGAAGTGCCTGAAATACGCCGTTGAAGTCGAAGGACTCTTAACCTTTAATCCTGCTTCGCGCGTACCTATGCCTAAAACTAATCCGGTTAGGCCTACGCCGTGGAGTATTGCGGAATTAACTTGCTTCTTGGATTACGCAAAAAATCACCGGTTAAGTTTCTTCTTTAGGTTATCGGCCTTTACAGGGGCTAGGCGTGGCGAACTGTTGGCGCTGAAGTGGTCGGACTTTAACGGTAGCGATATCACGATAAGTAAAAGTAGAACTTTGGCAGGTAAAGCAGTGATAGAACAAAATACAACAAAAGGCGGTAAGAACGGGCAAAGGCGTGTAGCCCTTGATTCACAAACCATTGAACTATTTAACGCACACCGTAAGCGCCAACTTGTAGAACGTATGGTGTTAGGTGAGTTATGGCAAGAAAGTGGTTATGTCTTTGTACAAGAGGGCGGTTTACCGTTAGATGTAGGAACGCCAACGCACCTATTTAGGAAACTTAGTAATCAAGCCGACTTAAGGCCTATACGACTTCACGACTTGCGCCACCTACATGCCACCGAATTACTCCGACTAGGTGAACCGTTACATGTTGTAGCAGACCGGCTAGGCCACCGTGACCCAATGGTGACCGCCACTATCTACGCACACGTATCAGACCAACAAGCCGAAACTGCTTCGACTCGCTTTGCTAATGCAGTTAGCGGAATTAGTTAGGGTGTAAGCAAAAAGTAAGCAAAAGTTAATAATTGCCAAAATTAAATAACGCTTTAGACCTAAATGTGCAGGTCAGATAGTGGACGATACTGGAATCGAACCAGTGACCCCCACAATGTCAATGTGGTGCTCTACCGCTGAGCCAATCGTCCGTACTGCGGTTTCGAACTGGGCAAGTATAGCCCAGCGCAATTATTTCAACTAGCGCCCGAAATCATCCTCAACGCGCTCTATATCGTCTTCGCCAAAATAAGTTCCAGTTTGTACTTCAATAAAAATAACTTCATCGTTACCAATATTTGCGATTCGGTGTAAATCTCCAATCGCAATATCGATTGAATCACCGGTACTTTTTTTACTGCTAACTCCGTTAATGGTTACTTCGGCGCTGCCTTGGATTATGAACCAATGTTCGCTACGCTTTTGATGACGTTGATAAGAAAGACGTTTGCCAGGTAATACCCAAATGCATTTAGTTTTATGAATCGCACTCTCTTGCAGAACTTCATAACGACCCCACGGGCGTTCTGATTTTTCTAGTGGTTCGACCATGGAAATACTGTAATGAATTTCTACTAGATTGGGTAATTTTCAGTTACCGTTGTTTCGCTACGATTTGGAAAGGGGTGTGAGATGGCAAGAGCGATGAAATTGCCGCCGAATCAATTTGATCATATCTATCGCGGCGGTAATCGAATTGGGCGCCTGCGTCATGGTCCAGGTGGACCGATGCGCCCTGAAGAATGGATTGGCTCGACGACGGTTCGTTTCGGGCAGCCCGAAATAGGTTTATCTAAAGTTTCCTCTGGCGAATTTCTTAAAGATTTGATCGAAGCCAAACCGCAGGATTGGCTCGGGGATGTGCATGTAAATAGTTTTGGAACTTCAACTGAAATTTTGGTTAAGTTACTTGATCCAGATCAACGATTGCCCGTTCATTACCATCCAGATCGAAAATTTTCAGATGAGAGATTAAATTTAGGGCACGGAAAAAGTGAGGCCTGGATTATTTTAGAGGCACCCATCGGAGCTAAAGTGGGCTTAGGGTTTAAAGAAGAGATGAGTGTTGAACAAGTTTTGGCAATGGTTAAAGCAGAAGATGCCAAAGCGATGCTGGATTCAATTAAGTTTCTAGATGTAAAGGCTGGAGATTCGATTTTCGTACCTGCAGGGGTGCCGCATGCTATTGAATCCGGAACTTTCATTTTAGAACTGCAAGAACCCACTGATTTATCAATTTTATTGGAATGGGATGGATTTGCTGTTGATGGCAAAAAGGATGGACATCTAAATCTGGGTTTTGAAACTTGCTTACAATGTTTACGACTAACGCCTTTGACGGTGGATGAATATAGAGGGATCAGAGGTGGTTTTAATTATCAGGACAAAGGTGGCCTAGCAATCTTTTCTGATATTGCCGATCTTTTTTTTCGCGCCAATTTTTTAGCTGACGATTCGGTATCGATCGAATCTGGATTTTCGATTTTGCTCATCTTGGAGGGCGATGGTGAATTGAAGTTTTCGAACGAGATAGGTATGGCGGTTAGCAGGGGAGATGCAATTGTGATTCCATTTTGCGCTGGCCAATGGTCGCTACTTGGAGCCAAGGGAATTCTTTCTCGCCCACCTCTGGCTTCATTTAACTTGAATAAATAGATATTTAGAAATGGAGGTCGGGACGGGATTTGAACCCGTGTAGAGGGATTTGCAGTCCCTTGCCTCGCCTCTCGGCCACCCGACCATGGGGCGACCGCCACTTCGAAATTTTACTTTCAAAGTAGCGGTTTTTCAGAGCGGACGACCGGGATCGAACCGGCGACCTGAACCTTGGCAAGGTTCCGCGCTACCAACTGCGCTACGTCCGCATTTTTATCCAGAGTGCAAATCTATCCTAGGAGGGCGATAATCGCCAAAGTCGAAAATTCATGGATAGCGTTACCTCTCATGGAACCGCAGGATTGGCAATCTTCCTTCTGGATGGGTGGACGATTAGCAAGTGGCTTGGTGGAAATTTCCCACGATCCTCAATGTTTAGAAGATGGTCGATTTTGGGCCGTTAGCACAACCTTTGAAGGAGAATTTAGCGCAGCGTGCTTTGCAACCGTTGTAGATTCTGATTTCCCTAATCGTTATGCATGGAAGAAATTATCAGGGGATTGGCGCAGTTCTTTTTCGCGTGAACAATATATTTCTTATGTTGAGCACATTCGCGATTGCATCGCGCAAGGTTGGGTTTATCAAGTCAATGCCTGCCGGCAGTTAAGTATCGATTTATCAGCGGATATATCACTTGCACCACTCTTTAGTGATTTACTTAAAGAAAACCCAGCACCGCATGCTTCTTATTTAGATATTCCTGGACTAAACATCGCATCGGCATCACCCGAATTGTTTTTGGAACGCCATGGATCTGCAATTAAAACTTCGCCCATTAAAGGCACTAAGCGTTTAGATGAAGTGAGTGAATTCGGCGCGAAGGATCGAGCCGAGAATGTAATGATTGTTGATCTGATGCGAAATGATTTTGGCTCTATTTCTCAAAGCGGTTCAGTAACGATTCCTCGATTATTGGCCAGTGAAACACACCCTGGTCTTACTCATTTAGTCTCCGATATTGCAGGGGTGCTGAAAAAAGATATTGGATGGCGTGAAATTCTGGCAGCCCTGCTACCTCCCGGTTCGGTCAGTGGTGCACCTAAATCTTCAGCGTTAGATGTTATTTCGAAAAATGAAATCGTTGCACGGGGTCCATATTGCGGAGCTTTGGGTTGGATTCAAGGCGATCAATCTGAGTTGTCGGTTGCAATTCGCAGCTTTTGGAGTACCCATGATGGCGCTTTGCGCTTTGGTACCGGAGCCGGGATAACGTGGGGAAGTGTCGCTCTTTCTGAATGGGAAGAGACGCAATTAAAAGCAGCAACACTTATTTCTATCGCTGGGGGAGAGATTTAAATGAATGTCTGGTTTAACTCATCTCTTCTTCCCATTGCACAAAGCCCGCTTGATGAAAAAGGTTGGTTACCAGGTTCTGGAATTTTTGAAACGATTAAGACCGTAGCTAACACCCCGTGGGCAATGACCGAACATCTAGCTAGGGCTAGGAGCGCATCGGCCAAGATTGGGATCTCTTTGCCTCTGAATCATCAAATTATCGATGCGGTTTCAAAATTATTATCCAGCCAAGTACAG
>JBCKHJ010000037.1:0-3994 GCA_038905915.1 Candidatus Planktophila sp. | reverse complement strand
TGTGATGAAGCCGTTGTGGTAAATGATTTGGGTTTTATTTGTGAAGGTGCTGTTTCGAATTTACTTTTCTCCCTTGATAATAAATGGATAACGCCGCCAGTTAGCGACGGAGTTCTGCCAGGTATTATGCGCGAATTAGTTCTTCTACATTTAGGGGTAGAAACTAGATCAGTTGAAGTATCCGAAATTACTAAAATTCAAGGTGCACTTTTACTTAACAGTTTGAAAATCGCTCAAAGCGTTAGCGAAATAGCTGGCCTACTTTTGCCGCAAATGGCCAAGACCATAGCTTTTCGCGATGAAATCTGGGCGATGGCGCGTCGGAGTTCGGTAGGATAGTTAAATGGCATCGATAAATATCGTCGTTGATGGGCAAAAGGTTAGCGTCGAATCAGACCAACGGCCAACACAACTATTTGCCGAAAATAAAGCGGTAGTTGTTGCTCGGATAAATGGCGTGCTAACGGATCTATGGAGCGAATTATCCGATGGCGATCTTGTTGAAAGTGTTCTCATCTCATCACCTGATGGCCTCTCAGTTCTACGTCATTCAACTGCGCACGTTATGGCCCAAGCAGTTCAACAATTATTTAGTGGAACTCGTTTAGGTATTGGTCCGCCAATTACTGATGGTTTTTATTATGATTTTGAACCAGAGCGAGCATTTATTCCGGGCGATTTAACCGCGATAGAAAGTGCAATGCGCAAAATTATCAAGGATGGTCAACGTTTTCGCCGTCGTATTACAAATGAGAGCGATGCGCTTAAAGAGTTGAGTAACGAGCCGTACAAATGCGAACTAATTGGTTTAAAATCGGGGGCTTTTGATGAGGCCAGCGTTGAAGTTGGCGGGGCTGAATTGACAATTTATGACAATTTAGGCCGTGATGGAGAACCTGTGTGGTCAGATTTATGTCGTGGTCCACACTTGCCGTCAACAAAACATATTCCAGCATTTAAATTGATGCGCAGCGCTGGCGCTTATTGGCGCGGATCTGAAAAGAATCCGATGTTGCAGCGCATTTATGGCACCGCTTGGCCATCGCAAGATGAATTAAATGGTTATCTAGAATTTTTAGCCGAGGCCGAAAAGCGTGATCATCGCAGGTTAGGTGCAGAATTAGATTTATTTTCGTTTCCAGAGGAGATTGGTTCTGGTCTTGCGGTTTTTCATCCGAAAGGTGGAATCGTGCGACGCGCGATGGAAGATTATTCGCGCAGGCGCCATGAGGATGAGGGTTATGAATTCGTTTATTCACCACATATAACAAAAGCCGCGCTCTTTGAAAAATCAGGACACTTGCAGTGGTATGCCGAGAGTATGTATCCGCCGATGGTGTTAGATGAAGAACTCCATTCCGATGGCACGATAAAGCGCGCGGGGCAGAAGTACTACATGAAACCCATGAACTGTCCATTTCACAACTTAATTTTTGCCGCGCGCCAACGTTCATATCGCGAACTACCTCTTCGCTTATTTGAATTTGGAACTGTCTATCGGTATGAAAAATCAGGTGTATTGCATGGCATTACTCGGGCACGAGGTTTTACTCAAGATGATGCTCATATTTACTGCACCCGCGAACAAATGGCGGGGGAACTAGATTCCTTACTTACTTTCGTTCTGAATCTGCTGCGTGATTATGGTCTTAATGATTTCTATCTCGAACTTTCTACCAAACATCCAGAAAAATTTGTTGGCGATGACAAGGCGTGGGAAGAAGCAACGGCTGAACTTCGCAAGGCTGCCATGGCGCAAAATCTAGAATTTGTGCTAGATGAAGGAGGTGCGGCTTTTTACGGTCCCAAGATTTCGGTAGTAGCAAAGGATGCAATCGGTCGTACCTGGCAGATGTCTACGATTCAAGTAGATTTTAATTTACCGGAGCGCTTTGATCTTGAATATACTGCAAGTGATGGTTCGCGCCAGCGCCCAGTAATGATTCACCGTGCCCTCTTTGGTTCAATAGAGCGGTTCTTTGGCGTTCTTACCGAACATTACGCTGGCGCATTTCCGCCATGGCTAGCTCCAGTACAAGCAATTGGTATCCCAGTAGCGATGGCCTTTGATGGATATCTAATCGATGTAATGAAAACTATGCGGGCCGCTGGAATTCGTGCTGAAGTAGATACCTCAGATGATCGCATGCAGAAAAAAGTACGTAGCGCTCAAATGCAAAAAATTCCTTTTATGGTTATTGCAGGCGAAGATGATGCAAAAGTTGGCGCCGTATCTTTCCGTTACCGCAATGGAGAACAGAAAAATGCGATTCCAATCGCGGATGCAATTGCCGAAATTGCGGCAGCCATAAAAGATCGGCGCCAGGTTTAGCAGATGGTGGAAGAAATCCACGGCGCAGGAATGCCAGATGGTTGGCAACGCTTATGGGCGCCACATCGCTTGGAATATTTAAAAGGTGAGAATCGGCCACTAGCAGGTAGCGCCGTTGCATGTCCGTTCTGTTCGGTTCCTAAGCTAAGTCAAGCGGAATCCCTCATCGTCGCGCGCGGTGAAACGGCATATGTTGTCATGAATTTATATCCATATAACCCAGGACATTTGCTAATCTGCACATTTCGCCATGTTGCCGACCTGACTGACTTAAGTGAAGAAGAGCGAAATGAAATATCTGCACTCAGCGCACACGCTATGAAAACGCTGCGAAAAGTTTCATCGCCTGCAGGATTTAATTTAGGGATGAATCAAGGCGCAGTCGCTGGAGCCGGAGTTGCCGAACACATCCATCAACATATTATTCCGCGCTGGATCGGGGATGCTAATTTCATGCCACTTATTGGTAAGACCAAAGTAATCCCAGAATTATTGACACAAACTCACGCTGATTTATCTGCGGCTTGGTAATTATTTTTTTATTTGCTCAATGTAATTATTTACAATATCGAGACCAATCCCGCGCTCAAGCCATAACGGGATTGCTGGAAATAACAAACCTGCAGCAAAAGCTCCATCGTCCATTACTTCCATAACACTTAAGTATTCATCTCGAAATTCTTTCACTAAAGTTTGGTGTTCTTCATCGCTAGCGCGCAATGTAGGGGGATTAGTTGAATAATCAGTTATTGTCATATTTTCTAAAGAAATTAGCGCCACAGGTAGACCATCTTCATCATGTAAAACTAAAAATGGCGTGAGCATCGAATCGAAGAGACGATTTGCCAGCGCTACGCCATCATCAAAATCTGCTTCTTGGTTTTGCAAATGTGTAACAACAACTAAGCGCGGAGTTTGAAAATCATCCAGTGTGCTCCATTTCGAGATTGTCTCGGCATCTATTCCTGTGTTTGGATCAATGACAAAAATTGCCAAATCAGAATCGGTATGCAAGGTCTGCGAAAAATGCGCTCCGAGCGCTTCGGCGACGCTTTGCGGGTCTGCGCTTTCGTGGCCATAGACATGGATGCTGCGATGTTCTGGGCGCGAAATTGGTGATGGCACCAGCTCAGCCTACGATGAGCATTGATGATTAGCAGCCTATTCAAGCCCGTCGCCATACGCGTAATTACGCCTGTGGCAACTTTTGCGCTGCGCATTGGAATCACCCCAAATGCTGTGACATGGGTTGGCGCAATTGGCGTGGTTACATCGTCATTCTATTTTTATCCACGCGGTGATTTTTTTCTTGGAACGATGCTGATTTGCACCTTTGCCCTAAGTGATCTCCTTGATGGCACCATGGCCCGAATTTCCAAGACGGGGTCAAGTCGTTGGGGTTCTTTTTTAGATTCGACAATAGATCGTATTACGGATTCTGCAATTCTGATAGGCCTTAGCCTTTATCTGATTAAATTATCTGATCCGTTAACCCCGGTTCTGCTATTTACCTTAGTTACCGGAATGTTAGTTCCCTATATTCGCGCGAAAGCCGAAGCGCTAAATATCCCTTGCTCTGCTGGATTTGCCGAACGAGCCGAACGTTTGATGATTGCGCTAACTGCAATTGGGTTACATGGTTTAAAAATCCCTTACGCTCTT
>JBCKHJ010000036.1:0-4360 GCA_038905915.1 Candidatus Planktophila sp. | reverse complement strand
CTGGCATTGACCATAAGGCCTTCATTATCCTCTTCTGCCCAAGTGTTAAAGGTTACAATCCCGGAGGCTTTAATCATATTCACTTCAGATTTAAATGGCTGGCTAGTACAAGTGCTTGTAGCCACAATTTCTGTCGGGCTTGGTGGTGGAGATGGCAGATACGTACTTTTCCCGTCCTGGAAACTATCGCTATAACCTAGACTTAAAGTTTGTGCAGGATATAGAAAAGGAATCAAAAGTTTTTTCTGGTGAACTTGAGTACTATTTTTATACCATTTAAAGGTTAGAACAATATCTTTTGCAACATTTTCAAGACTGTCATTAACAACCGAAAATGTTTGTAATATCTCACCACCTAAATCAGTACCGTCCGTTTGTGAAATCAGGCGGAAACTTGGACTAACTACAGTGCAAGTAGCCGGAGTATTTGAATTTTTGACTACCACCGGGACTTTTACCTTGATGCCATTATTCCAGTAAAGTTTTTTGCCTAGTTTGATACACGTGAATTTCTTTCCGCTATAAGTCTTAGTAACACCTGCCTTAGAACATTTAGTGCCCGCTTTGGGTGTTGCAGCATAAGAGTTAGGAATTATGGATATAGCAAGAGCAATAATCGTGGCTGAGGCTAGTAAGCGCTTCATCTCTTCACCATACTCAACTCTTCTACCTCTGCCTAGATAGTTATTAGGTCTATTCCTGCATACATCCAGAAGAACATTTAGGAATAACTGCCTACATCTCTCGTGACCAACTATCCTTGGTGAGCCAGTAGTAAAACATCAGTCCACTAGAAATAAAACAGAGTGCAAGTGCAGGATAGAAAATAAATAAATCAAATTTCACGCCTATGCGTGGCGAACCAGGAATCACGGTTCTAGTTTGAATCATTGTAAAAGCGGTAGTTCCAGACCATGCCAAACCCGAAAGAGTAGGTGGTCGATGTGTCATCAAGATTGAGCGAAATAACATCAACATACTGAGCCCTCCGGCAATGAAGATAAATCCGATTAAAAAAAGTATTGCTACGTTCAAACTAGTTCGCTCTAGCTTCATATCAATAAGCCAAAAACCATTCTTTGTTAAATTCTGCACTGTTTTGACATCATCTATGTCTTGATAGGAAAATTCAGAACTCCAGCCAGGTAAATTTGCCGTGTAAGTTGTAACTTCGGTTGGAACAGTTTTCCAAACATCATCTTTGATATCTTCAGTATCGCTACCTTCAACTCTAAAATCTATTTGGCCTGAAAAGGGTACAGAATACCTATCAAATGGGAACCATTTGTCGTTGTTTCTGGAACTAATTATTGAATTCGTTGCATCTAATTCAATATCGATTCCTCTTAAGTATTCATATTGAGCCCAAATAAATTGCTCACTATCTAATTTAGCAGAATCAATTTGAATTCGAGTATCATACAAAACCTGAACGCTGCTTCCCAGATTAACGGAATACTTTTTAGGTGGATAAATCCAAATCCTAGCCTTAAGAGTTTGGGAAACAGAATCGAATTGTTTTAACTGAACATAAACGGAAATCGACTTACTATCTTTAATCGAATCATTTATCTTCTGAGATTTGGGTTCAAATTTATAAGAACCACTGTCAAGGGTATTAAGAAAAAATACGAAAGATACAAATAAAACAAAAGATATAATCCAAAATCTTTTCTGTTGATTTAATAATAGGTGCATTAGCTAGAACATTCTACGTAGCCAGACAGACTTGCAACCACAGAACTCTCCATTGCCCTAAAGTAGTGGACACTACTGAGCTATGTTGGCTTTTCAAGAACCTATTTTTCACAAGAAATCCCGTCGCGGTCACGGTCAGACTTTTTATTGGCTTTATACAAAGCAGCGCTATATTTCGGTACTTTCTTAGTAGCGCCTCCCGCATTAACTGCACCAGGTAACGCGACCCCTCCAGGATAAACCTTGTTTAGTTCTGTACAGTTTTTGAATATCTTAGGTGCGGCATAGGCAGGGATGCTTTGAAACAATGTCAGGGCTAGGCAAGCCAATAGAGTTAGTAAGCGCTTCATCTCTTCACCCTACTCAACTCTTCTATCTTTGCCCAGAAATTATTTCTTCTTATAGCCAGCAGGACACTTTGGCTTAACTGCAGTTACTTTCTTGGTTAATTTACCTTTAATACAGGTGATGAATGTTTTTTTCTTTGCTGCTACTGCCTTAGCCCCTGCTGCTGCTTTCTCTGCTGCTAATTGAGAAGGAGTTGGCGTGGGAGTCGGGTCTGGATTTAATTCAAACGTAGAAACAAGCGTGAATCCATATCCCCGCCCTCCCGCATACTTGAAGTACATAATAATCCCTGCTTTACAAGGTTTCTGTAAAATTTGAACATCAACTGGGTCAGCTGTGGGAATTGAAGTACCTCTACCGGCTGCACAGCCACCAGGGGAGATGCCAACTATCAAATAACTACTAGATATTCCGGTAGTGCTCCATAATTTATTTAAATGAACGACACTGCCTGTTCTTCCAGATTGTGTAATCTTTATGTTATCCAGTATTCCATTTTTGACTATTTCTAATTCTTTAAAATTCAATAATCTATCTGCACCACCCTCAGGGAAATCTTGAAAAAATTTATCAAACCCATATTCTTGGGTGGGAATATCAGAAAACGTATATGTATTTGATGTAAGACTTAAATCAGCACACCCTTTTTGGGAAATTGTAATTGTGTACGTAATTTGAGTACCATTTGATATACCCAACCATAGAAGTGTCGTATCAGTCATTTCTGGATACCCAAAATGTACCCAATCACCATACCTAAGAGAGTCGGTTTGAGCAAATGATTTAGTAGAAGCCGTGTACTTAGAAGTAATTGCAATATTAGCCCCAAGTGCATTTATTTTTGACTGCACTTGCTGTGTGAATAGTTCAGGTCTAACGATATTAGGATTATTATTAGAAATCGCGCGACCAAAAGAACTGCTATAGCGAGTTTCTACTAAAGGACCAGTCTGTAAGGTTGTTTTTTTAAATTCCAAGATGGGTAAACTGTAATTCCAATCGCTAGGACACTCAGCCGCAAAAGACGTTGGTGGAAATAGCACCAAACCAATAAGAGAAAAACACAACAGAATCCGCTTCATCTCTTCACCCTACTCAACTCTTCTACCATTGCCCAGATGGTTGGAATCAATTGGTTATCCGCCGAAGTTGGAATCTTGAAAATCTCTTATCATGATTGTCGCCTGATGTAGGTCGAGAAATCCACCATTCTTAGTATTCCAAGCCAAACTAGGAGCGATATCTATCCACCTACCAGTTCCCCCAGAAAACACTTCAAAGCCATTCCCAATCTTTCGCACTCCGTAATTTTCACAAAGAGTTTGTCCAAGGATAACAAAACTGCCGTAGGAATAGAAATTAGTTGGGCTAATCGCTAAACCATCGAGACTGAAGAAATGTACTTTGGTGAATGTAATTGAACGCAGGTCGCTGGTAAGGCAACTACTCCATTGATTCGTCTCGAAGTTCTCGTTAAACGAAGCAAATTCTGTGGAGAGATTGACCCCACCAGGGGCGTCTATTACGGCTAATAATTGTTTAGTAAAGCCGTCATTAATCACCGCTGTCACTCTTAATCGTTGGTAGTCTTTAGAAGCCCCATCAATTTTTTCGATAACGATTTTTGTAGAAGTGCCAATTTTCCAATCTAGTTTAGCAAAACACATCTGACCGCTACCTTCGTGATTAAAAGGCATGCATAAGGAACTAGAAGGTACTTCAACTACTTTCGGAGTTAAAGTTTTTCCGTCTGACCCCATACCATCCCATACGGAAAAGTGACCTTCATATCCAACTTTTGCTCCTCGGTTTATATCGCAAACCGCAGGAAAAAAAGTCCAAGTCGCGCAGTCAACCATTTGAATTCCAGTATAGAAATTGGAAAAGTTTGCGAATGCGAAGTAAGTGCTTTTTGGTGCTGAATTTACAATCCCAGTAATTTCTACCTTGTTAACATCCTTTAACCCAGAAGGTGGTTTGAAAGCAAAGACCACTGTGCGACCGAGTGTAGGTGTCGTAATTGGAGCATCTGAGAGCTCCGCGCTCACTCCTTGGCCAGTTATATCAATTTTAGCGGAAATCAATACTTTAGGTTGAGTGCCGCTGATGAACCAGGCCCTTGCCTTGCCATCGCTGTCCGTCACACCGCTTTGGGCTTCGACGTGTGAAGTCGAATCCGATGTAGACCATGAAACACTCAAATTGGGTATTCGCTTACCTTCGAGTGTAGCTTGCACGACAAATGACGAATTGAATCCATTGTCTTGTAGAGACTTTTCGTCGGGGTCGTTCAGTGTGCCGGGTTTACTCAATT
>JBCKHJ010000035.1:0-4749 GCA_038905915.1 Candidatus Planktophila sp. | reverse complement strand
TTTCAAGAGTTGCACGAATGGATTCGAAATCACCAAATTCTTCAAGAATTTGTTCTCCGCTCCAGCCAAGTGCTTTTAAGAAGACAGTTACCGATTGCTTACGTTTGCGGTCGATGCGAACACCAACTAAATCTTTCTTATCAACTTCAAATTCCAACCAAGCACCGCGGCTTGGAATAACCTTTGCAGTGTAAACATCTTTATCTGAAGTCTTTTCAATTGTGCGGTCGAAATAAACACCAGGTGAACGAACTAGTTGTGAAACAACAACGCGCTCTGTTCCGTTAATAACAAAAGTTCCACGAGCAGTCATAACTGGAAAATCGCCCATAAATACGGTCTGAGATTTAATTTCACCAGTGATGTTGTTTGTAAATTCTGCAGTTACGAAGAGCGGACGTGAATACGTTGTATCGCGTTCTTTACATTGCGCGATTGTGTATTTAGGTGGCTCGAAACGGTGATTGTGGAATGAGAGACTCATCGATCCATGAAAATCTTCGATTGGTGACATCTCTTCAAAGATTTCTTCTAAACCAGATGTTGTTGGGATTTCGCCACGATTAGTTGATTCGGATTGTGAGATACGTGAACGCCATGCATCGTTACCAAGTAACCAATCAACGCTTTCAATTTGCAACGCTAATAAGTTTGGTACTTCAAGGGGTTCGCGGATCTTGGCGAATGAAATTCGGCGTGGTACTACTGAACTTTTTTTAGACGCGGCCAAGAGAAGTCCTTCCAGACAATTTGCGGGAACGCACAACTATTAGGTCTCAGCCGCTATATGCCCTGACCATAGAATTTTATGTGAAGTCGCACCTTATCGCACGGCGCCCCAATCTGTCCAAGCGAGGGGTTATACCGCAAAAAAGCCCGCCGTAACAAGGGCGACGGGCTTTTTTGTGAGTAATTACTTGACTGAAACTGTTGCTCCGGCTGCTTCTAAGGCTGCCTTTGCCTTTTCTACTGCTTCTTTGGTTCCCTTTTCGATCAAAACTGTTGGAGCTGTATCTACAAGATCCTTCGCTTCCTTCAAGCCAAGGCTTGAATTAATTGCGCGAACTTCCTTGATAACTGCAATCTTTGCTGAACCAGCGCTTTCAAGAGTAAGTGAGAACTCATCTTGTGCCTCAGCGGGCGCGCGCCCTGCTGCGCCACCTGCGGCTGCAACTGCAACTGGTGCAACAGCTGTTACATCAAATTCAGTCTCGAATGACTTTACGAACTCTGAGAGTTCAACCAAAGTCATTTCTTTGAATTGGCTCAATAGATCTTCTGTATTTAACTTTGCCATTTTATTTCCTTTTCTTATTCTGCTGGAGTTTCGGTTACTTCTGCAACTGGGGCTGCGCCAGCTTCCATCTTGATGCGAAGTGCACCAAAGACGCGTGCTGCCTTAGCAAGGGTTCCCTTCATAGCGCCAGCAAGTTTGGCCAAGAGAACCTCACGGGACTCAAGGTTTGCAAGCTGCATAAGTTCTGCCGTCGTGATTGGCTTGCCTTCGTAAATTCCACCCTTGATAACAAGTAGTGGATTTTCTTTTGCAAAATCACGCAAACTCTTTGCGGCAACGATTGGATCGCCCTTGATAAATGCGACTGCTGAAGGGCCAGTTAAAAGATCATCAGAAATCTCAACGCCAGCCTGCTTTGCTGCAATTTTTGTAAGGGTGTTCTTCACAACTGCATACTTAGTATTTAAACCAAGTGAGCGGCGAAGTTCCTTCATTGAAGTCACGGTTAGACCGCGATATTCAGTTAGGACTGTTGCATTTGCTGTGCGGAAATCTTCCACAAGTTCTGCAACCGCTGCTTCTTTTTCTGGGCGAGCCATTCGGTTCACCTTTCCTTGTACATAGTTTTTCAAAGTGACCGAGGCATATAAATGAAAAATCCGTGACACGTAAGAGCGCACGGATTGTCGTGAACACCTACGCGGGCGAGGATTTCCTCATTCTTGGTTCATTCCTTGCGGTTTGAACCAGACCTGCGGTCTTTGGTTATGGCGTTAGCGTAAAGGCAGGTGCCTTAACAGGTCAAATTGCGAAGAAATCGTTCTTTGCCGATTTCGTAGCCCTACTTACGAGGGAGTTTCTAATAAATATTAGTTAACCGTTGCTTCGCGAATGAGGTTTGGATCAACTGCTATTCCGGGCCCCATTGTCGAAGAGATAATCGCCTTTTGAATATAGCGTCCCTTTGAAGAGTTTGGCTTTGCGCGCATAACTTCATCGAGGGCTGCTGCATAATTTTCTGCTAATTGCTCGGCAGTAAATGATACCTTTCCAATTAGGAAGTGAAGATTTGAATTCTTATCTACGCGGAATTCAATCTTTCCACCCTTAATATCAGTAACGGCCTTAGCCACATCAATTGTAACTGTTCCGGTCTTTGGGTTTGGCATTAAACCGCGTGGTCCAAGTACTTTTCCAAGACGACCTACTTTACCCATCAAATCTGGAGTTGAAACAACCGCGTCGTAATCAAGACGGCCTTTTGAAACTTCTTCGATGAGTTCGTCTCCACCAACAATGTCGGCACCGGCTGCGCGAGCTTCATCTGCGCGCTGACCATTTGCAAATACCAAAACGCGCACAGTCTTTCCTGTGCCATGCGGCAAGTTAACTGTTGAACGAATTGCTTGGTCTGCTTTTTTAGGATCAACACCGAGAACAAGGGCTACTTCAACCGATGCGTTATAGGAAACAGTTGATGTTTCCTTTGCAAGGGTTACGGCCTCTAGTGGTGTGTAAAGGTGATCTTTCTTAACCTTTTCTGCTGCAGCAATGTACTTCTTTGAACGCTTCATATCTTCCTTCAATCTAAAAGAGCGAACTCTTTTATGTCGGTTGTGGTTAGCGAACCAGCGCGGTCCTCCCACATCTTTTTCTCACCATGAGAAAAAGAAATTTATTTAATTGGAAACCGTGATTCCCATTGAGCGAGCAGTGCCAGCAATGATTAAAGATGCTGCATCAATGTCGTTTGCATTGAGGTCTGCCATCTTTGTCTTTGCGATTTCCTGTACTTGAGCCATGGTGATATTTGCAACCTTGGTCTTGTGAGGAACTGCTGAACCTTTTTCAACGCCGGCTGCCTTCAAAATTAAACGTGAGGCAGGAGGTGTCTTTGTAATGAAAGTGAACGAGCGATCTTCGTAGACAGTAATTTCTACTGGAATGATCTGACCCTTTTGTGCTTCAGTCGCAGCGTTATATGCCTTGACGAATTCCATGATGTTGACACCATGCTGACCGAGCGCAGGACCAACTGGTGGAGCAGGTGTTGCTGCGCCAGCTTGGATCTGCAACTTGATAAATCCGGTTGCCTTCTTCTTTGGTGCCATTTTGTTTTCCTTTTCCTCTACTTAGATCTTTGCAACTTGTGTGAATGAAAGTTCTACTGGAGTTTCGCGTCCGAAGATCGAAACCAATACCTTTAATTTTGCCTGCTCTGGCATGATTTCGGAAATCGATGCGGGAAGCGTCGCAAAAGGACCATCCATAACGGTTACTGATTCCCCAACCGAGAAATCCATAACGTGAATATCGAGTTTGTCAGATTTCTTAACTGGGCGTGGTGCCAAAATCTTTTCAACTTCAACCATGCTAAGCGGGCTTGGGTTGTGTGCATTGCCAACAAAGCCGGTAACACCTGGTGTATTACGAACAGCCGACCAAGATTCATCAGTTAAATCCATACGAACTAAAACATAGCCTGGATAAATGTTGCGCTTTACTTGCTTGCGCTGGCCATTCTTAATTTCCATAACTTCTTCTTCAGGAACTTCAATCTGGAAAATAAAATCTTCCATGTTCAAAGAAGTAATACGGTTATGGAGATTTCCCTTTACTTTCTTTTCATACCCTGCATAAGAATGGACTACATACCAATCACCGATTGCGGTGCGCAAAGTGCGACGGAATTCTGCATTTGGATCGTTCTCATCTGAGTCGATATCGCCATCTTCATCGGATGCGAGCGCAAGTTCTAGCTCGTTTAAAACTTCGATTGAATCGACGAAAACTTCAGTACCTTCAGTTGGCG
Source organism: Candidatus Planktophila sp. (assembly GCA_038905915.1). Classification (GTDB taxonomy): domain Bacteria; phylum Actinomycetota; class Actinomycetes; order Nanopelagicales; family Nanopelagicaceae; genus Planktophila. Next base: position 700 of record JBCKHJ010000035.1, on the reverse strand, counting down.
GAGTGGCAGGTGCAGCACCAGCTGCTAAGGCCGCTTCAAAAGCATCAGGGGTTGAAGCCTCGATATTTTGTTCTTCGCTCATTTTTCTTATTTATCCAAAAACCCAGAAGATGATCTTTGTAAGAATTAGATCGAGGAGCGAGACAACGGCAATAACAAAAGTTACGAAGACGAGAACCACGGCGGTATATGTGGTCAACTGCTTACGAGTTGGCCAAACAACTTTACGAAGCTCATTTATAACTTGACGATAGAAAAGAGTAACGCGCGCAAATGGACCGAGCTTCTCGGCGACTTGTTCAACTTCAGTCATGGGCTTACCTTTCTCTCTTCTATCTATGCATCGATCTGTACGAACTTGCAGGGCAGGAGGGACTCGAACCCCCAACCGGCCGCTTTGGAGACGGCAACTCTAGCCAATTGAGCTACTGCCCTTCGCGAAAGTTTTTGGCGCGCCAAGGCAGAGCCAAAACCATCGTGAGCGTTGAAGTGTAGAGGTTGAAGTGGTCACTGGTCTAACTCACGCTCGCGCATAGCCTTCTTTACGGCAGACTTAGGGCTATGAGCAGAATTTCCGCACGAATTGCAGCCATTGCCGAATCAGCCACATTGGCCGTGGATGCCAAGGCCAAAGCGCTAAAAACCGAGGGCCGACCTGTCATTGGTTTTGGCGCTGGCGAACCGGATTTCCCAACTCCTG
>JBCKHJ010000034.1:0-5039 GCA_038905915.1 Candidatus Planktophila sp. | reverse complement strand
GCTATTACCCATAAAATGGAATTTGGGAATTGCGTTCAAATGCTCGTAACTGAGCGTAGAAATCAACTAAACGATCTGACTACGGATCAGAAGGTTGGGAGTTCAAATCCCTTCGGGCGCGCTAACCTGCGGGGTGAATTAGAGAGACTTACAAGGTAGATAAGAAGAAAGGCAATTGCTATCAATATGGCGCTAGCAGCCATTGCCATTCCATAGTTCTGGCCACCCGGTCTGGCGATCAACTGGTAGAGCACTGTGGGCAGAGTACCTTGGTCGCCATATGCAAGAAAACTAGCTGCACCAAATTCTCCGATGGAGATGATTGCTGCGTAGCCAGCTGCAGTTGCAATAAGACCACGAATAATTGGTACTTCGATGAGCCACCAGATTTGATTCGTTGTGGCTGCATCTGTTTCTGCTGCATCTCGAAGTTCACTATCTATGGTTTGCAGAGCAGGATAGATAAACCTAATTACCAACGGTATCGTAAGTAGTGACTGAACCAGTGGTGTAACTAGCCAACTTGCCCTTAGTGGAAGTGGACCACCACTAAAAGTAAGAAGATAACCAAATCCCAGTACAACACTTGAGACTCCGATAGGGAGTTGGAAAAGAATATCCGTGGATCGTTGAAATATATATATATATTTATTTCGAGTACGCCGCGAAAGTAGGAAGAGAACCGTTAATCCAATAATTAAAGTCAACGCGCTCGAGATGGCCATATTGCGTACTGTGTTTTGAGCAGCTTGGCCTACTGTGATGCTGAGTAAGTCACGCGCCCCATTTCCGGAGAGGTTGGCAAAATTCACTAATGAAAAGATATTTCCATGAGTAAATGCTTGGACAAAGACAGTGGCTATCGGCAAAATAATAAGGAATAGCAGTAAGAACCCCGTGAGCAACACCGCTGGCCAATCACGACGATCCACCCGAGAACGTGAAGTAGCGGCTTGCACATCTTCTAGCATCGCTGAGTTACGTACAGCGCGTTGAGCCACTATAAATATGATAATAGTAAGAGTCATTTGAATCAGTGCAAGCCCTGAAGTTTTCGGTAAATCAAGGTATTGTGTTGCTGCAGTAAAGATTTCAGTTTCGATAGAGTTAACAATTCCTCCACCAAGAACAAGAATGATTCCAAAACTTGTTGTGCAATAAAGAAAGACCAAAGCTGTAGCCGAGATGACCGCCGATTTTAACTGTGGCAAAGTAATACTCCACAAAGTGCGAAAGCGCCCTGCGCCGTCCAACGCAGCGGCAGATTCGGTGCTTGGGTCAAGCGTTGCCCATGCACCGCCAACAGTGTGCACAATGATCGAGTAGTTCATAAATATATGAGCACAAATAATTGCTGGCACAACAGAGCGGCCGTAGAGCAAGTCGGAGAGTAGTGGAAGTTGCCGAAGTGAGGTGAAACCAATTGCAACAACAATCGTCGGAAGTATAAACGGAACGGTGATCAAAGCTCGAACGAAGCGTTGTCCTGGAAATTTCTTGTTATAAAGCAGATACGCACCAGGGATGCCAAGCACGAGAGTAAGAAGCGCTGAGAGCGCAGCCTGCCAGATAGTGAACCAAAGAACTGATAACACTTTCGGGGTAGAAATTGCTGAGAGCCAGTCACCATGGAGCCCCATGGCAACAATCTTTCCTAGTGGCCAATAGAAGAGCACGCCAATAAAGAGCAGCGGGCCAGCCCAGAGGGCCACTAGGTTTGATCGATTATTCATAACTGTTGCAATTAGTTGCAATTAGTTATAACTAGTTAAAAATGGCTGACCATTGTGTAAGCCATGATTTCCGGTTGCTATCAATGTTTAGCGTGTCGCCGTAGGTACGTGTGGCTAGCGTCGCGAACTTATTCCATTTTTCTGGGATAGGAGTGTTCTTAACAATTGGATACATATACATGGCCTGCGGAAGCGATGATTGAAACTTCGAACTGAGTAAGTACTTAACTACTGCAGCAGCGCCCAGTGGGTTCTTTGCATTTTTCAATACACCTGCGTACTCGGTCTGTCGGAAACAACCATCCATAATGCTTGCAGTTTGTGATTGGCCGTTGGCACGCACTTCAGCAGCTGGCGAAGAAGCGTAACTAAGAACAATTGGGTAAGCACCCTTTCCACTCGATCCGGAAAAGTCTACAAAATAGGCATCCTCCCAACCAGAGCTAACTTTTACGCCATTTTTCTTCAAAGACTTCCAGTAACTTTGCCAATCTGATTCTCCGAATATTTCGACTGAAGCAGCCAAGAATGACAACCCAGGCGATGATGTATTTGGATTCGAAATGACGGTCAAGCCTTGGTAGGTCGGCTCAATCAATTGTTTCACCGAAGTAGGTGGAGCAATTTTATGATTTGCAAACCACAACTTATCGTAATTAAAGCAAACATCCCCGAAGCCAATTGCGGTTAGCGAACCATCGATAAGGTCATTACTGGTTGCTAGGCTAGCAAAAGTATTGTCAATGCCAAATACTGCATCAGCAATTGGAGTTCCTTTAGTAAGGATTAAACGATTAGCAAGGCTGCCAGTATCTCCAGCTTTTATAAGATTGAGGCGGTAGCCAGTAGTTTTAGTAAAATCTGCGACCAATGACTTTTTCATAACGAAAGAGTCATGGGTTACAAGAGATACCTCTTTTATTACCTGAACTGACTCTCGCGTGAGCGCAGTGATGGCAATTGCTAGAGCAGTGGAGGTAACTATGACGGCAATTAATACTTTAGTAAATCTCTTACGGTTCAATATCTGCACTGACGTGCCCTTTCTGTTATGAACGGGGCACGGGTTCGAGTGGTCTCCCTGTGGTGGCATTACCCATTTCAGGTTCGACGGTCGAAGACTATGGAGTCTTCCTCTCAGTCCATTATTACTGAACTCCCGTGGGTTCTGATGGTACACGATGTAACGATTCTGACGAAGAGAGCGAGTTTGGAATTCCAAATGGAAAAATAACGGAGCAATTGATTGATTCTCAGGGATTTCACAAGGTTTAAAGTCTAAAATACTCAAAATGAACTCATCGCCAGAAATTCTTCAAGCCCTGGAAGACGAATCTATCGAAATTTTGCGAGAAAGCGCTACTGCTTTTCGAAAACCAGTACTTCTCTATTCGATCGGGAAAGATTCCTCAGTTCTTCTGCATTTAGCGAAAAAAGCCTTTCATCCAACTCCAATTCCATTTCCAGTGCTGCATATAGACACGACATGGAAATTTAAAGAGATGATTACCTTTAGAGGTGAGATGGTGAAAGAGTACGGATTAAATATTATTGTCCATACCAATCAAGAGGGCGTAAACGAAAAAATAACCCCTTTTACCCGCAGTATTTCAGAGTACACGCGCATAATGAAAACAGTTGCCTTGCGCCAAGCTTTAGATATGAATGGCTTTGATGCTGCTATTGGTGGTTCTCGCCGTGATGAAGAGAGAAGCAGAGCGAAAGAGCGAATTTTCTCTGTTCGTGAAGCAGGGCATCGATGGGATCCTCGTGCTCAGAGACCTGAACTCTGGCGGAGCTATAACCCACGGTTAACCCATGATCAAAGTATGCGAATCTTTCCACTTTCAGATTGGACCGAGTTAGATATCTGGACTTATATTCAATTAAATAAGATTCCAGTTAACCCGCTCTATTTTGCAAAAATGCGACCAATCATTTGGCGCGGCGAACAAATGATCATGGTTGATGATGATCGCTATCCACTCTTGGAAAATGAAAAGCCAGAGATGCGAAAAATTAGATTCCGAACTCTTGGATGTTATCCCCTTACAGCTGCGGTCGAATCAGATGCAATAACAATTGAAGAAATTGTTGATGAAGTAATGGCGGTAAAATTAAGCGAACGCGCCACTCGTCTCATTGATGGAGATAAAGAGGATTCGATGGAGAAGAAGAAAACTGAGGGCTACTTCTAATGGGAAAGCCAATCATTCGACTCCTCACCTGTGGATCTGTAGACGATGGCAAGAGCACCCTTATTGGGCGCCTATTGGTAGAAACCGATAGCGTCCCTCATGACACAGTTGCCGCTGCCAGAAATGTGCGACGTAGCGGTTCAACTATTAAAGCTGGCGAAGTTGATTTCAGTCTCTTAACGGATGGGTTGGAAGCCGAGCGCGAGCAAGGAATTACCATTGACGTTGCCTATCGCTCGATGTCATTGCTTAATGGGAAACGCCTCATCATCGCTGATGCGCCAGGGCATGAGCAGTACACGCGAAATATGGTGGTAGGTGCATCAAGGGCGGATGTGGCCTTGGTTTTGATCGATGCATCGAGAGGTATTCGCACACAAACCTTGCGACACTTAACAATTTGTTCTTTGATGCGCGTTGAAAGAGTTGCCATAGTCGTTAACAAGTTAGATGCCATGAATTACAGCGAAGATATTTATCATCAAATCCTTTCCGAACTCAAAGATGTCATTACAAGGTTAGGAATAAAAGACTTTCAAGCAATTCCAGTAAGCGCGCTTGTCGGAGATAACGTTGTGAGAAGAAGTACCAATATGGATTGGTATGACGGACCAACGCTCTTGGAGTACATCCAAACATGGGATAAAGCAGAGAACCACGTTAATAAAGCGCACCTTGGAATTCAACTAATTTTGCGTGCTGAAAATTTCCGCGGGTTATCAGGAACGATAGTAAATGGATCCTTCTCGGTTAATGATGAAGTTGTCATCTTGCCAAGTAAGAAAAAGGCGAAAATATCCGCAATCCACACATACGCTGGGAAATTAAGCACAGCAGTTGAATCAACCGCCGTAACTCTTGTTTTGGAACCCGAAGTTGATGCAACCCGGGGCGATGTCATTGAGCTTGCTAATAATTACACCGAACCGGCAGATCGCTTCGCTGCAACAATTGTCTGGCTGGGTGAAAATGAATTAATTCAAAGTCGATCGTATTATCTCATCACTGGCTCAACTCAAGTTCCAGCCATTGTTACCGTTATCAAGAATCGTATCAATGTAAACACTGGTGCAACCGAAGCGGCTAAGACGCTGGCTATGAATGAAAT
>JBCKHJ010000033.1:0-5549 GCA_038905915.1 Candidatus Planktophila sp. | reverse complement strand
CGCCGTTTATCATTCGTATGCGAACTCGCTCACCCTTTTTAACCTTGAGAGGTTCGGTGTCGGGGAATGCTCTGCCATTGATAGTAAACAAGTTATATGCCATACCAGCCATACCAGCCATCGCCTCTGCATTGTTGCCCATCATGTTGCTCATTCCGGTTGTCTCCCACTCATCCAAAATCAAGGTGTATTCTCTATCCGGTTTGTTCGTAGCATAATTTTTCGGTTCAATAATGAAAGCTCCGGAAAGTCCCCTATCCAACTGTTCAGCTTCATCGACCATAGCCGCGCCGCCGTGTGTGTGATAGAACCGCGTGCCAGCGGGCTTAGCAGCAAATTCATAAGTATACGTTTCGCCTGGCTTTATGGCTTTTTGAGTTACGCCGGGAACGCCATCTTGATCATTAGGGACATCAATACCATGCCAATGCACTGTCGTTGCTTTTGGAAGTTTGTTGGTAAATACGATTCTTACCTTGTCTCCTTCGGTAACTCGAATTTCTGGTCCAGGAATTTGACCATTATAACCCCACGCCACAAGCGTCTTACCTTTGACATATTCCCAGTTAATCGCTTCGGCGGTCAGCGTAAATTCTTTTACGCCATTTTTCTCTATGTATGAGAGAGGCGCGCGATCCGCAGGACTTCTGTTCGGCAAATTCTTGTCATAATTGACCGAGCCTCCCATCTGATCTCCTGCCATAGGATCTCCTGCCATAGGATCTCCTCCCCGCGACGCCATGGCTATAACTCCTACCAGTACAAAAAGAATTATTGCCGATAAAATCAGAACTTTTTTTCTCATGATGATCTTCTCCCAAGTGTTAGCGCCGTTGCGTCGATTTATTCTGTTCCTATGATGCACCTGGGGGATATCAATTCCATAAAATAAAGATAAAGATTTAGTAAAGAAAAATCTTGATCAGATGGCGCTGCTGTCGGTTTATTCTGGCCTAAACTAAATAGATGGGCGCTTCTACAAATCATTGGCAACAGATTCATCAATCGAAGTATCAAGATGTCAGTTGGTGGCAATCAAAAGAATCTCTCTGGTTGGACCTGATTGATGATCTACATCTTGCACCAGAGAGTCGAATCATTGATGTGGGTGCAGGTGCATCGCTTTTCGTTGATGGGCTGATTGAGCGAGGGTTTCAGAACATGACGATTTTGGATATCGCAAGTGCGGCTTTACTTCGAACACGCGAACGTCTCGGAAAAAGAGGCGAGAGTGTTATTTATGAAGTTTGTGATGTTTTAGATTTTCAGTCAGAACAGGCGCTCGATCTTTGGTATGACAGGGCAGTGTTTCACTTCCTGACATCAGAGTCTGATCAAGAACGCTATGTGAATTCAGTTCGTCGCAATTTGTCTGATGGCGGCACTGCGATAATTATTGCATTTTCGAAGGACGGACCCGAGGAATGCAGTGGCCTACCCGTTGAAAGGCACAACGCAGCCTCACTTCAAGAAATATTTGGGGACTTTTTTACTTTGGAAAAAACCGAGCAGAGATTCCACGTGACTCCTTGGAACACGAAACAGGCATTCACTATCTCAGTTTTTAAGAAGCGCACAAGACTCTCTGAATGAATTCAGAGTAGCTGGTCGGTCCCAAATCATCGTACGGGCGCACCAATCCTTAAGGCGTAGTGGTCTGTACTTATTGCGGTCAATTTCCGCGAAGGCTTAGCGTGCGCCACAAAATAATTTAAGCGGATAAGACCAAGAATATCTAACTAAGGCCTATTGTTAACTTTCTTATTCAAAATCCTTTTGGTTTGTTAATCCCTCGTATGGGTCTTTCCATTGTGGCATAGGAAACATCTCATCATCCATACAACCACAGATAAAGCAGGTTACCTGACCGTCAAGGTCAAGCGTAAAGTCGTGTTCGTGTTCCATAACAGTCGAATTTCACCTTTCCCAATGTTGCAAGTTCCTGCTAGATAATGCGAACTCACTTATGCTTCTTCAAATTCATCGTCATCGATCCAAGAATTAGCCACAGAATCTTTTTGGTCTTCCGTCCATGAAAGAAATGAACCTACGGCGCGGAAGGCTAAAATGACAACCGTTACTGCGGCTGCGATTCGGAGAATTGCTTTAAGCATGTTCTAAAAATACTCTTAAAAAGTAATTCTGGCTCTATCTAGCCCTTAACGAGCGTTGAAGGCGCTGCTGTCGATTCGAGTCCGACTCGCCCCACTTTAGTTAGAAGCGATCTAACTCCATCACCTTTTCCCATGCAGCCACGAAGTCACGAACAAACTTCTCCCCCGCATCGTTGCTGGCATAGACCTCTGCGAGTGCGCGTAGTTGTGAGTTCGAGCCAAAGACGAGATCAACTCTGCTACCGCTCCATCTGACTTTGCCGCTCTTGCGATCGCGAGCTTCAAAGAGATCTTCGTTCTTTGAGTTCTGATTCCATGTCAGATCCATATCAAGTAGGTTAACAAAGAAGTCATTGGTCAACACCTCTGGTCGCTCTGTCAATACTCCGACTTCGGAGTGCGAAGTATTCGCACCAAGAACGCGCATGCCACCAACCAGAACTGTCATCTCTGGTGCAGTAAGAGTTAACAGCGCAGCGCGATTAACAAGAAGAAATTCTGCAGGATGGCTATTTCCAGCAGCAACATAATTACGGAACCCATCAGCCTTGGGTTCAAGAACTGCAAAAGATTCCACTGATGTCTGTTCTTGCATAGCATCGGTGCGGCCCGGAACAAATGAAACTTCAATGTTATGTCCAGCGCTTTTCGCAGCCTGCTCTACTGCAGCGCTTCCAGCAAGGACGATGAGGTCGGCAAGTGAAATTTGCTTTCCGTTGCCAACGCTCTTTGCATTGAATACGCCTTGAATTTCCGCAAGTACCGTCAACACTTTATTAAGTTGCGAAGGATTATTTACTTCCCAATTTCGCTGTGGCTCTAGCCGGATACGCGCGCCGTTTGCGCCACCGCGCTTATCGGTGCCTCTAAATGTTGACGCTGATGCCCACGCAGTAGTGACCAATTGAGCAACTGAAAGTGGCGATGAAAGTATTTCTTTCTTCAGTAATTCAATATCGCTTGCATCAACGAGTTTGTAAGTCACTTCCGGAACGCGGTCCTGCCACAGTAATTGCTCGGAAGGAACTTCTGGGCCAAGGTAGCGAGCGATTGGACCCATATCGCGGTGCGTTAACTTAAACCAAGCGCGTGCGAAGACATCAGCGAGATGATCTGGATTTTCTAAAAAATTGCGAGAGATCTTCTCGTAGATTGGATCAATGCGAAGCGCGAGATCTGATGTCAGCATCACTGGTGCATGTGTTTTCGATGCATCATGAGCATCTGCCACAATATTAGAAGCGCCGCCATCTTTTGGAATCCACTGGGTTGCGCCAGCTGGGCTTTTTGTCTGCTCCCACTCGTATGCAAAGAGAGTTTTGAAGAAACTGTTGTCCCAAGCAATCGGCGTATGCGTCCAAGCGCCTTCAAGTCCACTACTAATTGTTTGCCCAGCATTGCCGCTACCAAATGAGTTCTTCCAGCCCAACCCCATCTCTTCAATGGCAGCAGCTTCAGGTTCAGCGCCTACATATTTACTTGGATCAGCCGCGCCATGTGTCTTACCGAATGTATGTCCACCTGCAATGAGTGCGACAGTCTCTTCATCATTCATCGCCATACGTGCAAAAGTTTCACGAATATCTCGTGCCGATAGCAGCGGATCTGGATTTCCGTTAGGACCTTCTGGGTTTACATAGATAAGACCCATCTGCACTGCAGCTAGCGGGTCTGCCAAATCACGATCACCGCTGTAACGCTCATCAGCAAGCCATTCAACCTCTTTACCCCAATATGTTTCATCTGCTTCCCAGACATCTACACGTCCGCCAGCAAAACCAAATGTTTTAAACCCCATTGATTCAAGTGCGCAGTTACCGGTGAGAATTATTAAGTCAGCCCATGAAATCTTCTTGCCGTACTTTTGCTTAATTGGCCACAACAAGCGACGCGCTTTATCGAGGTTGACGTTATCGGGCCAGCTATTAAGGGGCGCAAAGCGCTGCATTCCTGCGCCCGCGCCACCACGACCATCACTGACGCGATATGTGCCGGCGCTATGCCAAGCCATACGAATAAAGAAAGGTCCGTAGTGACCGTAATCCGCCGGCCACCAATCGCGCGAAGTTGTCATGAGATTTTCGATATCACCCTTAAGAGCTTTAATGTCTAGTGATTTAAATTCTGCTGCGTAATCGAATGACTGGCCCATTGGGTCAGAGATCGGAGAATTCTGTTGAAGAACTTTTAGGTTGAGCGCATTTGGCCACCAATCGCGGTTCGTGGTGCCTTCATCTGCATGGCTACCTGAATACGGACATTTGCTTTCGTTTTCCATGAGTTCTCCTAGTTGCTTTATCTCAATATTTTTAAACCAAGCGCTCCGATGGGTCACACTCGTAACCATTGAAAAAGCGAATGTGTAGAGTCTATCTATATTCGGATTCGGAAAGAAAATTGAAATCGTTCAGAATTGGCCTTCATTAGAGTCAGCTAAACCGAGCGCAGCGCCCTATTTCGTCAAGGTTCCAATCATTTTATCCATTATTGCTCGTACTTTTTTCCGAGAAGTTAGCGTTGGCGTAATTCGATCGGCAATCACAACCAAGACATACTCTCGATCCCCCGATGTTACATAACCAGCTAAACTTACCGTTCCTGAGAGCCAGCCCGTCTTTGCTCTAACTAAACCAACTGCGTTTGGCGCAGTCTCAATAAATCGTTTCTTTAAAGTTCCAGTTTTTCCGGCGATGGGAAGTCCGTCATAAAGAGCGCTATAACGCGCAATTGTACGAGTTTTTATTAATAATTGAGCTAAAGTGATCGCAGATATTCGGTTCTCGTGGGAAAGTCCACTGCCATCTTCAATCTGTAGCCCCTCAGTATTAATATCCAGTGTATTTAAAGCAGCTGTAAAAGTTTTTTGAAGTCCTGGACCTTTCGTGCTTTCACCCAATGACCTCGCTGCTGCTTTCCCGAGCCTATTGGCCAATGTGTTCTCACTCCATAGAAGTGCAAACTCCACCATCTTGGCCACTGAAGCGGAATTAAGGTGTGAAATTTCCTTGCTTACTTGATTTTGAGCAACTTCTTTGCTGATTTTTTTATACTTGAGAGTAATCCTCTTCGTGCGTAGATATTTCGCAAGATTTTTCAAATCGGTCTCATATAGTCCAAAATACTCAATAGCTATAGATCGAGACTTTTTAACATTTGCTTTTGTTATAAGAGTAGGTAGAAATGGTTGTTCATTCTTTTTCGATAAATTCACATTTGAAGATAGCCACGGATCAAGTTCTCCTATAAGGACATATTTGTTCTTTGTTTTTGTAGAATATATCGTTGTTTGCATTTTTGTATCCGGTCCAAGAAAGTGAAGTGCTGAAAAAGTCGAAACAAGTTTCAATAGCGAAGCAGGAGTTCGTGGAGATTTCTCAAGATTTCCGTAAAGGACTTCGTCTGTTTTCGAATCTATAAGAACTAAACCTGGATTTG
>JBCKHJ010000032.1:0-7466 GCA_038905915.1 Candidatus Planktophila sp. | reverse complement strand
ACCCTAATCTGAGCGGATGTGGTGCTGCTGGGCCACTAATGGAATCAAAGTGAGCCGATTGTGTTGGCAGCCCTGTCATAAGTCCAAGTAATAACAAGGCGCTTCGCACCGGAATTCCGGCAGTTTCGAGTGATTTACCTGTGGCACTAGAAGTATCTGGCCACTTTCCAGTAGAGATACCTGCCGATAATTTACCGATAACGGTAAAGAATTTACCGAGGTCGCCCATTGATTCGGCATAACCAGCAGCACCTGCTGAATAATTTCCGCCCTTTATGGTTGGATCAAAGAGAACTTTCACACCCCAAAGGAAGTCACCGGCAGCCGTTAATTGAGCCTCCGCACTATCGGCCATACACATAGGTGCAGCAGCAGTTAGTAAATCAGGACGAACCTCTGCCAGACCTTGCGTGATGTAACCACCAAGTGATTGTCCCCAAGCAAGTACCTTAGTTGTCTTTGGAAATTGCTTTTTAAAGAGTTCGATTAATTCAACGTTGGTCGCTATCGCTGAATCGACATTCCAACCTTGGCGCGCAAAACCTGAACCCAAAATTGCAACACCTTGGCTAAAGAAATACTTAGCGACTTCAGGACCAAGTACGCTGCCACCAGGAACTGGTTCGGGCGTATTGGTTACTACATATCCGCCCAAACTAGGAATACCTGCCACAACTGGAACATTTGGACGATATCCATGTGAATAAAGCGCGACAGTTCCAGTGAAGTTTGCGGGAATCTGTGCCGCAAATGGCGCACCATCTGAAGTAGTTCCGCCACATGACTGAATAGGAGACTTGCCATCGCACACAATCACAGCGCTTGCTGCGACTGGAGTTGAGACAAGAACTCCGGTTAATAACGCGGTTGCAGAAATTAGCGCTGCAAGGCGTAGCTTATTAATTGAGAGTTTCATTAGTTTGGTAATCCCTTCGCTGGCATGGCTGGACGCTTATATGTGGATTTCACAACTGCGCCGGCACCTGAATCGGTTGTATAAACAACGTACTTACCATCGACTGGCTTTAAATCACCAGCTGATGAGTATTTTCCAAACCAGAAACCGTTATATCCAACTCGGCTAGTAGATGAGAAGTTAAGCGGAACTAGGCCCGCCGATGCAAAATTTGCACCCTTAGCATTAATTGCTGCCATTAGTGATTTGCGGGTTGGATTGGCACCTGCTGCTTTAACTGCTTGCGCAGTTATAAATGCAGTATTCATACCGACCATTACATTGTTATCAAAGGCAGATCCTGGAACGGCCTTTGCATAAATTTCGCTAAATAATTTCACATACTCATCGGTGGTGTCGGTCGTTGCTGGCGCAAATGATGATCCAACTGCGTTAAAAAGAATGCCTGCAGGCACGCCTGCAAGTTTAATTGTTGTGGCATCTCCACCAACGGATCCGAGAATCCACTGTGGCGCAAATTTAAGTGCTGCCGCTACGCTGAGTGCGAAGATAGATGCAGTAGTGACTCCAAAGAGAACTACAACTTCTGCACCACCTGCTTGTAACTTAGTAATCCAACCTGGAGCAGTTGCGGTTCCTTGCGAACCAGATGCATAAGGCACCTTGACTGCAAATTCAATACCAGCTTGTTTAAATCCAGCGAGCGCGTCAGAACCAAAATCATCGTCTTGGTATAGCAGACCAAGTTTTTTGCCTGCGAAGTTTTCCTTGATGTAGGCACCCATGATCTTTGCTTCCATTATATAAGAAGGCAAGATTGCATAAGTAGTTGGATATTTCTTCTGATTGGCAAAACCGCTAAATCCGGTATTAACAAAGAGAACTGGAATTCCGCGGCGACCTGGGTTAACCGATGAAGCGATTGCTATGTTGTTAGAGGTTCCAAGAGGTGCAAGCAGCGCCATGACTTTATCTTTCAAAATAAGTTCGAGCGTCTTTGAAATAGCTTCCATTGGAACATAGCGATCATCTTTAACAACAAGTTTTAAGTTGCGCCCATTTACTCCACCATTTTCATTGAGATAATCAAAGTAGGCCTTTACTGCACCTGGAATCTTGTTATAACCAAGGGATGCGCTACCTGTCATAGGAACAGTCATGCCAAACTTGATTTCAGTTGCCGAGACGCCAACTTCCCTGGCTTGTGCTGGAATTGCAGAGAGGACTAACGATGCCATTGCAATTACCGCTGAAGCTGTAATTAGCTTCGCACGATTTTTTCGATCCATTTTTTTCCTTCCATCGAGGGTTATTTACTGTTGCCGAACTTTATTGCTTAAGATAGACATTTTCTATCTTAAGTTTTATGCGCTTTATGTGCTTTGTGTGCTCTCATCTGCTCAACTGGTCCATTGGGGGCCAGTAAAATTGTCAAGATTAAGAGTGCGCTCACCATAAAGCCCGGCAAATTTGTAACTACTGCCTCAGAGGATCCGATTCGGTGTGCCACCACATCAGCCAATTCTGGAATAGCTACTAAAATTACTGAGCCAATTATTACACCTGACAGGGTAGAAAGACCACTTAAAACCGCCCCAGTAAGTAACGAAAAGGATAAGGCGAGCGGAAATGCGCTCGGGGAGACGGTGCTAATAGACATCGCCAGCAGGGCACCGGCCAAGCCAGCCACTCCAGCGCTGATGGTGAAGGCCAAGATTTTCGAGCGCGCAATGGAAATGCCTGATAATTCTGCGGCGACATCATTGCTTCGAATCGCGCGCCAAGTTCGGCCATATCTAGAACCCAAAATATTTTTTACAAACCAAGTAGATATAAGAGCACAGGCAGCGGCAATCCAGAAGAACCACTTATATTGTGTGAAATCTTCTCCGAGTGAAAGCGGCGGAAATCCAACATCAAAGAGTAAGCCTTGTTCTCCGCCAAAGACTTTAAATTGATTAGCAATTGAAGGAATGGCAATGGCAAGAGTAAGAGTTGTGCCAGCCAAATATGGTCCAGATAGACGCGCTGCTGCAATTCCTAAAATAGCACCAGCAAAGGCAGTGATAAGTACTGCGACTACAAATGTTAAGGGCGTTGGAATTTGATAAATATTTTTAGCAACTGCAGCGCTATAACCACCAATTGCAAGGAGTGCGCCGTGGCCTAGCGATACTTGGCCCGAATAACCCGTAAGTAAAATTAGTGATGAGATTCCAACAACATAGACCGCGACCTGTATTCCCTGATAAACACGAAGTTCGTCAACACGATTGCTGATTAAAAAGAGAATGAAACCAATGAAGATAAAGGTCCGCAGATGGCTAGAACTTTTTACTTTATGCACGTCTGCTCGCCTTCATTCCAAAGATGCCTTGCGGTCTAAGAATCAATATGACGATAAGAATTACCAGCGGTGTGATGAAATAGAGTCCACTACTTACATACACCAATACAAATGACAAAATAATTCCATATATCAAACCACTTATGACTGCGCCAACTAAACTATCAAGGCCCCCAATAACTGCAGTAATAAAACCTGCAGCTAACAAAACAGCGAAATCGACTGAATCTGGTGAGATAGAGCCAGAACTGTTTGCCACTTGAAGCAAGCCAGCAACGGCGCCAACCGCCCCAGAAAGGGACCAGCCGAGAGTTCTGATTAAATCAACACGAATGCCAGATAACCGTGCGATCTCGGGCGAGAAGGCCGATGCGCGCAATGAGAGACCCAGATTTGTTTTCTGAAAAACAAGAGTCAGCGCAATTACCAAAATAAGAACCGAAATTATGATCGCTGCTTTCATAGGGGAAAATACCAGAGTCTGCTCACCTATTGAAAAACCAATATTAGATAGTGGGGCTTTAATGACCACATCTTGCCCACCCCATATAAATGCAGTAATTGCTCTGACAATTCCTAAAAGTCCAAGAGTTGCGATAATTGGCGCAACTGCTGCAATTGGACCGCTATTTGTATGTCTTAAAAGTGGACGCATAAGTGCTAATTCAATAACTGCTGAGATAAGTGCTCCCCCCAGCATAGCTACAGGGAGGGCTATCCAAAAAGAATCAATTCTGCTTACGACTTCATAACCAATATAAGTTGAAAATAAGGCTAACCCAGCTTGCGCAAAGTTAATTACCCTTGTGCTGCGCCAGATTAAAACAATTGCAATTGCCATTAGGGAATAGATAGAGCCAGTCGTAATTCCTATAAGAATGGTATTTATAAACTGGAACATATCAATATCCCAAATAGGCAGCGCGCACTGCCGGATCATTGATTAATACTTTCGCAGAATCATGTGCGACAACTTTTCCTAAATTCAAAACAACTCCAACATCAGCAATTTTGAGAGCTCCCATCGCATTTTGTTCGACTAAAACAACTGTTAATCCCATAGATGTTGTTAAATCGCGAATTGTTTGAAAGATTTGTTCAACTACAAGGGGCGCCAAACCAAGGGAGGGTTCATCAAGAAGAAGTAATTCTGGCTTTGACATAAGAGAGCGCCCAATAGCAAGCATTTGGCGCTCTCCCCCAGATAAAGTACCGGCGCGCTGGGATAAACGCTCACCTAAACGAGGAAAAATTTGAATGATTTCATCACGTGTTTTTTTTGATTCACTCTTATTGCCTCGCCATATCGCACCAAGATCGAGATTTTCGAGCACGCTCAGTTCTGGAATAACTGCTTTGCCTTCCGAAACATGTGAAATGCCGCGGCGCACAAGTTGTTCAGTTTTGCTGTGCAACAAATTAGTATCTTTCCAACTAGCACTTCCTTGACTAGCTTTATTTAGAGCTGAAAGCGTGCGCAATAAAGTGGTCTTTCCTGCGCCATTGGCACCAATTACTGCAGCAAGTTGGCCGCTTTCAACGCTAAACGAAACGCCGCGCAAAGCACGAATAGCTCCATGGTCCACACTTAAATCTAAAACTTGAAGGCTCATTTAAACACTTGTTCCTAAATAAGCAGCCATAACTGCTGGATCGCGACGTACTTTTTCAGCGCCACCGCTAGCAATTACTTCGCCAAAATTTAAAACGTAGAGCTTGCTGCACACGCTCATCACGACATCCATATGGTGCTCAACTAATAGAACTGACATTTGTGCACTTAAATTACGGATCAGTGAATTCATCCATTCAATATCTTGCTCGGCAAGACCACCTGCTGGTTCATCAAGCATCAGAATTTTTGGCTCACTTACTAATGCGCGCGCAATTGCAACGCGTTTAGTATCAGGATAAGACAAAGTATCTGCGCGGCGATGCGCAAGTCCCAATGCATAGACGCGTTCAAGGGCGGCGCGCGATTTTTCGCGCAAAGCTTTTTCATCCTTGTTATTTCGCCCGAAAGCTGCAGAGATTAAACCCGATTTTGCAAAACGTTGCGCGCCAATCATGACATTTTCCAAAACGGTTAAATCACCAAATAATCCAACGCCTTGCAACGTTCGTGCAATTCCGAGTCCAACTAATTCATCGGTGTTAGGCCAATTATGTTTCTTGCCATCAATTTCAAGACTTCCAGAATCTGGTCTGATAAGGCCACAAAGAACATTAAATAAAGTTGTCTTGCCCGCACCGTTTGGACCAATTAAACCAACGACTTCATTTTTACCTAACTCTAAATAAACATCATTGAGTGCGCAAAGACCACCAAAGGAAATTGAAACTCCTCGGACTTGAAGTATCGGTGAATTAGTAGACATGAATACCATGTATTCTAGGCACACGCGCTCCGATACGTGTAACTATTTCATAATTAATACTGCCAGAGGCGCTTGCCCAATCATCGGCGGTGTATTCACCACGGCTGCCATCACCAAAAACTATTACCCAATCCCCTGATTTGGCAGTGGAATCTGCGCCAAGATCAACAACAAATTGGTCCATTGAGATTCGCCCAATTATCGGTGCTCGTTTTCCATCAATAAATACGCCGGCTTCGTGTGCAATGCGCGGGATTCCATCGGCATAGCCGATTGCAACAACTCCAAGTTTTGTATCAGATTTCGTTAATTCACTTGCGCCATAACCAACGGGTGAACCCGCGAGAACTTTTTTTGCTAAATGTAATTTAGCGCGCAATTGCATTGCAGGTTTAAGCCCAAGTATTGAACTTGTTCCAAGGTGTGCTACATCTGGTGTTAATCCATAGATTGCGATTCCAGTTCGAACCAAATCAAAGACAGAGTTCGGGTCTTTTAGCGTTGCCGCCGAATTCGACAAGTGCAGAATTTGTGGCTTAATAGGAAAATCTTTCACTATTTCTTTAAAACGCTCTAATTGTTGGAGATTTTGTTTTTCGCTAGGTTCATCAGCACGCGCAAAGTGCGAAAATATTCCAATTACATCTACGCTAGAAAAATCACACTTTAAGAATTCATTCCATTCGTCTAAGAAACCACCGCGATTCATTCCGGTATCTACTTCAATATGAATTCGTGCACGCAGACCCGTTGCAATAATTTCTTTAAATGATGCAAGGGATGCAACTGCAATATCAATATCGGATTTAATCGCGCTATTAAAATCCGAACCAGGTGGAACTAGCCACGCCAAAATTGGAGCAGTTATCCCTGCTTTGCGAAGTGTTAGCGCTTCTTCTAGCAATGCAACACCCAGCCAAGTTGCACCAGAATTTAGCGCAATCTTCGAAACCTCTATCAAGCCGTGACCGTATGCATCGGCTTTCACAACAGCCAATAAATTAGTGCCCGAAGTTTTTTTAAGTAACGCAATATTTGATGCAATTGCGCTGGGATCTATGCGTGCCTCTGCACGCTCAAACATTAATTTCGCTCCACGATAACCATGGCAGATGCTATTGCCGCATCGTGAGATAAAGATAAATGAACTTGTGCGCCATCTATCAAATCAGCGATTTCTCCACGGAAGAGAAATGCTGGTTTACCGCTCTCTAAATTAACAACTTCAGCGCCATGCCAAGGTAGGCCTCTGCCGGCATTTAGCGCTTTAGCCAGCGCTTCTTTAGCTGCAAAACGCGCCGCCAATGATGAAATTGGTTTCAAGCGCTCGGCTTCTGTAAAAAGTTTCTCGGCCAACGCCGGCGTTCGTTTGAGTGATTCTTCAAACCTAGCAATATTAACGACATCAATTCCGATTCCGACAATCATGAGTAAATACTAATTGTTGCTAGCTACGTTGGCTATTAGATGGAATGTACCTATCTAATGCAATGACAAGGACTAGCAGAGCACCACCGATAAAGAGACCAGCAAGAAGATCCGATAGCCAATGCGTTTGGCGAATCAGTGAAACAGTACAAACTGTCAGCGAAATTAGGGCTACGCCTGCACTTGCTAATCGTCCTTGATATCTATCAACATGTGCATACCGATAGATTAAATAAGCAAGTACTCCCCACGATAAAACTGCATTCGATGCATGTCCGCTCGGAAATGACATTCCACCGGCATATAGTAAATCAATCCCTAATCGTGGCTTTGTGCGACCTATTGATAATTTAAGAACTCCTATAACACTATTTAGAAGAACTAGCGAGAGAAGAGC
>JBCKHJ010000031.1:0-7623 GCA_038905915.1 Candidatus Planktophila sp. | reverse complement strand
CAATGAAAGAGTCAAAGGGCGTGATACAAAAAATGTTACTAACTCAATTGGAGTGAGCAAAATGTACGCCGCTTTAGGAACACCAGGCATAAACATGATGTCCTTGAAATATTTTCTGAAACCTTGTTTGCGAATTCCAACATAGTGGAAAGTTGCAAGGGTCAAAATTGCCAAGACATATGGAAATCCCACGCGCGACATGCTGGGGAATTGAAGGAAAGGAACGATTCCGAACAAGTTGTTGGTAAGAACAAAGGTAAAGAGAGTAAAGAGATACGGTACAAATCGCATGAATTCATGGCCGATAACTTCGCGAGCCAAGTCATTGCGAACAAATGAGTAGATTCCTTCGCCAGCAAATTGAAGTTTTGATGGAACGATCGCAGCTTTGCGTGATGCAGCGATAAAGAAAACCGAAATCAAGATAACTGAGAGAAAAACTAGGAATACAGGCTTGGTTGCATAAGCGCTATTGCCAAAAATTGGTGGGAGATTAAAGTCATTGGCGCTAGGAGATGCTTTCCTTGGTCGCGTTGTTGACACACTCGGTCGACCAATTGATGGCAAAGGGGAAATTAAATCTGATACTCGTCGCGCCCTTGAATTACAGGCTCCCTCTGTAGTTCAACGTCAACCAGTAAAAGAACCACTTGCTACTGGAATTAAAGCTATCGATGCGATGACAGCGATTGGTCGCGGACAACGTCAATTAATTATTGGTGATCGCCAAACTGGTAAGACCGCCGTTGCAGTTGACGCAATTATTAACCAACGCGAAAACTGGTTATCGGGAGATCCAAAGAAGCAAGTTAAATGTATTTATGTTGCTATTGGACAAAAGGGTTCAACAATTGCAGCCGTTAAAGGCGCACTTGAAGAAGCTGGCGCGATGGAATACACAACAATTGTTGCATCACCTGCATCAGATCCGGCCGGCTTTAAATATTTAGCACCGTATACAGGTTCTGCAATTGGTCAACACTGGATGTATGCAGGACAACACGTACTTATTGTTTTTGATGATTTATCAAAACAAGCAGAGGCTTATCGTTCGGTCTCGTTGTTGCTACGCCGTCCACCAGGTCGCGAAGCCTACCCAGGTGATATTTTCTACTTACACTCACGTTTGCTAGAACGTTGCGCAAAACTTTCAGATGAATTAGGTGGCGGTTCAATGACAGGTCTGCCAATTGTTGAAACAAAGGGAAATGATGTATCTGCTTTTATTCCTACAAATGTAATTTCAATTACTGACGGACAGTGCTTCTTGGAAACTGATTTGTTTAACGCCGGCGTTCGCCCAGCGATTAACGTTGGTATCTCGGTTTCACGCGTTGGTGGTGCGGCGCAAACTAAAGCGATGAAGAAAGTTGCTGGACGCCTGCGGCTTGACCTTGCCCAGTTCCGCGAAATGGAAGCTTTCTCAGCATTTGGTTCAGATCTAGATGCGGCATCAAAGGCACAACTTGAGCGCGGTGCGCGCATGGTTGAACTTTTAAAGCAAGGCCAATACTCACCATATTCGCTAGAGCGCCAAATTGTTTCAATCTGGTCTGGTACTTCAGGAAAATTAGATGAAATTCCACTTCCAGATATTCGCCGATTTGAAAGCGAATTTCTTGAATTCATTGGCCGTGAACGTAAAGCAATCTTTACTGTCATATCTGAAACTAAAGAATTAAATGATGACACCATCAAATCTATGGAAGAAGCAGTTGCAACTTTCAAGAAGATGTTTAAATCATCAGTAGCAGGTGCGATAAATGAAGCGCCAGCCGATGCCCTTGATGGCGAAGGTGTGGAACAAATCATTAAGTATGTGCCACCGGCGGTGAAGAAGTAAAAAATGGGTGCCCAACTTCGTATATATCGCCGCCGAACGCGTTCGGTAAAAGCGACCAAGAAAATCACGAAAGCGATGGAATTAATTTCCGCCTCTCGTATTGTCAAGGCGCGACAACGAGTTAAATCTTCAACTCCTTATGCAAATGAGTTGACTCGTGCGGTATCTGCAGTTGCCAGTTATTCATCAACAAATCACCCATTAACAACAGCATCAGAGAATCCAAAGCGTGCAGCGATTTTAATTATTTCTTCAGATCGCGGTTTGGCTGGTGCATATTCAAACAATGCAATCAAAGAAGGCGAACAGTTAGCCGCCCTTATTAGATCACGCGGTTTGGATGTAACTTCATACTTAGTCGGTCGCAAGGCAGTAAATTATTATCGTTTCCGTAATCGAGCGATTGCTGGTTCGTGGTCAGGGTTTTCAGATAACCCAACTTATGCAGATGCGAAAGAAGTTGCCGACGCGCTCATCAAAGCCTTTATCGCAGATGCACAAACCGATCTTGCAGGAGTCGATGAAATCCATATTGTCTTCACCGAATTCGTTTCGATGCTGACACAAAATGCGATGGCAAAGCGCATGCTTCCATTGGAAGTTGTTGAATCAGATACACCAGCTCCAACTGGTCTATTGCCAATGTATGAATTCGAACCCGGTGCCGAAACAGTGCTTAATGCACTGCTTCCTCGCTATATCGGTGCTCGAGTATTTAACGCAATGTTGCAATCAGCAGCTTCCGAGCATGCCGCAAGGCGCCGTGCAATGAAATCAGCAACTGATAATGCTGAAGATTTAATTAAGTCGTTAACTCGACTTGCAAACGCGGCTCGTCAGGCCGAAATTACCCAAGAGATCAGTGAAATTGTTGGCGGCGCAGACGCGTTGGCCTCAGCTAGTGCAGGGAGTGAATGATGTCGATGGAAACTTCAACCAAAACTTCAAGTAAGGGTCGGGTAGCGCGAGTCATCGGACCGGTGGTGGATATTGAATTCCCAGCCGATTCAATGCCCGCAATCTTTAACGCCTTACATGTCGAAGTGACTATTTCTGGTCAAACTCGTAAGGTAACGATGGAAGTTGCACAACACATTGGTGACAACCTTGTGCGCGCAATTTCTATGCAACCAACGGACGGAATGGTCCGCGGTGCTGAAGTTTCAGATACTGGAGCATCAATTTCTGTTCCAGTTGGTGATGTGACAAAGGGCCACGTATTTAACGTTCTTGGAGAATCTTTAGATGTGCCAACATCCTCACTCGATATCAAAGAGCGCTGGCCAATTCACCGTAATCCACCAGCTTTCGACCAGTTGGAATCAAAAACTGAGATGTTCGAGACTGGAATCAAAGTTATCGATCTTTTAACACCATATGTAAAGGGTGGAAAGATTGGTTTATTCGGTGGTGCTGGTGTTGGTAAAACTGTTTTGATTCAGGAAATGATTTACCGTGTTGCTGAAAACTTCGGTGGAGTATCTGTTTTCGCCGGCGTTGGCGAACGTACTCGCGAAGGTAACGACTTATTCCTTGAAATGACTGAAACCGGTGTTATTAATAAGACCGCATTAGTTTTCGGCCAGATGGACGAACCACCTGGAACGCGTCTTCGCGTGGCACTTTCAGCGCTGACAATGGCTGAATATTTCCGCGATGTTCAAAAGCAGGATGTGTTGCTCTTTATCGATAACATTTTCCGCTTTACACAAGCAGGTTCTGAAGTTTCAACACTTCTTGGCCGTATGCCTTCTGCTGTTGGTTATCAGCCAACCTTGGCCGATGAAATGGGCCAGTTACAGGAACGTATAACTTCAACTCGTGGTAACTCGATTACATCGATGCAGGCAATTTATGTTCCAGCCGATGACATTACTGACCCTGCTCCGCACACAACTTTCGCGCACTTAGATGCAACAACCGTGTTATCTCGTCCGATTTCAGAACTTGGAATTTATCCTGCAGTAGATCCACTTGATTCAACATCGCGCATCTTAGATCCACGCTATATCGGCGAACACCACTTCGGTGTTGCTAACCGTATTAAGCAGATCTTGCAGCGCTACAAAGATTTGCAAGACATTATTGCAATTCTTGGAATCGATGAATTATCAGAAGAGGATCGTATTCTTGTTGGTCGCGCTCGCCGCATCCAACGCTTCTTGTCACAGAATACTTTCGTGGCAAAGGTCTTTACCGGCCTTGATGGTTCATTCGTTCCAGTTGCCGAAACAATTAGCGCATTTGAAGCCCTTGCCGATGGAAAGTATGACCATCTTCCGGAACAAGCATTCTATATGTGTGGTGGCTTAGATGATGTAGAACGTAAAGCCGCTGAATTGGCTAAAGGGTAAAAGGAAATAGAATGGTATTTTACGTCGAACTAGTATCGCCAGAGAAGCGCGTTTGGTCGGGCGAAGCCACAATGGTTTCTGCTCGCACGATAGATGGTGATCTGGGAATTCTTACAGATCACTCACCGCTCTTTGGTGTACTAGTCGATGGAATTGTTTCAATCAAGGCAGCCGATGGAAGTGTAGCGCAACATAGTGTTCACGGTGGATTTATATCTGTTTCAAATAATCGCGTTTCAATTCTTGGCGAAAGTACTGATTAATCTTTTAAGTGGTGCTCGGTCTCAATCACGCGTACGGTCTTTGATTTTCCACGCATAACAATTGATTGGCTGATTGCGCCATAAGGCGTATAACGAATACCCCGCAGTAGTTCTCCATCAGTAATTCCAGTCGCGGCTAAGAAAACATCATCAGAATTAACTAAATCGCGAGTCATTAAAACTTCGTTAGAGTTTTTCCCATCAATATGTAGTTGACCTTGGATGGCCCCGCCTAAACAAATCATTGCAGCCGCGGTTATAACTCCTTCAGGAGTTCCGCCAATTCCCATCAGCAGGTCGATTCCAGTTCCAGGGCGCGCAGTCTCAATTGCAGCGGCAATATCACCATCTTGAATTAATCGGATACGTGCACCGGCTTCACGAATTTCTCTAATTAATGTTTCATGACGCGGACGATTAAGAACAATTACCGTTATATCGTTTACCGAAAGATTTTTAGCCTTTGCAACAGCCTTGATGTTTTGCGCTGTACTTACAGTTATGTCAATTACCTGCGCAGCTTGTGGGCCAGTAACAATTTTATTCATGTAAAAAGTATCGCGTGGGTCAAACATCGTTCCGCGTGGAGATAGCGCGATAACACTGATGGCGCCATTCATTCCGTTTGCGGTAAGTGATGTTCCATCAATTGGATCAACGGCGACATCGCACGATGGACCTTGTTGATTGCCAACGCTTTCACCGTTGTGCAACATAGGTGCGTTATCTTTTTCGCCTTCACCAATTACAACGATGCCTGACATGTCAACGGTATTAATAATTTCGCGCATTGCTTCTACCGCTGCCTTATCGGCCAGATTCTTTTCGCCCCGCCCAACCCACGGCGCTGCTGCCATCGCTGCAGTCTCAGTTACACGAATAAGCTCGAGCGCTAAATTTCGGTCAGGAATCGGTCTCATTATTCACGGCTCACTTTCGCTCCAAGTTTTTGCAACTGTTCTGCAAATTGCGGATATCCACGGTCAACATGATAAGCATGATCGATAGTTGTTTCACCATCGCTAACTAACGCGGCTAGAACTAAACCCGCTCCAGCGCGAATATCAGTGGCTTCAACGGGTGCACCAGATAGTTCTGGCACGCCAGTAATTGCTGCATGATGGCCATCGATGCTGATGTGGGCGCCAAGTCGAATTAATTCATTGACAAACATAAAGCGCGATTCAAAAACATTTTCCGTCACTATGGCATCACCATCGGCGATTGAATTAAGGGCAATAACCATGGGCAGTAAATCGGTTGGAAAACCTGGAAATGGAAGCGTCGCAACATCAATTGCTTGTGGCCTGCGATCCATTTGTATGCGAATTCCATCGGCAGTAGTTGTAACAATTGCGCCAGCACTTGCTAACTTTTCAAGGGGGAGTTCTAAATGTTCTGGGCGAGCACCATGGATTGTGATGTCGCCTTTTGTCATCACCGCAGCAATTGCCCACGTTCCCGTGATTATTCGATCTGGAATAGTCGTGTGATCGGTTGGGTGTAATTCTTTAACACCCGTGATTGTGATTAGCGGAGTTCCAAGGCCTTCAATTTTCGCGCCCATCTCAATTAAGAATTCACCTAAATCAACTACATCAGGTTCGCGCGGCGCATTATCGATAGTTGTTATTCCGTGGGCTAAGACCGCGGCAGTCATAATATTTTCAGTTGCTCCTACGCTTGGGAAATCTAACTCAACATGGGCACCTGTTAAACCTTGTGGTGCACGTGCAACGACGTAGCCATGTTCAATATGGGCAGTGGCACCGAGGGCTTCTAAACCTTTTATATGAAAATCTAAACCGCGAGAACCAATTGCATCCCCACCAGGTAAGGCAACTTCGGCTTCACCAACTCGTGCAACTAGTGGTCCTAAAACATTTATGGATGCACGCATTTTTCTTACTAAGTCATAATCTGCGCGATGTCCTAGAAGTACCGGAACATCTATGGAAACTACTGATCCAAAGTGGGCAACTTTGCAGCCCAAGCGAGTTAGTAAGTCAGCCATGATCTCTACATCGACAATTGCTGGCACATTGCGAATAGTTGTTTTGCCAGTAGCCAGTAAGGATGCGGCCATTAATTTAAGTACAGAGTTTTTCGCCCCACTTACATGGACTTCGCCCTGAAGACGAGCACCACCAGTTACGCGGAAACGATCTGCCGTAGCCATAAGCCCTCCTTCATTTTGTGTTCACGCGGTATCACCCGTGGCCGAGTGGTCTCATCGTAACTCTCCTAATAGGCTCTACCCATGGTTAATTTAACGCGCATTTATACCAAGACTGGCGATGATGGAACTACTTCATTGGGGGATATGAGTCGTACATCAAAGAATGATCCACGCCTTGAAGCATACGCCACAGTCGATGAAGCAAATTCATCTATTGGCGTGGTTCTTTCTACCGATGAACTACCTGATGATGTCCGCACCTTGCTAGTGAGAATTCAAAATGATTTATTTGATGTTGGTGCTGATTTATGTACCCCTGTTACGGATTCCCCAGCTTTTGAACCGCTGCGAGTTTTGGAATCACAGGTAACATTTATTGAAGAACAAATTGATAAATATAATTCAAGTTTAGAACAACTTCGCTCATTTGTTTTACCTTCAGGAACGCCAGCGGCTGCGCACTTACATGTTGCTCGTACGGTAACAAGGAGAGCCGAGCGACTAACATGGGCTGCAATTCACGCATTTGGTTCAGGGGTCAGCCCAGTAACTGCCAAATATTTAAATCGTTTATCTGATTTACTTTTTGTTTTAGCGCGTCATGCAAATTCAAAAATCGGTGATCAACTCTGGGTACCCGGAGCGAATCGTTAATTACTTATTTTAGTTGACGAATAAGTAGTAACCGGAAGTTTTTCAGTTGCAGGAACTCGGTGACAAATAACGTTAATACCTGAAACTGTATGTGTTGGGTCAATTTCTTCGCCACTAACTAACAAAATTGTTTTTATCTGCTGGACTTTAGAGCCACTAACAGAAGTGCATTGTGCCAATGGCGTCGTCCTTCTTCATCACTATCTAGCCAAGCAACGGTATGTGGTGTTGCCATTGGAATCATTTGATCACACCCAGGGCAACGGTATGGTTTATTTGAAGCCGAACCAGTTAATTTTCTAACAACATATAAACCATCATCGTGTTCTT
>JBCKHJ010000030.1:0-7668 GCA_038905915.1 Candidatus Planktophila sp. | reverse complement strand
TGAGCATTCTCCATGGGCGTTATCATTGCTTTGTTTACTCATCAGTAGGCACTCGTCTCATATGAGGCTTCCACATGAAGGAGTTGCTACAGGCTCTAGTAAGTAGTGGCTGTGGGCACTAACATACGAATTTGATGGATAACTTTTTACCGATCTATACAATCCCGCCTCACAAAGGAGAGCTATACCAATGAAAGCACAAGTCCTTCATAAGTACGATGAGTCTTTAACTGCAGCCAACTGGGTGCAGTTTGAAGATGTACCAGATCCAAAAATTGTGAAACCTACGGATGTCCTGGTGAAGATTGGCGGCGCCGGAGTTTGCCGAACCGATCTGCATGTTATTGAGGGCGTTTGGAAGCCAACTATGGATCCGGATGGCAAGAGTTTGTTGCCATTGATTTTAGGTCACGAAAATGCTGGTTGGATTGAAGAAGTTGGCTCAGATGTTGAAGGATTGAAGAAAGGCGACCCGGTCATACTCCATCCAAGAATTTCCTCTGGCGTTGAAATCGAACATCGCCGCGGTGAAGATATGCACGGCTCTGGATCTTTCCCAGGGTTAAGTGAAAATGGCGGGTATGCGGAAGCGCTCGTGACATCCATGCGAAATGTTATTGCTCTACCTAAGTCGCTTACACCAAAAGCAGTTGCAGCTTATGCCGATGCAGGTCTGACCGCATATCACGTGGCAAAGAAAGCATCTCGCTTGCTACTACCAGGACAGTATGTCGTCTGTATTGGTGCTGGCGGGCTTGGACATATAGGTATTCAATGCCTTAAAGCTATGTGTGCTGCTGAAATCATTGTTGTCGATAAATCTGATCTTGCGCTAGGCCTTGCCAAAGAGAGCGGCTCCGACTATTTGGTTAAAGCTGACGGCAATGAAGTTGATGAAGTTTTAAAAATTACAAAAGGGAAAGGTGCAGAAGCTGTCATTGACTTCGTAGGCGAAAAGGGGTCTACCAAGAAGGGGCTAGATATGACACGCCCAGCAGGTAACTATTACATCGTCGGTTACGGGGAAAACATCAATATCCCTACTGTTGACATGATTTTTACTGAACGCAATATCATTGGGAATCTCGTCGGTACATGGGCAGATTTGAACGAGCTTATGGCGCTTGCAGATCGTGGCTTAGTACACCTCGCAACTGTGGAATATGCTCTGAAGGATGCGAACCAAGCGCTTCGCGACCTCAACGATGGGAAAGTCAAAGGACGCGCAATCCTGATTCCATAAATGCAAAATAATTTACACTCACCCGATTTACTGACGGTAAGCCCAAGGTAAGTCGGGTGAACGCTTTTAGAAAAAACTATCGCGTCTCAAGTGCAATAGAAGAGAAAAGGGGCATAGGACGTTGAAAAAGATAGAACTCGCGCAAAGCGGAGAATCGATAAATATGAGATATGTCGATGGAGAGATCCCATCTCCTTCGCCGACGCGAGTATTAATAAAAGTTGCGGTAGCTGGTGTTAATTTCATCGATATTTATCAACGCAAAGGATTGCCTAGCTACAACATGGCGCTTCCATATACCCCAGGGTTAGAAGGCGCTGGAACCATCGAAGAAGTTGGTCGCGAAGTAAAAGATTTCAAAAAGGGTCAGAGAGTTGTGTGGGTATCTGCGCTGGGTAGTTACGCCGAATATCACATCGTGGAGGCAGATAAACTTGTTCTTGTCCCAGACGGTATTGATATTGAAACATCCGGTGCGGTCGCGCTGCAAGGAATAACTGCCCACTATTTATCCCATTCAACTTATCCTATTAAGCCAGGCGATCTTGCCCTCATTCATGCCGCTGCTGGTGGCACCGGTCGATTATTGGCGCAAATGGTTCGAAATCTTGGAGGTGAAGTCCTTGCTACCACCTCCTCTGATGCGAAAGCTCAAATCATTAAAGAGGTTGGAGTCAAAGCCGTAATTCGCTATGACAAAGAAGATTTCCTTGCGCAAGTCAAGGAAATTACTGGCGGTAAAGGGGTCGACGTTGTTTATGACGGAGTTGGTGCCAAAACTTTTGATCAGTCGCTGCAATGCCTTAAGCCGCGCGGGATGATGGTCTTATTTGGAGCCGCTAGCGGAGCTGTTCCCCCATTTGAGTTGCAGCGCTTGAATACTGGCGGCTCACTCTTTATTACGCGTCCAACTCTTACCAACTATATAGCGACGAAAGAAGAGTATCGCCAGAGGTGCGAAAGTATCTTCACAATGATCGCGGAAAATCGACTTGATGTTCGAATTGGGAAAAGGTATGGGTTAATGGATGCTCCACAATCACACGACGACTTATTTAGTGGTCAAACAAGCGGAAAATTGCTGCTGATTCCATAAATTGCCTAGCCAAGAAATCCCACACGCTCAATAACATGGATTAGTGGGTAAGTTATTCCAAGTTATTGGTCTTGATTATTTATGCCAAGAATATTCTCTAACTACTTCCACTACTTGAACTTCATAATTCTCATAGAAATCTGATCTACCTAATTCCTGTGCTCTTATGTGGTCACTAACTTGCTTCCATTCTTTAATGTCATCTTCCGATTCAAAGTAAGAGATGGTTACACCTTTTCGGGTAGCGGGATCACGGAAGCTAAAATGGGAGAGATAGCCAGGAATGGATTTCACCAAGGATTCCATCAATTCGGTTTGCTCTTGATAGAGGTCAGCGGAATCTGTTGTTCTGGTTGATCTAAAGATAACGGCGAATGACATTAAATGAGTATATCGATTGGTGAATTCAATTAGTCGTCGCAACACCTCGAAATTGAGGGGTAACTAGTTCGATTCCAGTATCGCCGACTACAAAAATTAAAATTTTAAGAGCTTACATAGTTAAAGTAATGTGCTCCGGACGAATTGGAATGCGAGTAAGTGCTAAACCGGTTGCTTGGCGAATTGCAGATACCAGGGCAGGGGTACTAGAAATTGTTGGCGGCTCCCCTACTCCGCGCAGACCATAAGGAGCGTGTTCATCTGGATATTCTAAAATAATTGATCGAACAGGTGGCATATCCAAAATTGTAGGAATTAAGTAATCTGTAAATGATGGGTTCTTAACTTTGCCGTTAACTACTTGAATCTCTTCCATAATTGCCAGGCCAAGGCCTTGTGCGGTACCACCTTCTATTTGCCCCTCTACAGCTTGCGGGTTAAGTGCTTTACCAACATCTTGAACTGTCGCCATTTCAATAACTTTAATTAAGCCAGTCTCTATATCAACATCGACAACTGCGCGATGTCCCGCAAAAGCAAATTGCACATGAGGTCTTCCCTGACCAGTTACTGGGTCAATCGGTGTTGTTGCACGGTGGCGGTATTCGCGGGTGCATTCAAAGGTTCGCTCTTTTAAAAGATCAGCAAGAGTTGAGACCAGCGTTCCTTCACCGTTTCGAATTTCGCCATTGATAAATTTATATGTGCTTCGAAAATGCAGAAGATGCGGATGAAGATGTCCTAATTTCTCCATGGCATAAAGAAGAACTTCATCACGCACTGCGATGCATGCGGTCATTACCGCTCCACCTGTTACATAAGACTGGCGCGAGGCACTGGTAGAACCACTACTGCCCACTTGCGTATCGCTCATACGGACAACAACCCGCTGTACTCCAAGTTCAGTACGTGCGATCTGTCCCTTAAGTGTTACTAAACCTTGTCCAACTTCTGCCGCTGCGGTGTGAACTTCAACTACTGGTTCGCCATTAATTATTTCTAACCGAACGCGCGCAGTTGAATAATCATCAAAGCCTTCCGAAAACCCAACATTTTTAATTCCAACGGCGTAACCAATTCCACGAACCACACCTTCGCCATGTGTTGAATTACTTGCGCCCCCCGGTAGATCTAAAAGATCATGTCCGGCAGTAGTTGCCGTCAACGGAGGAAGTGGCATGTCCCGCAATTTTTCTAGAATTTCAGCTACCGGTGCTGCCGAATCAATTCTTTGTCCGGTTGGCATTAGTGAATTGCGAGACATGGCATTTTTAAGTCGCAAATCAATCGGGTCTATCCCGAGTGTTGCGGCAATTTTATCCATCTGCGATTCATAAGCGAAAGCCGTTTGTACTGCGCCAAATCCGCGCATCGCACCGCAAGGCGGATTATTTGTGTAAGCAACATAAGCATCAATCGTTGCACTTTCACATTCATATGGTCCGACCGCAAAACATGCCGCATTGGCACAGACTGCAGGTGAAGATGATGCATAAGCACCGCCATCTAGCACAATATTTGCTTTGACATAAAGAATTTTTCCCTCTTTTGAAACTCCATGTTCGTATCGCAATTTTCCGGGATGGCGATGAACATGTCCAAAGAAAGATTCTTCGCGAGAGTAAACAATTTTGACTGGTTTACCTGTTCGCATCGCTAGCAGACAAACATGTGCTTGCATTGAAAGATCTTCACGGGCACCAAATGCCCCGCCAACACCTGCCAGAGTAAGACGAACTTTCTCTGGTGGTAGCCCCAAAATCATTGCCAATTGCGCGCGATCGACATGTAGCCACTGGGTAGAAATATATAGATCAATCCCGCCGTCATCGGAGGGGATAGCTAATCCAGATTCTGGGCCTAACGGGGCTTGATCTTGCATTCCAACTTCGTATTCACCGGTTACAACTACATCTGCCTTAATATTTTGCGGACCAAATCGAATTGGAACATGGCGCGTGATATTTCCACCTTCATGAATAATTGGCGCTTTACCACTAATCGCAAAATCAGCATCCACCACAGGTTCGAGAATTTCATATTCCACTTCGATTGCCTGCGCC
Organism: Candidatus Planktophila sp.; assembly: GCA_038905915.1. Lineage (GTDB taxonomy): Bacteria > Actinomycetota > Actinomycetes > Nanopelagicales > Nanopelagicaceae > Planktophila. The sequence goes on along the minus strand of JBCKHJ010000030.1, from coordinate 2,885 downwards.
GCGCGTTTTGCAGTTTCGGGATGATCTGCTGCAACAATTGCAATGGCTTCTCCATGAAAGCGAATCACATCTATTGCAAGAACGGGTTGATCGATAATTTCTAAACCGTAAAGTTTTGATCCTGGTATATCATCATGAGTTAAAACTGCAGATACGCCATTTATTTTTAAGGCTGGCGCGATGTTAATTGATATAATCCGTGCATGCGGATGTGGCGAACGAAGTGTGCTAGCCCAAAGCATTCCGTCGGCCCACAAATCACTTGAAAAGGCAAAGTCGCCCGTAACTTTTAACGCACCATCAGGGCGCATTACGCTCTCACCAATACCACCTAGTACAGGCGCACTGACTCGATCTCGCTGTTTTGTTGGCAAAGATGCGTTTTGTATTTCGGGTAATTTAGCCACGATGGCCCGCTTTCGCTGCCCGCGATAAAAGATTCTTACTAGCCTTTGCTGCATCCTTTGCAATTTCTTCATGCGATTTAGAAGTTAGCGCACCGTGACGAACACGAACTTCACCATTAACAAGTAAGGCGCTTACTTCTGCTTTCGGACCAAGTACAAGTGCTGCAATTGGATCAACAATATCGATATGCCCGATATCATCTAATTTCCAGAGAACTAAATCAGCTAACTTTCCAACTTCAATACTTCCTAATTCATTTTCTCGCCCTAACACTTTTGCGCCTCCGCGGGTAGCAAGGGCTAAAGCCTGGCGAGAACTCATCGCAGTTGGGCCATCTTTGAGCCTCGCCCAAAGCACAGCCGATCGCACCTCAGTAAGTAATTCACCGCTTTCATTACTGGCAGCGCCATCTACGCCAAGGCCAACTGGAACACCTGCGTTTACAAGCTTTTGAACGTTTGCGATACCAACACCAAGTCTGGCATTAGATGAGGGGCAATGTGCGACCGAAGTTTTAGTTTTTCCAAACTTTGCAATTGCCAGATCATCTAGGTGTACCGCGTGCGCCATCCAGACATCCGAACCCAACCAACCTAAGGATTCAACATAATCTGTTGGCGAACAACCGAATTTTTCCTGACAGAAGGCTTCTTCATCAATTGTTTCCGCCAGATGTGTATGTAAACGCACGTTATGTTTGCGGGCAAGCTTTGCTGCTTCTCGCATTAGATCGGCGGTTACGCTAAAAGGCGAACATGGAGCGATACCAATTTTCACCATTGCGCCACTTGCCGGATTATGAAAACGATTAATTGCATCTTCACTCGCAATTAAAATTTGATCACGATCTTCAACCACGTTATCTGGTGGCAACCCACCGTTAGATCTGCCCAAATCCATAGAACCTCGCGTTGGGTGAAAGCGAATACCAAGTTGCTCTGCCGCGGAAATTTCGGCGCCTAAACAATCACCGCCCTCTTTCGGAAAAAGATAATGATGATCGGATGCGTATGTGCAACCAGAGAGCAATAAGGAAGCAAGCGCGCCCTGTGCAGCAGCGAAAGTAATTTCAGCATCTACATGGCCCCAAATCGGGTAGAGCTCGACTAACCATTCAAAGAGCGTGGCTTCGGTGGCAATTCCGCGCGTTGCCCACTGATATAGATGATGGTGCGTATTTACAAAACCAGGAGTAAGCAGGCAGCCAGAACCATCGATGCGTGCAAACTTTAAATAGCTATCTGGGATTTCACCAGAGCCAATTGCGACAATTAGATTCCTATCGACTGCAACCCAACCAGATGTAATTTCGCGATCATTGGCATCCAAGGTAGCGATGTAATCACTAGTAATAAGAGTTTGACTCATTTATTACCCCGCGCCGCAGCTAATCGAACCGCATCCATTATTTTCGAATACCCCGTACACCGGCAAAGATTTCCCGCAAGGGCTTCGCGAATTTCGCTATCAGTTGGATTGGGATTTGATTCTAAAAGATCCACAGTTGCCACGATTAAACCAGGTGTACAAAACCCGCATTGAACAGCGCCGGCATCAAGATAGGCTTGTTGCACAGGATGCAAATCTTTTTCACCGGCTAACCCTTCGACCGTAATAATTTTTGCGCCTTCGACTTGTCCGGCACCAACTAAACATGCACAGACCAAAACGCCATTTAAAATGACCGAACATGAACCGCATTCACCTTGTTCGCACGCATTTTTTGCACCAGGTAGACCCATACGTTCGCGAAGAACATATAGCAGGCTCTCACCGGGCCAGATATCATCGATAATTTGTTCGACCCCATTTACGCTACAAGTCAGCCGCATTATTGCTTCCCCATTTTCATCTCTGAAGTTTTTTGCCAAGACCATTTCAAACAACGCGCAGAAACGACCGAAAGAGCGTGTCTGCGATATGCCGCAGTACCGCGCACATCATCAATCGGTTTTGCCGCGGATGCAACTAGACAACCAAATTCCTTCATAACAACTTCTGAAATCGGGCTATATGAATTCCAATCCAGGTTCTCTGAGGCATATTTTTCTGCCGCAAGCGCCCGAAGTGGTGTTGGACCCGCAGATCCAATTCCAGTACCAACGCTTTGCCCATCGGCATCAATTGCAATTCCAAAGGATGCAACTGCGATAACCATCGCATTTCGCGTTCCAATTTTAGAAAATTGCTGCCCGCCCTTTGCTTTTGGAATCAAAATACTGATAATTATTTCATCAGACTGCATTGCATTCTTCTTTGGGCCTAAATAAAAATCATTAATATCAATGGCGCGCCTACCTGCAAGGTTTGCCACAATAACGCTTGCACCAGTTGCCAGAAGTGCAGGGTGGGCATCCCCCGCTGGAGATGCCGAACCCAAATTGCCTCCAACTCCCCCCTTATTTCTAATTTGTAGCGATCCAACTGTGCGAGAAGCCATGGCAAGAGCGGGAAGTTCTTTAGCTAATTCTTCATAA
>JBCKHJ010000029.1:0-8363 GCA_038905915.1 Candidatus Planktophila sp. | reverse complement strand
CAATGAAATGAAGAATGTCAATGGCAAGCAAGTTACCCCAACCTTCCAGGTGGAAAGGGCATCTCTGACATAACTCCAAAATTCCGCGTAATCGCGACATATAAAGAGGTAAATGGCTATGACTCAACACTTGCTGCAGGTAACCAACCTAATGGCGTGAGCTTTATAAAGCCTGATGGATTAGGTGTTGTTTATTACAACAAGGACACACCAACAAACGTTTATCTCGCATACAAGGGTAAGCCTTCACAGATTGAAATCTTCGATCCGTCAGCTGACACCGCACTTGCACTTGCAAATGACAGTAAGGCGATTAAAGAAGTCAAGTAATTAACTCTTTTTAAAGGGGAGAATTTATGGCACGGGTAACAAGACTCGAGAAGCACCGTATTCTCGCTGATCTCATTGAAAAATGGGCTCGCGGGCACGGTTTTCTTGGCGACCCTTATGTCGAAAAACTCATGCACGCTCTGCGTGCCAATGAGAATTTAGCGTTGTGGTCATCAGTAGATCCCTTTGAATTCCTTCCTTATCCACTAGCAAATAACGGAAATAAAATGAGGCGCTATGCCGTAATCTCTTCCAGTATTCGTAATGGACTTGTCTTTTTTCCTGTTGCATTTACATGGCTAGCAATCGGCGAAGCAACATCCGCCTTCCAGAAATTCGTGGATGAAAACGTCACCGCCACGGTCAACTTTCTCGAATTCTGGCAGAACGGATATGACGTACTTGACCCTAAATGGCGTATTAGTAATGTCGCGCTTACAGATGCGATCATCGTCTTTATCATCATCTTCTTAAATGTTGCCGCGAGCTATTTTTCTGCGAAGTCACTTCATCTTAACTGGGTTGAAGATCAAGAGCACTCGCATGATCGCCTTGAACTCACAATTGCAATCAAGGAATATCTCTTTACAAAACAAACGGTTACAAAGCTCTCAATCAATCAAGGACTTGCGACCGCTGTTGAAAATCTAGTTATCACGACTGAGAAATTACAACGTAGGAGAAGGTAACTAAGTTGCGAAGTAAGTTACACCCAAAAGTAAGGGAAGACGACCTAACCTTCCTTGCTGGTTGGATGTATGCCGACCTCTTTCTAGCAATGATGGTTGTGTTTCTGGCGACGGTTTCCTTCGTGCCTGAATATCTCGGAAATTTAAGGCAGAATAATTCGACAACATATAGTTATTCAGAGATTTATCGAGTACCCATGGTTGTTGAGTACGAAGGTTTTGACGGTGAACAGATCGCTTCTGATATTGCAGCTTTTAAGGTTGCGAATAGATTGCCACAAGATACCAAAATTGTTTATGCTCAAGTTGTTGGCTCGTATAACAAAGCTAACGAAACTCCTTCGGACGCTATTCAGAGAGCCAAGGTATTTATCACCAAGATTGATACCACTAACGCCGACATCTTGGCTAATGCCAGCACAACTTTGAGCACGACAACATCAATTCCGATTACAAGGGTTGTCTTGAAATTCTCTTTTGCTTTAAATATCGTGGTATCGGACCCTGGTAAGTAAGACGAATTTGCCCTATAATCCAACAACAAAGGAGAGAAAATGAAGAATAACAAAGCCCTCGCGATTGCCGCCGCATCGTTATTGATTGCGACTTTTTCAACTGTAATCGCTAACGCTACCCATTCCTGGGGCGGCTATCACTGGGCGCGAACCGCCAACCCGTTTACGCTACAACTTGGTGATAATCTTTCCAACACGTGGGATCCGTACCTCATCGCCACTTCCACAGACTGGAGCGTGTCGGACAAACTTAATACCACGATTGTCGCTGGTCTAGGCGGAAGCACCTGTAAGGCAACTACTGGGCGAGTAGAGGTCTGCAACAAAACTTACGGTAACAACGGCTGGCTTGGCATCGCACAGATTTGGGCAAGCGGTAGTCACATAGTTAAAGGCACCGTTAAAGTCAACGACACCTACTTCAGTACCGGCAAATACAACACCAATGCTTGGCGAAATCTGGTCATGTGCCAAGAGGTGGGACACACTTTAGGTCTTGGTCATCAAGATGAGAATTTCACCAACACAAATCTTGGTACGTGCATGGACTACACGAATGACCCGGACGGAACACTGGCAAACCCAGACCAATTAAAGAATGAGCGCCCGAATGCGCATGATTACAGCCAGCTCGATAACTTCATCTACGCTCACTTCGACACCATCAACACAGTTGGAGCGACGACATCACCTAAGGGTAATAAGGCCAATGTAAATACCGACGATCCGTCTAGTTGGGGCAAAGAAATCCGCAAAGACGCACGCGGTGGCAGTTCTCTCTTTGAAAAAGACCTTGGCAACGGCGAGAAGTTGTTTACCTTTGTCATCTGGGCTGGGTAGCGAATCTCGAATAGATTTAGAGTAAATGACCCACACGCAGTTGAGTTGGATGCGTTAGGCGAAAACTTTTGGTTTTCTTAACTATATGAAGACAAAAACAATCATCTCCCTTGCAATCGTCATGCCGATTGTTGTTGGTGCGTTTTTCTTCCTCCGGAACGACCGCAACGCACCGTCCCAAACTGGCGGCTCAACCGGATTCATTGTTGGCACTAACGCGATCTATGTCGACGAGCCGTTGCCGGGGCGAAGCGTTTCAATAGCAATGGCGCGTCTCGAGAAGCCAGGCTTTGTGGTGATTTATGAAGATAACGCCGGTAAGCCCGGAAAAATTTTGGGCACGAGTGGCGCACTCCCGACAGGGGAGACAAAAAAGATCACACCGATTGGGCTTTCACGAATGACCAAAGACGGTGAGACGCTCTATGCCATGCTCCACCTCGATGATGGGGATGGCGTATTTGACTCGGCGAAAGACAAACCAGCACTCGACTCCTTGAATGGCCAACCCGTGATGATGATTTTTACCGCAAGTTTGGACGCGAGTGAACCCGGAGCAATAAACCTATAGTCCCTGCTTACTTGGTCTTGATTTAAGTAACACGAACTCACTCATTGCACGCAAAATATGCGTAAAACTAAGTGGGCTGTGAGGTGTCCTGTTTCATTAGATAAGAGACTGATGTCCCGATAGATAAGAGACTTGTCATAGGCATTTCAGAGATGCTTTGAATCGCGATGGGAAAGTTGGAGAGTGAATCCTCTGAGAGGAACTTCCTTAGCGCTATTCTGCTACTCGCAACTTACATGTTTAAGGTTGTTTTTGCCCATGTTTTGCCCAGGAATTACTTCAGATAACTCTATTTATGGCCCGATAAAAGCAGGGTAAACTGGCTAAACAAGCGTAAGACGGGGTAATGAATATTTCAGACGCCTCACTGCTAATAAGGTAACCCTGAAAGGGGTTCGGAGGTTCAAATCCTCTCGTCTCCGCCAGAGTTTTGAACGGAAAGGTTGCAATGAAAACTTTTAATATTGCAATTGTTGGCGCAGGCCCTGCAGGTTATTTTGCAGCCCTTGCTCTTCAAAACTCACAAAACGATGGTCTTGCTTTTCAAATCGACATGATCGAGCGCTTACCAACTCCATGGGGATTAGTGCGTAGCGGAGTTGCGCCAGACCATCCAAAAATTAAAACGGTCTCTAAAGTTTTTGAGAAAGTCGCAACTGCAGGAAATTTTCGTCTATTTGGCAATATTGAGCTAGGCAGCGATGTGAGTATTTCGGAATTAAAAGACAAGTATGACGCAGTAATTATTGCAACTGGTTCTTCAATTGGAAAAACTTTAGGAATTCCTGGTGAAGATTTACCGGGTTCGATTTCGTCCGCAGATTTCGTACCTTGGTATAACGCGCACCCAGATTTTGCCCAGTTAGAAATTCCATTAGATACCGATGTTGCCGTAGTAATCGGGGCGGGAAATGTTGCGATGGATGTTGCGCGCATGTTGGCGCTAGACCCTGCCGAATTAGATCCGACAGATACCGCAGATTACGCGCTCGCTGCATTTAAGAAAAGTAAGATTCGCAAAGTTTATATTTGTGCAAGGCGTGGTGCTGAACATGTAGCATTTACATCACCTGAATTGCGCGAATTACCAAAGTTGGAACACACTAATGTTTTAATTAATCGCACCGATGTTAATTCGGCCATTGCGCGCGCTGGCGATGCGCCAGAAAAAAGCGTTAAAAGCAATCTAGATGCGATGGTTTTAATATCTGAGAAAGAACCAACAAAGCATGAACGAACTATGCAATTTTTATTTCAATATGTTCCGGTTCAAATTTGCGGCACCGACCGAGTAGAGGCAATTACTTTTACGACTCCAGCTGGTCAAGTCAGTATCCCTTGTGGTCTAGTGATTTCCGCGATTAGTTACAAAGCCGAAAGTATTGATGGAATTCCATTTGAAAATGGCAAAGTTGTAAACACAGATGGGCGCGTAGCAGGCAACCTCTATGTTCTCGGTTGGGCTAAGCGGGGACCAACCGGTGTTATAGGTACAAATAAATCTGATGCCGCCGCGGTTATGGAGCTATTGGTTTCAGATCTAAAGAGCCCTAAGAATGCTGGCGATATTTCAGAGCTTCTAACTAACCAGGTTGTTGTTACGCAGGAGCATTGGGAGAAAATTAATGCAGCAGAAATTACAGCCGGAGAACCTCTTGGAAAACCTCGCAAAAAAGCGGTAACGCGCGAAGAGTTGCTGAAGAGCGCTGGCTTATAGTCATTTTCACGGTTTCACCTGTTTGGCGTAACAGAGCGCTCAAGCGGCGGAAACTTAATTCTGCTTAAATGCACCTATGAATAAAACCCTCTTACCTCGAAAGATCTTTAGCTGGGGTTCACTAACCCTAGCTTCATCGCTACTAGTTTCACTACTAGTCCCATCTGCGCAGGCAGCGACATATTCGCTTCCAAACGCTCCGACAAATGTCACATCTTATATTGGCGCAAAAGGCGTTGTCGTTAGGTGGACACCTGCAGAAGATGTACACCCAAGTGTAACTGGTTATGTTGTCTCTGCTGGTGCGGGTTCTTGTCCAATCTTTGTTCCAGCACGCAACAACTCAGTTGTAACAATGCCTGTGGTGGTAGGACAACCAGCAGGAACACCAGTTGTGCAAGCTGTTAACGCATATGGTTTTTCAAAGCCAACCGCATCAAGCAAAAGTTACACAGCAGCAGAACTTGCAACTGTTGGTTTATCAGCAAATAAAAATGTTCAGCTATTGCAGTTCGACGATTTACATGGTGCTATTGAAACCACTAGTTCATCATTTGGAACAGCGCTGCTAGTGAGCAACTGGAATGTAGACCGCACAGCATCTGCCGCGACATTTTCCCTGTCAGCAGGTGACAACATCGGAGCAGCGCCACCGATTTCAACTGAGTTTGAAGAGCTTCCAACTATTGAGTCTCTTAACCTGATGAAGCTTGATGTTTCATCACTTGGTAACCATGAACATGACCGCAACCTTGCTCACCTTCAAATGATTATTGGCGCATCAGATTTCCAATGGGTTGTTTCTAACTATGGCGATGAGGCACTTGCAGCACTCAAATCTGGTAGTAAGGCTGTCAAGGCGTACACAATCATTAACCGCGGCGGCGTAAAGGTCGGCGTTGTTGGTGCAAATACACCAGAGACAATTGAGCAGGTATTCCCAGGAAACCTTGATTACAAGGATGCATCCGGTGCAAAGAAGACAATTCAAATCGATCCCGGCGTTACTGGAATCAACAAAGCCATCGTTGATGCAAAGGCAGCTGGTGCAGAAATCGTGGTTGTTTTAATTCACCAAGGATTTGCTGAGAACTCTGCTGGTGTTGCAAAGGGTCCGTACAACGTTCTTGCGTCACAGATTAAGGGAGCTTCAGTTATTTATGGTGGCCACAGTCGCCAGAATTTCTCAACTTTAATTCCTGGATCATCTCGTGGGGCTGCACCAACACTTCTTGGTCAGGTTCGCGGCTCAGGTGTTGAGTACACACGTTCACAGATCTGTATCCGCCACGGCAAAGTTGTTGGAACATCACTGCAGCATATTCTTAGAGCTGCGGCGCCAACAATTAACACTGGAGTTGTCAGCACTGTAACTACCGCAGATGCAACCGGTGCTGCGCTCATTAAGAAGTACAAGGATCAACTAACTGCCAAGCTAGACATAAAGATCGGTCAAGTCTCTGGTGTATTCCCACGTGGTGGATCACCGGCGGTTGAACGCTCAGGTGAAACTCCAATGGGTAATTACATTGCCGATCTGATGCGGGCAAAGTACAAGACTGACTTTGCAATTCAAAATGGTGGCGGTATCCGCGACACATTCCCTGCAAGGACTTATGTCCCTGCAAATACAGCTCTTGTTCGCACAGGTACAGGTCCGCTCGATGTAACACTCGGTGATGCCTTTACCGTCTTCCCATTTGGAAATCAGCTCGTGACAACAGTTGTTACCGGTGCGAATCTATGGAAGGCACTTGAAAACGGAGTCGGCGGTAACTATCCAGGAGATGGTCGCTTCCCACAGGTTTCAGGTTTCAAGTACTCATTTGATGCATCTAAGCCAATCGGAAGCCGTATTGTTGAAGTTACAAGACTAGACGGCACCGCAATTGCAAAGGATTCAAAGGAGTACACACTGACAACTCTCGACTTCTTGCTCTACGGTGGAGATGGATATGTTGGTGTCTTCTCACCAGCACAAGCAAAAATTACGGGTGCGCTACTTGATCTATTTGTAGATGCACTGAAGGCTGATATGGCCGCTAAAAAGGTTACTCAGGTACCTGCATTAGATGGTCGTATCAGGAAAGTTGGTTAACAAGTAAGTTAAAATACAAAGGGCGCTCGAGTGATCGGGCGCCCTTTGTATTTGTTTTATAAGGGGGCGCGCTCAAATACCAAGTGCACATTTGGAGTGGTATTTAGAAAACAGGTAGTATTCGCCAGTCTTAGAAAAATTAATACGCGCCCGTAGCTCAACGGATAGAGCATCTGACTACGGATCAGAAGGTTGGGGGTTCAAATCCCTTCGGGCGCACAAATATTTTGTATTACTTCGGCTGATGCTTTACTAATCATCTCCGCCTGATGCTTTACAGCTATTCGCCTAATGCTTGACACTTTCTCTCATGATTACGGAGCTAAGTGTTATGGAACAGCGATACCAAGCAGTCTCAGCAGTTATTCACGATGGCCTTTCGGTTGTCGAAGTTGCATCTCGTTTTGGCGTCTCACGCCAAACGATTCATTCCTGGTTACTTAAATATGAAGATAGTGGATTACCAGGTTTGATCAATCACTCCCATAAACCGCGTTCTTGTTCTCATCAGATTAGCGCGGAGATCGATGTGTTGATTTGTGAGATGCGTCGGCGCAATTCCATCTGGGGACCCAAGCGAATTAAATATGAATTAGCTAAACGCAAAGTGGAGGTGGCGCCGTCGCAATCTGCAATCTATCGCGCACTAAAACGCGCTGCCATTATCTGAGTGGAAGATGACTGCTCTCGGATTGTATTGCAGTGTAGCAAGCAAGGCGTTCACCACGAGAGCAGTGTTGTGATTGGCAAGGATACTGAAACCGACGATCTTCCTTGTGTAAACATCCATGATGGTTGCCACGTAGATGAACTTCCCTTGAAACGAGATGTAGGTGAAGTCAGCAACCCAGACGTGGTTCTCATGTTGCGGAGAAACTATGCGCAACAGATTCGGGAAGATCAATCCTGAACCCTTGTTGACCTTAAAGGGTTTCTTGCCTCTCCTTCGATATGGCTTGATCCCGAAGATGTGCATGACCCTGAGTACACGTTTTTTGTTTACCTTGAGACAGATAGCAAGCCTTTTATGCCCGTAGCTCGAGTATTCACGGAGTACCTCCTCAATACGTACCTTGAGCCCCCAATCTTTGTCGGGGAGCTTTTGTTGGTAGTAGAGGGTAGCCCTCGAGATACCGCTTCTTTTGACGAGTTCGCTCTTTGAAGCACTGCTCGCTCTGATCATCTCTTTTTTTGGGTCTCGGAGAGCTTGAGGGTCATTTCCCCCACTAGCTCGAGCAGGGCTTTGTTCTCTTTCTTTAATCTCACGACTTCAAGGAGTGTCGGTTGCCCCTTCACACCCTTAGTAAGCCAATTGTAGATGGTGGCGCCACTGATGCCGTGTTCTTTGGCAGCGGTAGCTACTGACACCCCGTCGTTTTTAATTCTGCCAAGGATTTGCTGTCTCACTTCTGCACTTATGGTATGCAGGAAACCCGTCGCGATTCAAGTAGGTGCCAGCAGAGTTTTCAATATCTGACACAACAAAATAATAATCTACTGCAGTCCGAAGGGTTCTGCGCATTATCTATGGAGTTGGCTTTGTGAATATAAAGGAATTCTTTGTGCCTGAAGATCGGTTCCTTGGAATATTGATTACATTCAG
>JBCKHJ010000028.1:0-9083 GCA_038905915.1 Candidatus Planktophila sp. | reverse complement strand
ACTACGCCAAAACATTGGGAAGCAATTTCGAATAATCCAGTTGCCAAGAAAACTGATACTGCAGATGCTAAAACAATCTGGGAATTTAAAACTACTCCTCGAATTTCTACATACATCACCGCTTTAATTGCTGGGCCATATTCACATGTGCACCAAACATATAAGGGTTCCAAAGATATTGAAATGGGAATCTATGCTCGCAAATCGATGGCCAAATATATAGACCAAGACGAAATATTTTTAATTACAAAACAAGGCTTTGATTACTTTGAAAAAACCTTTGGTCTGGCTTATCCATTTGAAAAATATGACCAAATTGCTGTAGTTGATTTCAACTTTGGTGCAATGGAAAATGCTGGCGCAGTTACTTTCCGCGAAGATTTATTGATTTTCCGTAGCAAAGTAACCGAGCGCATGTACAACGCTCGCGCCAATACGATTTTGCACGAAATGGCGCATATGTGGTTTGGAGATATGGTCACAATGTCTTGGTGGGATGATTTATGGCTCAATGAATCATTTGCCGAATGGTCCTCATACCTAGCCCTTGTCGAAGGAACGCGCTTTACAAACTCGTGGACGGGATTTAATTCGGAGCGAAAGAACTGGGCATATCGCCAAGATCAATTAACTTCAACGCATCCAATCGTTGCCGATATGGTCGATATCGAAGCGGTTAACGCCAACTTTGACGGTATCACCTATGCCAAAGGCGCCTCCGTTCTGCAGCAGATGGTGGCCCATGTTGGTCGTGAAAACTTTATGGCGGGATTGCAGAAATATTTTGCAAAGCACGCATGGAAAAATACAACGCTGCAAGATTTACTCGTAGAACTTGAAGCAACTAGCGGGCGTTCACTTACCCCGTGGACTTCCACCTGGTTGCAAACTGCAGGAGTAAATACTTTGCGACCAGTCTTGCAAATAAGCGGTGATACATATTCATCACTAGCCATTTCACAAGAGGTACCAACCATGCCTATTGGCTCAAAAGAATTGCGTCCGCACCGCTTAGCCGTTGGGCTCTATGACTTAAATGGTGAAACCTTAAAGTTGCGCAAAAGTGTTGAACTAGATATTGCTGGTGTTTTGACGCCCGTACCCGAATTTGCCGGTGAAAAAGTCGCTGATTTATTGCTTATCAATGATCGAGATTTCAGTTACGCGAAATTGCGCTTTGATGATCGCTCCATCGCAACACTAAAAGCGCATCTTGGAAAGATCGAAGACTCTCTGGCCCGTGCGCTCTGTTGGTCGGCGGCGTGGGACATGCTTCGAGATGGGGAAATTTGCGCCACAGACTTTATAGAAATTGCCCTTGCTGGTCTAAAAGGCGAAGATGACATCACAACTATTACCGTTGTATTAAATCAACTCAATTCGACAGTTGAAAATTATGTCAGCGATAAAAATCGCCAATCGATGCGCCAGATGGTTGCTAACGCAATTGGCACACTTCTTGATTCAGCAAAACCTGCAGGTGATATGCAATTGCAGTTGGCCAGAGGCTTTGCAACTAATGCGCACTCCGATTCAGATAAGCTAAAAGTTAGGTCAATGCTCGATGGCAAATTAAATGGCCTAACAGTTGATGCTGACTTGCGTTGGAGTTTTGTTATCTCCCTAGTAGAGCGAGGCGCATTTACGCGCGCTGAATTAGATGCTGAATTAGAACGAGATAACACCACAAATGGCGCCCTTGCCCACCAGCTTGCAATTGCTGCCTTCCCAAATAGCCAAGCCAAGTCCACCGCATGGGATCGGGCAATTAATGAAGATGTTTCCACTTCTATCCGCTCATCTTTGGTGGCAGGCTTTGCGCGCCCAATTCAGCGCGATTTACTTGCACTATTTGTTGATAAATACTTCAGCATCTTGCTTCAGGTTTGGGAAAGTAAATCCTACGAAGGAGCAAGCAAGATTGTTACTGGCTTGTATCCCAATTATGTAATTAGTCAATTAACGCTCGATAAGACCAAGGCGTGGTTATCCGGTGATGGCAAAGACGCGCCTGCCGTTTTGCGAAAACTAGTTGGCGAATCTTATGACTCACTCGAGCGCGCCGTAAAAGTGCAAAAACGCGACAGTTAAGCAGAAGCAGATGCAACACCGAATGGTTCTAAATATTGCAACCATCGGTAATCAGTGCGCCCTATTCCTAAAATTCTCCATGCTGCGCCAATAGGTTCGCGTGGTGCGGTACGCAGACGCCAACCCAATTCTTTAAGTTGTCTATCTGCTTTTAAATGATTGCACTTGTGACAAGCCGAAACAACATTTCCCCAACTGTGGCCACCGCCGCGACTTCTTGGAACTACATGGTCAATAGAAGTTGCCGTTGCTGTGCAATAGACGCACCGCCCACCATCGCGCGCAAATATTGCGCGGCGAGAAAGTGGAACAGAATGGCGATATGGAACCCGAACAAATTTAGTCAGACGAATAACTGAAGGCAAAGCCATTTGGCCACCGGTAAAGCGAACGACGTTGCCAGAATCTTCAACCATAACCGCGCGCGAATTTAAAATAAGAATTAGTGCGCGGCGCTCTGATACAACACCTAAGGGTTCATAGGTGGCGTTTAGAATAAGTGCGCGCGACATAATCGCTCCCGATCTAGCACGTGGCTCGCGCCGATTGCGCTATTTTGCCTCAAATTGGCCGCTGGTGGGGTATTTCGCAGGCGCTTTTAGATAAAGATTTGGCTAAAGTTTGAGTTCTCATGAGTGATACGAGCCAAAAAGTCCTGGAATGGTTAGGTGGTACTCCGCTTCGCATTATTTTGATTCTGGCCAGCGCAATCTTGATTCAATTCTTTGCCTCGCGCGCAATTACCCGCGCCATGAATCGTCTAGCAACGACTGATTTGCTACCGGGGCCACGCAATTTAGTTGACCGCCAAAAAGAACGCGCGCGAACTATTGGTACGGTCTTATCTAGCACTATGAATTCAGTAATCTGGATTATTGCAATCGCAATGGCGGTGGGCGAATTTGGTTTTAATCTTGGCCCAATCATCGCATCTGCTGGTGTAATCGGAGTCGCACTTGGTCTTGGCGCTCAAAGCATTGTGCGCGATGTTTTATCTGGAATCTTTATGTTAGTCGAAGATCAATATGGGGTTGGCGATGAAGTAGATGTCTTAGATATTCAAGGAAGTGTTGAAAAAGTAGGTCTTCGCATCACGACAATTCGCGATAAAAGTGGAATGCTCTGGTATTTACGAAATGGAGAAATTCTAAAAGTTGGTAATCGTTCTCAATCTGGTTGATTAACTTTCTTGATTGACCATGGCATTAGCTGCCTTCTCTAAATAGTTCCACAATTCCGTACGTAGTTCCGGTTCTATCTCCATGCCATTAAGGGCGCCGCTCATGCATGCAAGCCAGACATCTCGGGCGGCAATATCGATATGAAATGCAGCGTGGCGCATTCGCAATCTTGGATGGCCTCGCTCTTGTTGATACTTATCTGGTCCGCCCCAATATTGAGAAAGAAACCATTGCAAATGCTGGGCGGCGCCTTTTAAATCTTGCTCTGGATACATTGACCGCAAAATTGGCTCTACTGCGACTCTGGCGTAGAACTGCGAAACTAAATCAGTAAAGAATGCTTCTCCGCCGATTCGGTCATAAAAAGTGTTCACTGCTTTAATGTAGCAAATTCTTTATTTTTGGCATTATTTTTCAACCATGCGCCGCGATAATAAACCGAGTACAAGAACCGGAAGCGCCGCTAGCAAGCAAAGCCAACCATAAGAAAGGGTGCCGATAATTAGACCAGCAAGTGCGCCAGCACCAGCACCAGATAAATTCATAACTAAATCACTTGCTCCCTGCGAAGCAGTTTTCATCTCGGAGCTTACGGATTCGGAAAGAAAAGCTGAACCAGCAATTAAGGTGCATGACCAACCAAGGCCCAGAAGAAATAAACCAATTCCTAATTGAATCGTGCTATCGGCCGCGGCAGTGCCTGCAACGATTGCCGATGCCAGCAGAGTTAAAACGCCTATTTGAATCACTTTTACTCGACCTAGGCGATCGCTAAGAGATCCGACTAACGGCGAAAATGCATACATACCAAGGGCATGCACGCTTATTACTAAACCAATAATTGTAAGTGTTACATCAACACGTACCATGTGCACTGGTGTCATCACCATGATTGAAATCATCGCAATATGTCCAACTGCAATTGCCATAATGGCAAAGAGTGCTTTTGGATTTTCACGAATATGAGCGAGTACCATCCTCGTTGATTCGTGTTTTTTGCCCACTGAATTGCTCTGCAATTGGGCAGTTAAATATGGATCAGGGCGCAAGAACGCTTGAATAACAATTGTTGCCAAAGCCAAAGCAACGGCTGAAATTAAATATGGTCCAACAAGTCGTGGCAGACCAAAGTGTTGCGCAATATTTCCTGCAGGCTCCATTAAATTTGGCCCAGCAACTGCGCCAATTGTTGAACCCCAAACAACAAATGAGAGTTGCTTTGCAGCAGTCTCATTTGTAGCTAAATCGATTGCAGCAAAGCGTGCTTGATAACCAGCCGCCGATGCTGCTCCGACCAAGAAAGTTCCAGTTAGCATCAAATAAATATTTCGCTCACTGCCGCCCAAAATTGCAAAGAGCGAACCAATTACACCAGCAATTAAACCTACCGATAGCGCAAGGCGCCGGCCACCAAAGTTTGTCAACCGCGCAAGTGGTAGCGCTAGCGCCGCAGCGCCTAATACCGAAGCAGTTTGGGCAAGACCTGCCAATGTTTCGGAATCCGTAATTGAAGAAACCAATAGCGAACCCGCAGCAATTGTTCCGGCAACTCCAATACCATTTAGAATTTGTGCGGCTGCAAGTACTTTTACAACTTTTTTTTGAACTGTTGTATTTGACATTTAATTCTCTAGATACTTATTGAGAAATACTCGCTCACCATCATTTAATGGTCGGGATTTCTTACTCTCCATTGAGACCGCTACTTGTACAGTCTTGACAACGGCAAAGATTGTTGAGTCTTTAGATATCTCATAGATTAAAACAAAAGATGAATTACCGATTGATTCAACCCATAGATTTACATCCACAAAAATACCAACTTCGTAGATTGGCTCTTTAAAATCTACTTCGGCGCGAGCAACTACCATTTCAACTATTGATGGCCGTTCATCGCTGCCTTGAAATTGCACAAACGACCAATTAAAACGCGCCTCTTGCGCAAAGACTAGATATTTTGCATTATTGACATGGCCGAAGGCATCGATATCATCCCAGCGCACAAATTGTTGGTTATGAAATTTCATTAGCGAGTTAACTTTCGGTAGGTGACACGGTGTGGTCGAGATGCATCAATGCCTAGTCGAGAAATCTTATTTTCCTCATAACTTGCAAAGTTTCCTTCAAACCAGAACCACTTTGATTCGCCCTCATATGCCAAAATATGGGTTGCAATTCGATCAAGAAACCAACGGTCGTGAGATACAACTACGACGCAACCTGGAAATTCAAGCAAAGCATTTTCAAGTGAACCAAGAGTTTCTACATCTAAGTCATTTGTTGGTTCATCGAGTAGTAACAAGTTACCGCCCTGTTTAAGGGTTAGTGCTAAATTCAAACGATTGCGTTCTCCGCCAGATAAGATCCCAGCCATCTTCTGTTGATCTGGGCCTTTAAAACCAAAACAGGAAACGTATGCACGAGATGGCATTTCAACTAGGCCAACTTTTATGAAATCTAAACCATCGGAGACAACTTCCCATAAAGATTTCTTTGGGTCGATTCCACCACGTGACTGATCAACGTAAGCAATTTTAACCGTTTCGCCAACTTTGATGCTGCCAGAATCAGGTTTTTCTAAATCCATCAGCATTTTAAATAAAGTTGTTTTACCTGCACCATTTGGTCCAATAATTCCAATGATTCCGTTGCGAGGTAGCGAGAAAGAAAGATCATCAATCAATAACTTATCGCCAAAACCTTTAGATAAATGGTCAACTTCAACAACGATATTTCCAAGACGTGGCCCTGGTGGAATTTGAATTTCGTCAAAATCCAACTTGCGCATCTTGTCAGCTTCGGCCGCCATTTCTTCATAGCGTGCAAGACGAGATTTAGATTTAGCTTGGCGCCCCTTGGCATTCTGACGAACCCATTCAAGTTCTTCAGTTAAACGTTTAACACGCTTGGCATCTTTTTGTCCTTCAATCTTTAAACGCGCGCACTTTGTTTCCAAATATGTCGAGTAATTGCCTTCATAAGGATAAGCGCGGCCGCGGTCGAGTTCGAGAATCCATTGCGCAACATTGTTTAGGAAATATCTATCGTGGGTAATTGCTACAACTGTGCCCGCGTACTTGCTTAAATGTTGTTCTAGCCATAAAACAGATTCGGCATCTAGGTGGTTAGTTGGCTCGTCTAGAAGTAATAGGTCGGGTTGTTGTAATAAGAGCTTACAAAGAGCAACTCGCCGACGCTCACCTCCTGATAAGACTTTCACATCGGCATCACTTGGAGGACAACGCAGTGCGTCCATGGCTTGTTCTAATTGCGAATCTAAATCCCAAGCATTTGCGTGATCGAGTTTTTCTTGCAGGTTTCCCATCTCGATCAGCAACTTGTCATAGTCGGCATCGGGGTTTGCCATCTCTTCGCTAATTGCATTGAAGCGATCTAGCATCTCGATAGTTTGGCCAACGCCTTCTTTTATATTTTCTAAAACATTTTTCTCTTCATTTAAAGCCGGTTCTTGCAACAAGATCCCAACACTATAACCCGGTGTTAAAAGCGCTTCACCATTTGAAGCGGTTTGTAGACCTGCCATGATTTGCAGAACTGTTGATTTACCTGCACCATTTGGGCCAACTACGCCAATTTTTGCGCCAGGATAAAAGGCTAGAGTCACATCATCGAGAATGACTTTTTCACCGTGCGCTTTTCGCGCCTTCTTCATCGTGTAAATAAACTCGGCCATGAACGTAAACCTTACTAGTTACTCTCGGTAGACTTAGCACTACACGACCACTGCAGGCGCCTGTAGCTCAGTCGGATAGAGCACTCGCCTTCTAAGCGGGTTGTCGCTGGTTCGATTCCAGCCAGGCGCGCAAAAAAAATGGCCGAGGATATTTCCCCGGCCACTTCCCCCTCGATTTAAACTATTTAAAGAAATTAACCGATCTTTGCAACTTGTGCCAGTGATTTTTTAAGCAAGGCGCCATCAATTACTGCAAAGCCAAGCGCTGCACCAACGCTCTTTGAACACTTGGAACTCAAGATGTATGTGGCCGCTGACTTTACTGCTGCAGCTTTGGTCTTATCTGGGTAAGCAGTATCTGCAAGCATATATGAAACGATTCCTAGTGTATATGCGCCTTTTTCTTTAGTAGCAAAGTCATATGTTAGGAAACCATTTGGATCTTGTGTTGCGCTAGCAAGGAAAGCGCCAACGCCAACTGAATCGGGTGCAACAGTATTTCCTGCTGGATTAATTACACTAGCCACCTTTAGCTTATTTGCGATTGCATAGTTAACTTCGGCATAAGTAATTGAGTAAGGAGTTTTGCCAGCAAGTTGTGCCACACCGGTTGAAGATGCTGCGCCAACTACGCGACCCAAGTTAGCAATTGAATTAATATCGCCTGAAAAACCATCTTTAAATACTTTGTTTTTAGCCTTTGTCCAAATAGTTCCTGCGCTCTTGCTCATATAGTTTGTGAAGCTCTCAGTAGTACCCGATGAATCCGAACGATAAATGACTTTGATTTTCTGATTCGGAAGTGTGTAGTAGCCTGTAACGTTCTTTGTGCGAAGGATGATTAATTTACCTTTGGCATCCTTTGCTGGGTTTCCTTGTGCATCTTTCTTATAAACAGTAACTGCAGTTTTTTTATTATCGGCAGCAACTAGTGGGTCATTCCACTTTGTAATTGTTCCAGCGAAGATTCCTGCAATTGTTGCAGCTGAAAGGTGAAGAACTTTATTTGAAGGCAAGTTGTGCAGGATCGCAATTGGCGCTGCAACTAGCGGGATATGGATCAAAGTTGAACGGCGCGTTGCTGCGGTGTAAGCACCATCTGACATCCAAAAATCACCGATTGACTTATCGGAGTTTGATTGTCCTGTGCCTGATGAAGAAGATGCATATGTATAAGTATTGCCACCTGCTGCTGCAAAGCCAGCTTTGCAACCTTCGATTAAGTTGGCTGCAAAAGATGAGCCGGAGCCTTCGAGATTTGCTGCATATGCAGGTGTAGTTGCTACCAAGCCAAAAGATCGTATCCGCGATGCAATTCTTTTTATAGGTGCGATAGGGGCAACTTATTTATTTGTTGCCATGACGCCAATGAAAGGCAAATTAGCTTATTTCGCTATGTTTTTTATTTTCTACATGGCCTTTACTTCGGGTTTTCAACTCTATTCTCGTGGCAGTGCATCAGCCAGAGATGCACTCGTTAATTCAATAGTTGCAATTGGGGCGGCCGTTACTGTCCTACCAATCCTCAGTATTTTATGGACCGTAATTCAAAAAGGTCTGCCCGGAATATCTTTTGGGTTATTCACCCACGATATGGCACTTGCAACTTCCACAGACCCACTTTCAAATGGTGGTTTGTTACATGCAATTACCGGAACAATTACTTTGGTTTCATTAGCCCTAATTATGAGCATGCCGATTGGGATTCTGACTGCACTTTATTTAACTGAAATTAAGGGATCTCTTACCAAACCGATTCGCTTTTTAGTACAAGCAATGAGCGGTGTTCCATCAATTGTTGCTGGCTTATTTATTCTCTCGGCCGTTCTTTATCCGATTACAAAAGGGTATTCAGGTTTCATGGGTGCGCTGGCACTGACCATTTTGATGATTCCAACTATTGCACGCACATCAGAGGAAGTCCTTAATCTAATTCCAAATGATTTGCGTGAAGCAGGTACGGCTTTGGGTGGGACCCAATGGCGAACTGTTGCAATGATTGTTTTGCCTGCAGCACGAAGTGGGCTAATTACTGCCATGATTTTAGGTATTGCTCGAATTGCCGGAGAAACAGCACCAATTCTTTTGCTCACGGGTGGTGGCGACAGAGTAAATCC
>JBCKHJ010000027.1:0-10265 GCA_038905915.1 Candidatus Planktophila sp. | reverse complement strand
GTCTTTTAGTTTTAGGTACTTTAATAATCACTCTGGTAACTTCACCCGGATTTAAATCTCTATCAGATACTTTTTTCAAATGGACATACGGCGTTGAAATTCTGCCAAAAATTCTCCTAGGTTTTACTACAAATGCCATGCTTACTATTATTGCGGGAACATGTGTGGCAACTTTTGGCTTAACAATTGCGCTAATTCGAACTTCTAGGTCGCCCGCCCTTACACCTTTTCGTTTTTTAGCCACTGTATATGTAGATGTTTTCCGTGGAATTCCGATGTTGCTGGTTATTTTGCTCATTGGTTTTGGCGTTCCAGCGCTGCAATTAAAAGGCGTAACTAATAACGTCTTAGTCTTAGGAACACTGGCAGTCATAATCACCTATTCGGCCTATGTTGCCGAAGTAATTCGCAGCGGAATTTTAACGGTGCATCCCAGCCAGCGCGCCGCGGCCAGATCATTGGGTTTAAGCCAATTTCAAACGCTGCGCTTTGTGGTTTTGCCACAAGCCTTACGTCGAGTTACGCCGCCGCTTCTTAACGATTTAGTAGCGCTGATTAAGGACACCGGTTTGGTTTCGATTTTGGGCGTTACCGATGCTATTCGCGCAGCCCAAATTGCCACAAGTCGAACCTTTAATTACACGCCTTATGTAATTGCCGCGATTGTCTTTCTCTGCGTGACAATTCCGCTAACGCGCTACACCGATCACACTTTGCGTAAATCAATCGAGCGCCAGAATGCCCAAGGGTTGACATGAGTACCCCAGTTTTAAGCGTTCGCAAATTACGCAAAAGTTTTGGCACAGATCTTGTTTTGCAAGATATCTCTTTCACAGTGCCCGTGCACACAGCAACGGTCTTTATTGGCTCATCAGGTTCGGGCAAATCAACACTCCTGCGTTGCATCAATCTTTTGGATCAAATCGATGATGGCGAAATATTATTAGATGGTCAAGATATAACGGCTATTGATGCCAACCCAGATCAAGTGCGCCGAAAATTAGGAATGGTTTTTCAATCATTTAATTTATTTCCACATATGAGCGTTCTACAAAATATTATTTTATCGCCAATGCGAGTTCATGGATTTTCTAAGGAAAAGGCGATTGAAGACGCCTTTGAATTACTTGGTCGATTTGGTCTGCGCGATAAAGCCGATTCATATCCTGATCGCTTAAGTGGGGGGCAACAACAAAGAGTCGCAATTATTCGCTCTATTGCATTGGCCCCACGCTTGCTTTTACTAGATGAAATTACTTCAGCGCTAGACCCAGTATTAGTTAATGAGGTACTCAGCACTGTGCGCGATTTAAAGAGTGAAGGAATGACGATGATCCTTGCCACCCACGAGATGGGTTTTGCCAAACAAGTCGCCGATGAAGTCTGTTATTTGCATAATGGTCGGATTTTGGAATGGGGAAGTCCATCTGAAATTTTTGAATCGCCGAAAGAGGGCGAAACTAAAGAGTTCCTCAAGCGCGTTCACGAAGCTGGCCGCCTCTAATTAGACAATTGCTGCAAAATTTCTTATAGTTATTCCAGGTTATGAGTTCCAGGTTTTAGCCCCGGCTTACTGGACGGCAACCCTCCACCGCGGTGGGGTGCTCCGGGTGAAGACCAGGTCGAGTACAAATCGCATTCGACAAGCGCGGGTCTGTCACATATGTCGGGCCCCCTTAATTTGGGAGGTTGTTTCGTCTCTAAATTTAATGTAACAACTGCCGATTACCGAGTAACCGGGGCGTGGCTAGAAAGCCATGACCCCGGTGATCGGCGATTTATAAAGATCGGCGATTTAAATTTAGAGAGCGGAGAAGTACTTCGCGATATAACTATTGCCTTTCAAAGTTGGGGCAATCTAAATGCCGCGCGCGATAATGCAATTTTAGTAAATCATGCTCTAACTGGATGGTCTGATGTAAATGGTTGGTGGCCATCAATGGTTGGACCAGATTTACCATTTGATACAAACGAATATTTTGTAGTTTGTCCTAATGTTATTGGTGGATGTCAAGGAAGTACTGGCCCATCTAGCATCGCACCTGATGGTAAACGATACGGTTCACGTTTCCCATCGCTAACAATTCGAGACATGGTCTTGGCTGAAGTCGCCTTTAGTGATGCCCTTGATATAAAAAAATATCGCTTAGCCGTTGGTCCATCCCTTGGCGGAATGCGCTCCTTGGAATGGGCAGTGCAATTTCCAGATCGGGTTGGCGCAATTTGTACCATCGGTTCATCAGCAGTTGCAACGGGGGATCAAATTGGAACTTCATCGATTCAGATTCGCGCTATTAAGAGCGATACACATTTTTATGGCGGCGATTATTACGACAAGAACAAAGGCCCAATAGAAGGCCTTGGAATTGCCAGACGAATCGCACATTTGACTTATCGAACCGAGATCGAGATGGATGTGCGTTTTGGCCGTCAATTACAAGGCGATGAGACGGGACGCTTTGCCGTTGAATCGTATCTAGATCACCAAGCCGAGAAATTAGCCAAGCGCTTTGATGCCAATACATACATTGTTTTGACCGAGGCGATGAATTCAAATGATATTGGGCGCGACCGAGGTGGGGTTGCTGCGGCTCTGGCGGGTATCCACGTACCAATGGTGGCCGTTTCCATAGATAGTGACCGGTTATTTCCGCAACGCCTACAGGCGGAGATTACCGAATTAGCGCCAGCATCGTCTCCGCTAGTCGTTATTTCTTCGCCTTTTGGCCACGATGGCTTCCTAGTTGAGGTTGAGGCAGTAGGAAATGTTGTGCGTGAGGCTTTAAAATTGGATAAATCACTCGTTAATAAATTATAATGTAGAGATTGCTTCACCCGAGGTTAAGTCATTAGGACTAAACCGAAGGATGAAAAAATCAAAGGACAATTGTGGCTCGATTTAGTGCGCTTAAAAATAAGAAGAGCAAAAAGGCCGTTGCTAAAAAAGCGTCTACAAAAAAAGTTGTTAAGAAAAAAACTCCGGCGAAGAAAGTCGTTGCTAAAAAAGTTGTTGTTAAAAAAGCTGTTGCTGTAAAAATTGCTTTGAAAAAAGAGTTAACTGCCATTGATGTAACTGCAATTGTCACTGCAAAGCAGGCCGTGCTTCGCCAACGCGAAGTCATAGCAGAACTTGAAGCACGCGGCATTACAGTGATTTATCGAATTCCAAAGAAAGTTGATAAAGATTTAGTAGATGAAGCACGTGCGCTGGCAGATTCCGTTCCGAAAATGGTTGAGAAATTGCGCAAGGCTGGGTTAGGTTCGTATAATAGAATTTTAAAGAAAACCGAATACGCACTTATCGCGCCACCTGTGATTGCGCCAACGATTGATTCTAAAACAGGCAAAACCAAGATTAATGGCGAAGAAGCTGAATTAGAAGATGTTGAATTAGAAGATGTTGAAAAACTAATTGCAGAAGCCGTTGAAATTATTGATTCAGAAGCTGAGGCAAAAGGCGCACAGCCACGTGTTGTTAATTTAGCCGAAGAGTCATCTGGTACTGAAGAAAATGCTTTCACTTTGAAAGCATCCGAAGAAGATGACGCTCCTGCCCAGACAGTTATGACCGCTGGTGCAACCGCTGACCCGGTTAAGGATTATCTAAAGCAGATCGGTCGCGTAGCTCTGCTAAATGCCGAACTTGAAGTATCTCTGGCTACCCGGGTTGAGGCTGGATTATTTGCTGAATATAAACTTGCTACTGAAAAGAAATTAGAGAAGAAATTAAAGCGCGAATTAACCGAAATAGTTGCCGATGGCAAGCGCGCAAAGAATCATTTATTAGAAGCTAACTTGCGCCTTGTTGTATCTCTTGCAAAGCGATATACCGGACGCGGAATGTTGTTTCTAGATTTAATTCAAGAAGGTAACTTGGGACTTATTCGCGCAGTTGAGAAATTCGATTACACAAAGGGTTACAAATTCTCGACTTATGCAACTTGGTGGATTCGCCAAGCAATTACCCGTGCCATGGCAGACCAAGCCCGCACAATTCGTATTCCTGTTCACATGGTTGAAGTTATTAATAAGTTGGCTCGCGTTCAGCGCCAGATGCTGCAAGATCTAGGCCGCGAACCGACTCCGGAAGAATTGGCCAAGGAGCTCGATATGACTCCTGAAAAGGTGATCGAAGTTCAAAAATATGGCCGTGAACCAATCTCGCTGCACACACCCCTTGGCGAAGAAGGCGATTCTGAATTCGGTGATTTAATCGAAGATAGCGAGGCCGTTGTTCCAGCCGATGCCGTCTCCTTTACTCTGTTGCAGGAACAGTTGCACTCAGTTCTAGATACTCTCTCAGACCGCGAAGCAGGTGTGGTTAAAATGCGTTTTGGTCTAATCGATGGACAACCAAAAACCCTTGATGAAATAGGCAAGGTATATGGCGTAACGCGCGAGCGGATTCGCCAGATTGAATCAAAAACAATGTCAAAACTTCGCCATCCATCGCGCAGCCAAGTTCTGCGCGATTACCTAGATTAGGAATGACAGTGAGTGAAAAAGTCACTATGCGCGTTAAAGCAAATGGATCAATTCGGGTAACTGGTGAAGTTGATTTTGTTGATGCCGAAGGTAAGATTCTTGAAACGAAAAGCGATTTTTCACTCTGTCGTTGCGGACATTCTGCCAATAAACCATTTTGCGACGGATCGCACCGCACTAACAATTTTGAGGCCACCGGTAACTAGGAAGCAATTATGAGTCAAGAGATAAATACTTCGCTCTGGGCCAAGGCAATTACTGTTCCGCAATTCCCAACGCTAGGCAATGATGGGGAGTGCGATGTTGCAATTGTGGGTGGAGGCTTTTCGGGTTTATGGCTAGCTTTCCATCTTTTGCAAATCGATTCTTCGCTTTCAATTTCTATATTTGAGGCAAGGCATATTGGTTTTGGGGCTAGCGGTCGAAATGGGGGTTGGGTATCAGCGCAATATCCAGTCTTTAAAGAGAGCTTAATAAAGCGCCATGGTGAGTCGAAAACTGCCGCGCTAAATAAAGCAATAAAAGAATCAATCGATGAGATTGGAAACTTTGCAAGGCAGAACGCAAAGGGTGCTCACTTTATAAAGGGCGGCTCACTTGCCTTTGCTAGAAATTCGGCCCAAGCATCGCGATTACAAAGTTATATCGATAGCGATCACCAGTGGCTAACGGCTAGTGAAGTTAGATCTAAAATCAATATTGCTGGAGCACTCGGTGCCATCTTCACACCGCATTGCGCAGCAATAGACCCGATGGGCTTACTCCAAGGAATAGCTGGTTACTTAAAGGAAGCTGGGGTATTGATCTATGAAAACTCACCCGTTGGCAAAATTTCTAACGGGCAACTACAGGTTTTAAAGTACCGAGTAAGCGCGCCAAAAATCATTACCGCAACCGAGGCCTTTCGCGCACCTTCGCGTAATCAAATTCCGCTCTATTCGCTAATGGTTGCAACGCAGCCATTAAGTGGCTTGATTTGGAATGAAATTGGCAATCAAGGCCGAGCAACCTTTGCTGAAGGCAAACATCTGGTTAATTATGCCCAGCGCACAGCCGATAATCGCTTAGCAATTGGTGGACGCGGGGCAAGGTATCCATTTAAATCAAAGCGGCAGAGCGCTTTTGAGCACTTTAAAAAAGTACATTCGGGTTTACGCGATTTAGCTCGTTCTTGGTTTCCAATTTTGCAAGATACAACTTTTACGCATTCGTGGGGTGGCGCAATTGCAATAACTCGCGATTGGGAACCTTTTGTGCGCTGGGATAAAAGCCAAGGTTATGGCGAACTCGGGGGATATGCCGGTGATGGTGTAACTATGAGTTATTTAGCAAGTAAAACTTTAGCTGGGCAAATTATGGAAGTTACCTCAGATTTAAATGGCTTGCACTTTCTTAGCCACCAATCCAAGAAATGGGAAGTTGAACCAATTAGATATGCAGCAGTAAACGCGCTAGTGAAATTAAGTAATCTATGTGATGCAGAAGAGGCAATAACGGGAAGAGCAAGTCTGATAAATAAAGTAATTACACCGCTGGTGTCTCGATAAGACGGCTGGTCTCATCTTGAATATGGGATGACAAACCCTTTAATTTTTCGGCATATTCCTTGCCATGGTGGGCACAAAACATTAATTCGCCACCGTTTAAAAGAACGGCGCGCACATAGGCTTGGGCTCCGCAGCGATCACAACGATCGAGGGCGTTAAGAGCTACTGATTCAAGGATCAATTGATCTGACATCTTCTCTCCCTTTTCTACCTAGGCCTTTACTTCCTATGGAACATCAAACCATGATTACTTATTCCCCGCTTGCTAAATTAGTTATTTCTTTCATAGAAAGTGAGTATTTTCACTCATTTTCCATTATATGAGATAAATTCGGCGCGCTTACGCGCAGATAAATCAATATCCATATAACCTTTGGCGCCGTGGCCCTCAAAGATTCAACAAAATCAAAGATTGTAGAAGAGAGCTATACCGCAAAGGATTTAGCGGTTCTCGAAGACCTAGATGCCGTCCGTAAACGCCCCGGAATGTATATCGGGTCAACCGATTCGCGCGGTTTGATGCATTGCCTATGGGAAATTATTGATAACTCAGTTGATGAATCACTTGCTGGCCATTGCAAAAAAATTGAAATTAATTTGGAATCTGATGGCTCCGTTGAAGTCCACGATGATGGTCGCGGAATTCCAGTTGATAAAGAACCAAAGACTGGACTAACAGGTGTTGAAGTTGTTCTAACTAAATTACACGCAGGTGGAAAATTCGGTGGTGGCTCCTACGCTGCATCTGGTGGTTTGCACGGCGTTGGTGCATCAGTTGTTAATGCACTGGCATCTCGCCTTGATGCTGAAGTAGATCGTGATGGAAAGATTTATTGGATGTCATTTCAACGCGGAGTTGCCGGAATTTTCAATGGTGATGGACCTAAAGCGCCATTTTCTCCAGCGTCAGGTCTTCGTATAATCGGAAAAATCTCTAGCAAAATAACTGGCACACGTATTAAATGGTGGAACGATAAACAGATTTTCCTTAAAGAAGCCGAATTTGATTTAGAAGAAATTTATGCACGCGCACGCCAAACTTCATATTTAGTTCCTGGCTTAGCGCTAATTGTTAACGATAATCGCACAAAGGCAAAAACTACTGAAACTTTCATTCACAAAGGTGGAATAACCGATTATTGCCATTTTTTGCAACCCGATGAAGCAATTGGAGATATAATACGTATTTACGGTAGCGGGCACTATCAAGAGACTGTGCCAGTTTTAGATGATAAAGGCCATATGGTCTCCACTGAGGTAGAACGCGATATGGAAGTAGATATCGCGATGAAGTGGGGTAATGGTTTTGAAACCACTGCGCGTTCTTTTGTTAACATCATTGCCACGCCAAAAGGCGGAACCCACGTACTTGGTTTTGAACGGGCCCTTACTAAAGCGCTTAATGAGGCGCTGCGTGCCAGCAAGACGCTAAGCAATAAGGAAGCCGATGTAATTAAAGATGACATAACCGAAGGCATGACCGCCGTTCTAACAGTTCGAATGTCTGAACCACAATTTGAAGGACAGACGAAGGAAGTTTTGGGAACAGCGGCGGCAACTCGAATCGTTTCAGCGGTGGTGGCCGAAAAACTTAAAGAGTTTTTCGGGGCTTCAAAGCGAATTGATAAAGCTAATGGCCGATTAATTTTGGAAAAAGTCGCTGGGGCATCGCGTACAAGAATTTCAGCACGTGCCCATAAAGATTTACAGCGCCGCAAAAATGCCTTGGAATCCTCTTCGCTACCAACTAAGTTATCGGATTGTCGATCAGAGGATGTATCTCGCACTGAATTATTTATTGTCGAAGGTGATTCAGCCCTTGGTACGACTAAAGCTGCACGAAACTCGGAATATCAAGCTATTTTGCCAATTCGCGGCAAAATTTTAAATGTTCAAAAAGCATCACTTTCGCAGATGCTCGATGATCGCGAATGCGGTTCGATTATTCAAGTAATTGGCGCGGGTTCTGGAAAAACCTTCGAAATAGATGAAGCTCGCTATGGGCGAATTATTTTGATGTCAGATGCCGATGTCGACGGTGCGCACATTCGTTGTTTGTTGCTTACTCTTTTGTATCGCTACATGCGCCCACTCCTTGACGCCGGTCGTGTTTATGCCGCTATCCCACCTTTGCACCGCATCGAGGTTATGGGTGGCGGTGGCAAGAAAGGTGAGTTCCACTACACATATTCTGATGACGAGATGAAGAAAATGGTTGCCGCTATAAAGAAATCGGGCAAGAAGTGGAAAGAACCAATTCAGCGCTATAAAGGTTTGGGCGAAATGGATGCCGATCAATTGCGCGAAACAACAATGGATCCCAACCATCGCACACTTCGCCGTATTACAATTAAAGATGGCGCAGCAGCCGAAGCCATGTTTGAATTACTAATGGGCAGCGATGTTGCACCACGCAAAGAATTTATTGCAACAGCCGAAATCAATCGCGAACATATCGACGCTTAGATCATCTACTCTTGATTCACCAGTATCCGGCTTATAGGGCGACTCTTCTTTTAATTAAGTGTGCGTAGGTTAAAACTGCGCTTACTTTCTTGCATTTTGCTTGTACAAGTTTATGCAGAACCTGTCGCATTTTTGCTGTTATTTATGGGCAGAAACATGGGCAGTTTCCCCCCGTTGTTAGTCGAGATGCAACCTTATCCATGGAGCCAGGTGGGTAGCAACAAAGTACCAACTATCTGGACAAGGTAGAAGAGTTGGTAGTGTGAAGAGATGAAGCGGGCACTAGCGACAGCCACACTTATTGCTCTCGCTATATCCATAATTCCAAACTCATACGCAGTGGTTACTGCAGGTAGCACTTGCAAAAAAGTGGGAGCAACTTCAACTTATGCGGGCAAGAAGTACACCTGCGTTAAATCAGGTAAGAAGTTAGCGTGGAATAAGGGCGTCAAGGTTTCAGTTCCAAAGCCTGTTGCAACACCCACACCTGTTGCAACACCTACGCCAACGCCCACACCTTCTGCAACCCCAACCCCAATACCGACTCCCGCTCCAATTCCCTCCCCAACCCCCATAGTAAAGAAGGAGATGGTTTATTTACCGCCCTCCGAGCCAAGTGCAAACTTAAACTCTTGCAAGATTAAGGAAGTCAGTCGGGTTAGAGCGGATCTCCCCTCGGGTTTTCCAATTATGACATCATTAACTCCGAAAAATGGCACGGTTAAGTGGGCTCTCATACCAATTGACTTTAAAGATTTGCCTGGCGAAGCAAATCCCATAGGCAGAGTAGAGAATCAAATGAAACTACTCTCGGAGTGGTACTACATAGTTAGCGGAGGAAAATTTAAAGTTGAATGGGTCGTTTCAGATAAGTGGATAACGCTGCCTGGGCTATCTACGGAGTACAAAATCCCGCGCTCTGATTCACCTGATAGAAGTCCCGAGATTGCGAGTTTTTGGAAGCGGGCCATAACACAAACTGATATCTATTTTGACTATACCAATGTGCAAGTTGTAAATTTTATTCTTCCACGGGGACAAACAATTGTTATGGAAGGTTTGCAAGGTTTTCCATGGGACAAGGCCATGAAGGAAAATACAACTAAAGAGGGCGCACTAGCTGCCTTCACACTTCCTGGAGCCTTCTTTGATCACCCGCAGCGAGAATATTGGTCTTATTGGGCACACGAGTTTGCTCATGTTATTGGGATTCCGCACATCGGAGCATCACATGAGTGGAATCCATTCAATGGACTTGATTTAGCGGCTGGTCAAGACGGTCCAACCAGAGAACTCACTGGATGGTTGCGCTTTGTGGCAGGCTGGCTACCAGATGAGAAAGTGTATTGCCAAGAATTTTCAAGTTTAGGAAATCCCGAAATAACTCTTGTGCCTCTAAATGAGACTGAGGAAGGGATAAAGTTGGCGGTCATTGCTCTCTCTGAGAGTAGAGCGCTTATCCTTGAATCTCGTAGAGTTACAAAATTTGCATGCACAACCCCAACGCCAGGAAACGGCGTGTTGGCTTATATATATGACGCAAAATTGGGTCACGGGGAAAACTTCTTAATTCCTATTTCCCCTGCAGGTAGATCTGTAGAGC
This sequence comes from Candidatus Planktophila sp., assembly GCA_038905915.1. GTDB lineage: Bacteria > Actinomycetota > Actinomycetes > Nanopelagicales > Nanopelagicaceae > Planktophila. The sequence continues at coordinate 164 of JBCKHJ010000027.1, read as the reverse complement.
GGAGTTCTTCTTGCATATATACGCCCGATATCGACAGGCTCTTGCGTGAAGGAGACAAGATCATTGTGGAGGGAGTTTTAATTGAAGTTTTACTCCATAGTAAATATGACCGTATTAAAGTCAGTAGAAGTAACACTAGCGCCAACCCAGTTACAGCCGCAGCA
>JBCKHJ010000026.1:0-10852 GCA_038905915.1 Candidatus Planktophila sp. | reverse complement strand
GGCGATTCGCCTTCGCCAAGCAGCCATGAAAAGCATTCGTCCCTTTAGCCACCGGCTGCATCGCCGCGGCACCGAGAAAGTGTATAAAGTGCGGTTTCGAGAAATCGCCGAATACACCGCATATAGCTTGAATCCTCAAATATCTTGGGTTTTATTTATTTTCGCAATTTCAACCCATAGATTTTCAATTCAAGATAATTCTAACTTTGTAAATGGATTGACCATATTAGCTCTCAGAGTATTAGTTATAGCTTTTGGACTGTATGTAATTCAATTTATAAGATCCCGAAATCACCTAAGAACTATCTACGGATATTTCCTTTCCATGACGCTTTTCTCCTTGTATTTTATTTTCCTTTCGCAAAAAATTCATAACTCATTTAACATGCGCCAAGATACTCTTGTAACTTATTTTGTAAGTACCGCTTGGATACTTGTTTTAGTCTTTACGTTTGGTTTCGTTGGTGCGTTTACAAAAGGACAACATGCTGAAATTGATTTCCTAGAACGTGCGATAAGCAAGGCGCAACTAGAACAAATGATACTGGCGCGAGAAGAAGCTCGAATTAGTCGAGAGCTAGCGAAATATCTCCACGGAACTATCCAATCTCGCCTGATGGCTTCCGCGATTGGGCTTGAAAAAGCTGGGCGCCGTGGCGATAAAAAGATGCTCGAAAAAGAACTCGCTCAAGCGTACGAAAACCTTAGGATTCCAAGTGCATCATATTTCAGCGCACCTGAAAATACACTCAAAGAAGAAATCAAAAAAGTTGTCGGTAAATGGAATGACCTTATGAAGATTACCGTGAAATTCTCGCGATCGATTCCAGAAATTCAACCAGATATCGTGCAAGAAATTGGCAATGTCTTAAATGAAGGCCTCTCTAATTCATTTCGTCATGGAAATGCAACCGCCGTAAAAGTTGAATTCAAGACAGTTGAATCTCAATTACATATCACGCTGATTGACAACGGGAGTGGACCTACTTCTGGAAAACCAGGTTTAGGCACGGAATGGTTCCGAGCGATCTCTGGCAATTCTTGGAATTTACGTGCAGCCGATACCGGCTCAGGCTCCATTTTAGAACTTTTTGTTTTACTTAAATAGCGCCAAAGATTGTGAGTGCTGATGCACCAGAGAAAATTGGAATCATTGGCTACCTAAGGTGCGCCTGACCTGATGCAGCAAGTGGTGGTGTGCCAAAGAATTCAGCTATAGATTTACGTAATAGCACTATTTAGCCAACACCAAGTTAAATAAAATTCCAACGATTACGATACCCATCGCGACTGTTGCAAAATAGAGCGCCAGCAATCCGCTATCAGAAATGTTGCCTCTATTGTGGCAAAGATTGATACCGGTCTAACTAAACTCACCTAACTACTGGACAATGCTGACTAGCAACAAGGTTCTGCAGTCTCTGGACTGCAGCATGTAACTGAGTCTGCAGTCTCTGTACTGCAACATGCAACTGAGTCTGCAGTCTCTGTACTGCAGCATGTACTCGAAGGGGTCAATTGGTTCTCTACTACATCCATGCTCTTCTCCCATTTCCCATTGAAATAATTTAATATGAGGATATTAGATGAATTGATGGTTGTCAATGTATAGTTGGCATATGTCCTCAAACATTGCGCTGACTAAGTCGCCTAAGCAGTTGGCAATTATCGCTGAACAACTCAAGGCCTTAGGTGATGAAACAAGACTTGAACTTATTGTTGCAGTTGCGGCAAGTGAAAACAGTGAGGCTTGTGTCTGTGACTTAACGCCTGCAACTGGTCTAAGCCAGGGAACAGTTAGCCACCACCTGAAGATCTTGATGGACTCCAACTTATTGGTTCGTGAACAACGTGGTAAGTGGGCGTACTACTCACTTACCAGTGCCGCTAAGGAAATCTTGAAAGTGTTAAAAATTCCAACAACACCAAAACTTGCTAAGCGATGCCGTTGCTGAGCTCGAGCGTTCCTAAGAAAAAAACGGGCAATATAAAACCACTCTCCTTAATAAAATTAAAAAAGTGGCTCTTTTGAGCGGAGACGAGAGGATTTGAACCTCCGAACCCCTTTCAGGGTTACCTCGTTAGCAGTGAGGCGCACTCGACCGGGCTATGCGACGTCTCCGAGTGTGAGGCTGAGTTTACAGGCTAAGACGGGTTCTGAATAACTCTGCGGTGAAACCTTTTATTGATCTCGCATAATCGCTCCGCAGGCACGGACTTCATCCAGAGTCCGATTTCCTGTTAGCGCCATTGTGTTTACGAATTCCTTTCGCAAGATTTCAATGGCTTTTTCAACTCCGCGTTCGCCATTTGCCATAATGCCATAAAGATAAGCGCGCCCGATGAGAACTGCTTTGGCGCCAAGTGCAATGGCGGCATAAATATCTTGACCTGACATAACACTGCCATCAATGTAGATATCCATTTTCTTCCCAACTGCTTTTACAACTTCTGGCAGAATTTCTAGTGGCACCGGCCCGCGATCTAGCTGGCGCCCGCCATGATTTGAAATTACTATTCCTTGAACACCTAATTTTTCTAGCGTTTTTGCATCCGCAACGCTTTGGACGCCTTTAACAATTATTGGGCCATCCCAAACTGATTGCAACCACTTAATATCTGCAAATGTTGTTGCCGGATCGAAAATAGCGGAGGCTAACTCAGTTAAGGGTTTATCCCAACCTTTAAACGCTGCAAATTCTAAAGATTTTGTTGTTAATAAGTTGATCCACCAAATCGGCTTACGCGCAATTGCTAAAATCGTATTGACGCGAATCTTCGGCGGGATAGTTAAACCATTTCGCAGATCGCGCAGACGAATTCCACCCACTGGTGTATCAACCGTTAAAACTAAAGCCTCAAAACCATTTTCCTTTGCTTGTTTAATAACACCAATACTGTCTTTACGATTTTGCATTAAATATAACTGAAACCAGCGACGCACACCTGGAACAGCTGTGCCAAGTTCTGCAGGTGATGTTGTCCCCATGGTTGAAAGCGTATAAATCAAATTATTGCGCTGGGCAACGGCTGCAACGGCTGGTTCGCCAACGTGATACATAAATCGTGTGTAACCAGTTGGGGCAAAAATAATAGGGAGGTCGATTTTTTCACCGTGAATAATTTCGGATGGATCAATATTTGAAACATCACGCAAGATGGAGACATTGAATTGGACCCGAGAAAAACTTTCGCGTGAGCGCTTATGGCCTAGTTCATCAAGTGCCGAACCTTCGACATAGTCAAAAACAACTTTAGGAACGCGCTTTTTGGCTGCAATTGCTAAATCAGAAATTGTTAGCGCGTTTTCGCAAGCTGTTTTTCTTCTATTAATGGATGGTAAGCGCCAGTCGATAAGAGAATAAAAATACTTAAGATTTGGGAATTGGCGTTTACTTTTGATCATTTTGGAATTCGTAAGCCTTGTAACCCACCATCAACCGTAAGTGATGTGCCTGTAGTTGACGCTTGCATCGGACTTGCTAAATAACATATTGCACTTGCAACTTCGTTGGCGGTTACTAGACGACCCATCGGTTGGCGTGCTTCCAGTGCTCTGCGTTCTGCGACAGCATCTGCTGATTGCGAAAGTAAGCGCTCAACCCATGGTGTATCTGCTGTGCCTGGATTAACACAATTAACGCGAATGTGATCGGCTAAATGATCATTAGCCATTGCAAGAGTTAAAGAAAGTACTGCACCTTTTGAGGCGCTATAGATAGCACGTTTTGGAATTCCAGCGGTAGCTGCAACTGAACATGTATTTACAATTGCTGCAACTTTACTTTTGCGAAGAAGTGGCAGCGCTGCGCGCGATGTTCGAGCTAATCCAAAGACATTAACATTAAAGACTGAAAGCCATTCTTCATCTGGTGAAGTTTCCACAGTTCCAGAAGCGCCAATACCTGCATTATTTATCAAAATATCTAATGACGGAATCTGCGCGAAGGCGTTCTTTACTGACTCTGTATTCCCAATATCGCATTTAATAAATATTGCCGTGCCAGACAATTCGCCTTCCTGTAGATCTAAGCCATAAACCTTTGCTCCTCGTGCTTTTAACATTTGCACTGTTGCAAAACCAATACCAGAGCCAGCGCCAGTGACCACTGCGCTCAGACCTTCAAAATCTAAACCTGGTTTCATTGTTGGCTCCATTCTTTTCCGGATGGATATGTAAAATCTGAAACGCTCTTACTATACATTTCGCCACCAGCTCCCGGCTCGGTTGGGGCCAAATAGCGAGCGCGTTCAATACGTACAGGAACCACAAAGTGTTCATGCAAGTGATCAACAAATTCCACAACTCGATCTGGGTGTTCTCCAGCTAGTGCCACGTAATCAAACATCGCTAAATGTTGCACCATCTCGCACAAACCGACTCCTCCCGCGTGAGGGCAGACAGGAATATTAAATTTCGCCGCCATTAACATTATGGCTATATTTTCATTTACACCAGCAACTCTCGAGGCATCGATTTGTAAAAATGAAAGAGATTTGGCTTGTAACATTTGCTTGAAAATAATTCGATTCATAACGTGTTCACCTGTCGCAACTCTTACCGGAGCAATCGCACGCGCAATTTCAGCATGACCTAAAACATCATCAGGATTTGTCGGTTCTTCCACCCAATGAAGATTCACATCACCTAGCAAGTTGATCCATGAAATTGCATCTTGTACATCCCAAACTTGGTTGGCATCAATAGCTAACCGCACTTCTGGCCCAATTGCTTCGCGGGCAAGTTTTAAGCGGCGCTTATCATCTTCGAGTGAAACACCACATTTCAATTTTATAAGTGTGAAACCATCGGCAACAGCTTCCTTAGCCAAGCGCACCATTTTTTCGTCTGTATAACCAAGCCAGCCTGGCGTCGTTGTATATGCTGGTAAGCCGTGAGCCAATAAATTTTTCTTATTTGTAAGGCGATTTATCTCGGCTTTTGTTAGAATTTTAAGCGCTTCTTCTTTAGTAAGAACATCAGAGATATACCTAAAATCAACAAGTTCAACAATCTCTTCAGGTGACAAATCAGAGAGAAATTCCCAAAGCGGCTTCTTGGCGCTCTTTGAAACCAAATCCCATGCAGCATTTATCACGGCGCCGGCAGCCATGTGTGTCACGCCTTTTTCTGGGCCCAACCAACGTATTTGCGAATCACGCACCAAACTTCGTGCAAAATCCCCCATTGAACGCGCGAGATCATCAACGCTACGACCAACTGCATAGCCTGCTAATAAATCTATTGCAGAACATTGCAAATCATTTCCACGTCCAATCGTGAATACCAGAGCGTGCCCCGAGAGTTGCGGGTCATCTGTTTCAAGAACAAGGTAAGCCGCCGAATAGTCAGGGTCTTGATTCATTGCATCTGAACCATCGAGAGCTCGTGATGTTGGGAATCGAACATCGACTGTTCTAAATCCGGTCACAATCGGCATTAATAATCTCATCTCTTTTTTGATTACCTACTTCTCTTTGGAAATCCTATACGCTAACTTGCATGTCGCGACATAGCCAACTAAATCGAATAAAGAAAACTCAATTAGATGTAACACGTTTAAGTCTCGGAACCGCACCTTTGGGAGGGCTCTTTACTTCCGTTAAAGAGGATGACAGCGACGCATTGATTACGAGCGCTCTTGATGCAGGGATTAATTATTTTGACACAGCTCCTCTGTATGGTCATGGAAGAGCCGAGCAACGTCTAGGGAGGATTCTAAAAAATACAGATAAACCATTTGTAATCTCAACAAAAGTTGGGAGAGTGCTAAATAAAACTCATGCAGCCGAAAATGAAATGGGTGACCCAGCTAAAGGCCTCGCTTGGTTTGCAGATGCTGATCTAGGCCTCGAACCTGTATTTGATTACTCGGGTGATGGTGTAAAACGCTCAATCAATGAAAGTCTGGAGCGTTTAGGTTTGGATCATATTGACATCGCCTTAATTCATGATGCTGATGATCATGTTGTGCAGGCGATTAATGAAACTTTCCCGGTATTGGCCGAACTGCGTTCGCAAGGGATTATTAAAGCAATTGGAATTGGCATGAACTTATGCGCACCGTCAATCCAAATAATGCGTGAGACGGATCTAAATGTTGCGCTAATCGCTGGGCGTTACACTCTTTTAGATCAAGAAGCTCAAGATGAACTTTTTCCACTTGCTATGAAGATGAATGTTTCAATTACTATTGCAGGTGTTTATAACTCTGGCGTCCTTGCTAATCCAAATCCTGGTTCGTTTTTCAATTATCTTCCGGCTTCGGATGAGATTATTAGCAGAGCGCGCAAGATTGGTGCTTTCCTGAAAGAACGTGGCATCTCACTCACTGCTGCGGCGCTACAGTTTCCGCTGCGTCATCGGGCGGTAACTACCGTATTAACTGGGGCAAGGAATAAGGCCGAATTGCTCTCTAATATTGTTGATTTTGATAGCCAAATCCCTAAATCTATCTGGAGAGAATTAGAAGCCGCTGGGCTTATTGCACCACTTAAGATTTAGGCACTTAATTTTCATTTCTTATGAAAGGACCCGCTATGGATATTCAACGAATTGCTTCTGTTATCAAGGTGCGACCAGCCGATATTGCCGAATATGAAAGAATCCATATTGAAGTCTGGCCTGAGGTACTGGCAACACTGAAGCGGGCGAATATCCAAAATTATTCTATTTACCGATATGGGGAGTATCTCTTTTCATATTTGGAATATACAGGTAACAATTATCCTGCAGATATGGCTCTGATTGCCGCCGATGCAAAAACTGTTCAATGGTGGGCCATAACAGGGCCTATGCAAGAACAAGTCCCAGAAGTTATCGGAGATGAATGGTGGCACAATATTCCTGAAGCATTCCACTTAGATTAAGGAATTAATGATGAAGTTAGCAGTCTTAGAAAGCGCTGAAAATCCTTACTCTCTTGCAGTGAAAAAAAATGGTGAGTACTTAGGAATTCCTACATTGCCAACTTTGACATCGGCCATGCACCTATCGCTTGCCGATTTGCGTGCGCTCTGCGAAGGAACTTTAGGCGCCACTGTAAATGGAAAACTCATCGCCCCTGTTGCCCCAGAAATAGAAATTTGGGGCGCTGGTGTTACTTACTTGCGCTCTCGTGATGCGCGTAAAGAAGAGAGTGGCGTTCCTGATGTTTATCAGAGAGTTTACGAAGCTGATCGCCCAGAACTTTTTTATAAAGGAAATGCAAAACGCACCCGTGGTACCGGAACAAATATAGGGATTCGTTACGACTCAGAAGCATCCGTGCCTGAACCAGAAATTGCAATTTATGTAAATAAATTTAAAGAAATAATTGGTTATTCGATTTGTAACGATGTGACAGCTAGAACCATTGAAGGTGAAAATCCTCTCTATCTTTCACAAGCAAAAATATATGTCGGTTCAGCCGCACTTGGCCCAGATATCACTCCTGTTTGGTTAGCTCCAACGCCGGCGGAAATGGGAATTAAGGCTCGAATTATCCGCAGTGGTAGCGATATTTGGAGCGCGCAAACATCGCTAGCTGCGCTTAATAGAACTTTTGAAGATCTGGTCGATTATATATTTCGTTGTCAATATTTTCCTGATGGAGTAATTTTATCAACTGGCACTGGAATTGTGCCGCCATTAAATATTTATTTACTCGCCGGAGATGTTGTTGAGATTTCAGTTGATGGTGTCGGGGTTTTATCAAATACGGTTATTATAATTCCCGAGTCGCCGAATGAAGCTTTTTAATGTCAAAACTTGTTGCTTGGACTCAGTGGCCAGAGATTAAAGCACCTGAATCTGTCTCGCTTCGAAATCCTACGAATTTTCCGCTAGATAGTTCTGATTTATCTGAAATAAATTTTTATGTACCTACTTACATGGGTGGGCGTGAAGCACTTGAGTATGTGACAAAAATGCCGAATCTTCAGTATCTGCAAATGCCAAATGCTGGATATGACGATGCTATGGAATTTATCCGACCAGGAATAACGCTATGTAACGCAACCGGTGTTCATGACGCATCGACGGCCGAATTAGCAGTTGGTCTGGCCCTTGCATCTCGACGTGGCTTCCCTGATTTTATGAAGGATCAAGCCACGGGAACTTGGAATCATCGGCGTTTTAATTCATTGAGTGATTGCAAAATTGGTGTCGTCGGTTTCGGTTCCATCGGTAAGCAGGTTGCAAAGAATCTTTCCGGTTTTGAAGTTGAAGTAATTGGTTTTTCCAGATCCGGACGCGATGGTTCTATAAAAATCTCGCAATTAGATTCTTATCTACCTCAGCTGGATATCGTTATTTTAATTCTGCCACTTAACACAGAAAGTAAGCACTTGTTTAATGCTCGGCGCTTGGCTCTGATGAAAGATGGTGCTCTCATTGTCAATGTCGCACGTGGGCCAATTATTGATACCGACGCGCTAGTTCAAGAATTAAATTCTGGGCGTCTTCATGCCGCCCTTGATGTAACAGATCCTGAACCACTGCCAGCAGGACACCCGCTGTGGAGCGCAAAGAATGCTCTAATTCTTCCCCATGTCGGAGGAAATACCACAGCTTTTGAACCGCGTTGCCGCAAATTAGTTGAATCCCAGTTAGCTTTAATCGCGAATAACCAAACTCCAAAAAATATTGTAGCGGGTGGAGAAAATATTCGATGAAAATTGATTCGCACCATCACATCTGGGATTTATCCGTGCGAGAACAGGGCTGGATGGTAGGAGATGCATTAAATCCAATCAGGCAAAACTTTCTAATTTCAGACTTACATGCTGCAATTGCTGGGACTGGTATAAAGAAAACTGTTCTTGTCCAAACAGTTACTAATTATGATGAAACTCCGGAGTTGCTTGCTTTGGCAGAAGCAGAAGATGTGATTGTTGGGGTTGTAGGATTTTTAAAAATAGATGCTGAAGATGCCCTTTCACGTTTAGATAAATATGAAAATTTACCAGGGGCCAAATACTTGGTTGGCATTCGCGATATTGCTCATGACTATCTTGATCCTAATTATTTAAGTAAGCCAACTGTCATTAAAAATGTAGTTGAGTTAGGAAAGCGTGGTTATACCTATGACTTACTAACCAAGACTCCACAGTTGCGATCAGGAATAGATCTTGTTAAAAGCGCCCCCGAGGTGCAGTTCGTTATGGATCATATTTCAAAGCCACTTATTGCCGAAGGTGTCATAGAACCTTGGGCATCGATGATGCGTGAACTCGCTGCACTTCCAAATGTTGTTTGTAAAGTTTCTGGCATGGTCACGCAAGCTAAGTGGGATTCTTGGAAAACTGAAGACTTTGCGCCATATGTTGAGATTTTACTTGAAGCTTTTAGCCCTTCGCGTTTAATGTTTGGCACTGATTGGCCGGTTGCCTTACTTGCAGCTTCTTACAAAGAGGTTGTTACACTTGCCGAAGCGCTTACTTCGAAACTTTCACCTGCTGAAAGTGACCAGTTTTGGCGCGGAACTGCAGTTCGTGCATATGGCCATACATTAAATGAGATTAAGGAAATATCGTGACTCTCCAATCAGTTAATCCACGCACAGGTGAGAGTTTTGGTCCTCAATTCACCGAGATGAGCGCTTCGGAAGTGGCAGAGGTAATTACTGCTTCGCTCTCAGTTTTTTCACAATGGTCTGCCGCGCAACCGAGTGAACGCAAGCGCGCAATATATGCAATTGCTGCTGCGATAGATGCCCACCGTGATGAATTAGTCGAACTCTCTGATTTAGAAACCGGGCTAGGAAAAGTGCGACTAACTGGTGAAGTAGGGCGAACAACTTTCCAATTGCGTATGTGCGCCGACGCAGTGGCTAGCGGAGAATTCACTTCACTAAAGATTGATAAGGCCGTTGACGCTCCGCTTCCACAAGGTCACCCAGAATTAATTCGCACAACGACCGCTATTGGTGTGGTAGCAATATTTGGGGCAAGTAATTTTCCATTCGCATTTAGTGTTTTAGGTGGTGATACTGCCGCAGCCCTTGCCGCTGGTTGCACTGTGATTTCAAAAGCGCACTCTGCGCACCCACAAACCGCAATGCGTACCGCTGAAATCGCGCGCGAAGCTTTGGCTACTGCAGGTTTTTCAAAAAACATTCTTAGCCTTGTCCACGGCCACGAAGCAGGAAAGACGCTCTTAATAGATTCTCGAATTAGCGCCGGTGCCTTTACAGGTTCGCGTGGTGGCGGACGTGCTTTATTTGATATGGCTACATCACGCGAAGTGCCAATTCCTTTTTATGGCGAATTGGGAAGTGTTAACTCTGTTGTTGTTCTTGAATCAGCCCTTGGTGATCCACAAACATTTGCCAGCGCTTATGTTGATTCGCTTTTGCTAGGCAACGGGCAATTTTGTACTAACCCAAGCATTCTTTATGTACCGGTAGGAAGCGTGGTAATTGCTTCAATTGACGAAAATCTTGCAACTCGCGCGGCCGCACCATTTCTGAGCAGATCTACAAAGGCATCACACGATAAGAATCGCGCGGATGTGCGCGCATTACTTAAACCGCGTGTTGTTAAAGGTAAAGATGCGCCGACTGTCGGTTTCTTCTCTTCTCCTGAAATTCATTTTTCAACACTAAAAGATGTATCAGTAAATCCTGAGGTGCTAAATATTGAATGTTTTGGTCCAACTGGTTTAGTCGTGACATATTCAAACGATGCAGAATTACTCGAACTACTTGCAGGAATAGAAGGAGCGCTTGTCGGATCGCTCTTCGCTGCAGCAGATGATCCGCAATTGCCAATATTTGCCCGCGCACTTGCAAACAAAGTTGGACGCGTAACTCTTAACGCGTGGCCAACCGGCGTTGCGGTAACGGCTGGCCAAAATCATGGCGGGCCGTAT
>JBCKHJ010000025.1:0-10900 GCA_038905915.1 Candidatus Planktophila sp. | reverse complement strand
CGCTTCTCAATTTCCTTGACCAGCCAGCGAGGAGCAAACCCGACAGCCCAACTAGTGTCGGTATAGACCTGTTTTCCAGCCTTGATCCAGTCGAAGAAGCGCTGGTTGATGAGTTTTATATGTCCGCTCACCCCGCCACCCAAATGGACCAGGTGAATTTTGACATCGTCGCCATACCGGTCTACTAGTTGCCCGATTTGATCGATATCGGAGGATCCTCCCGAGGAGGTGTGGATATGGACCACGAGCCCATGAGTGCGTGCGCTCTGGAAGATCTGGTCGATCTGTGGCTGGCATTCCGGCTCGTCGACCCGGCCGCCTAGGAGAAAACTGGTCTTCAGAGCCACCACTCCAGGCTCACCCGCGAGCGCAAGCGCAGTCTTGGTGAGCTCCGCGTCCTGGAGCCGAGGCGAGACCCAGAGACCGCACCGGATCCGGTCGTCCGCTGCCGCGGCCTCAAGGACAAGTTCGTTGAACGCGAACGAAACATCCATTTGAGGTACGCCGTAATTGGGTAGGATAAGGCAGCGTTCGATTCCCGAAGCGTCAAGGTCAGCAATCAACTCGGCCACGCTCCCGCGCGCCAGTATGTCCGGGTTGGTCGGAGGTCCCCCGTAAAATGGGAAGGCGGGCATCACGCCAAGGTGCCGGTGTGCATCATTAATTAATTGTGATTTCATGCCTTGATGCTATCCGTAGAGTGCGTCATATGCAAGACAAATCGTATCGGATACGACAGATCGAGTTGACTCATAGAAAACGACCACGATCACTAAGAATCTGGGTTTATGACTTCGCGATAGATCTGTTCATGGCGGCGAGCTGAAGCCTCCCAACTATATTTTGGTACTACTAAGCGACCACCGGCAATTAGTTTTGCGCGAAGACTTGCATCGGTAATCAGTTCTTCCACCGCGTTTGCGATGGCGAGTGGATTTCCCACCTCTGGCAAGAGCGCATTGACTCGATCGGTAAGGAATTCACGAAAGACGGAGATACTACTCGCGACGACTGGAAGATCTGAGGCCAGCGCTTCAAGTGGGACAAGGCCAAAACCCTCTTTTGTTGATGGGAAAACAAGAATATCGGCAGCTCGAAACCAACGGGCGAGGCTCTCCTCATCGACGGTTCCAAGTTGAATAATGTCGCGCCCTAATTCTAAGTCAAGCGAAGGGAGCAAACTCAACGCCTCTTCTCGGTAGGCCGCGTAATCTTGGAATGAATGGTCGCCAATGATCACAAGCAGAACATTGTGAAAACGTGATTTGAGTATGCCTAGCGCCTGGAATAAATCGCGGCTTCCTTTGCGCGGTTCCACTCCGCCGACCGCTAGGAGTACGGATCGATCGCCGGCAGAAAGAGAACCGCGCAGCGAGGATCGAATTTCTGCGCTAATTGGAGGAAAGCGTTCCGGCCTTACCCCGTTGGGGACGATGTCAGCATCAATTTGAAACTCGTCTCGAATCGTTTCTTGCCATGCGTGGCTGACAACGAGAATGTGGTCTGGCTCAATAATGGCTTGCCGTTGGCAATGAATCAGAGCCGAAGTGGTGAAGTCGTCAATATGATGCACTGTTCGTACCACTGGGATGTGTGCCAGATTATCTCTAATTCGCGTAGCTGCGCGCGCAGAGATGCAATCCTGCGAGTGCAATATGTCGAACTCGCTACTCCAGTTGCGCAGACCGGCTGCCATTGAATCTACGGAAGCGAACACTTTCTCATCCAGAGTCGATGCATCGTCGATAGATGGGAATAACGTGAAAGGAACTTTGGTCGGCCGAAAGAATGACTCGCCTGATTTTCCAAGACCAAAGAGGTGAACCTTTACGCCGCGATCGGTGAGCGCCTCAGCAAGTTCGAGGGAGTGGACAACGCCGCCGCGTGGCTTAGTCGAATAGGTCAGCATGGCAACTCGACCAGAGAAGGTTTCGGGCAAGGTCACAGGGGGAGTCTAACAAAGTCTGGATTTCTAGCAGCAATTGAACCAGCGACGAGCGCAGCACGGGCAGCGGTCTCCGTCACGATGCAGCCGGCTTCAACAAGTTTCGCCACTTGAGATGAATATATTTGCGGGTCGCCACTGGTGCCGAGAACGTAGGTGACAATCTGCGGCCCGCCATTGGCCATGATTCTCGCGCAGATCGGGGCCAAAATCCCGGCAGGATCCGGGTGCGAACCATGGCCAAGCACCACGTCCATCACAATTACAGCGACGGAGGGATCGCCTCCCGAAATCTCTAAGATTTCAACTCGCGCTTCGGGATCGATCATTGGATGCGGTCGACCCTTGGTGTACTCCTCTTCGCCGAGATCAAGTAAGAGCGAGGCGCCAGCTGGCGCTGGCGTGTGGAGGTTCTTATCTATCGGCGTATTTGAATAAACGGGACGATCAAAGGTTCGGCCAAGTAATACAAGCGCTTCATAGCAGAGCGTTCCGCCTGAATAGAGCCCATGTATCGCACTCTGTTCTGGTCTTAACTTCGAAATTACGGCCTCGACCGAGGGTCCTTTCAGACCGGTCGTATCCGGCGGGGTTTTGCCGAGCAGTTCTAAAGTTCGAACCACACCGCCCTCGAGCGTGTCCGAAATAACAACTCCCGAAGGAGTTGCCATCTTCGTATCGACTCCCATGAACGCCACCACCATTGGAACCCCTGCGGCAAGATCCATCACTTCCCTAGCCACTCGAGGAGATGGCAGCTTGGAAACAAAGAGTATTACCTCAGTAAGCGGGTCATCCTTCAAAGCAGAGATCGCTAGAGCAGCCATCCGCCCGTTGATATCTTCATTTAGATCTCGCCCGCCAAGTCCTATCACGTGCGAGACTCCGACACCCCACCGATCTAGTAGCGACATAACCTCTTGCGCACCGGTTCCGGCTGCAGTTACGACGCCGACGGGTCCTGCCATTACGACATTTGCAAAGGCTAGACCAGTATGGGCGAGCAGCGCTGTTCCGGCACCAGGGCCCATAACAAAACGTCCGCGAGCGGCAGCATGATCCTTGAGAGCAATTTCATCTTCACGTGAGACACCGTCGCTGAAGAGAAGAACATCCATGCCTCGCGCGAGCGCTTTATTCGCCTCCAACGCTGCGTACTCGCCGGGTACGGAGACGATCGCAATATTTGATCTTGGCTCAATACGCAACGCCTCATCTAACGACTTAGGTATCAGATCGGTTGCAGATGCGTTCTTCGCACGCGCGGAGAACATCTTGTGCTCTGCCGCAGTTGCCGCTGAGACCGCAGTTTCCTCGTCATCTGCTTCAACGGCGATGAAGAGATCCCCCGGCTTTACACTAGCTAGATCATTTTTGCTAAAGCCTCGTTCAAGCAGGGTTGCAATATTGGCAGCCGTTCCCATAGCTGCCGACGCCCAAGTGATGCCCTCGCGCTGATCCATCACGCGAGTGCCCGACATCTGCAATACCGAATCAAGGTAGGTATCTGGGAAAAGACGTACAAACCGAGGACTCATTAGTGCTAGGTGCTCCCATCGATTGAGGTTCGCATCAGCGAAGTATTGCTCATGATTCGAGTGCCTACTTGGCTCTGGCTCTCGAGCGCAGCGGCCATGAGTTTAGCGGAGGTAATGATTGCCATACCATCGCAGGCATTTACAAAGGCTAAGGCCGCTTCAACTTTTGGCCCCATGCTGCCTGGTGGAAATTGTCCCTCAGCGGAGTAGCGGCTGAGATCGTCGGCTGAGACTTCGTGTAGTTCTCGTTGGGTTGGCTTACCAAAGTCGAGCGCTACGGTATCTACGCCAGTCACAAGAACAAGCGCATCAGCGCCAACCGATGCCGCTAGGAGCGCAGCAGCATGGTCCTTGTCAATAACCGCCTCCACCCCTGCGAGCGCGCCGTTGGTTTCGACCATTGGAATACCGCCGCCGCCTGCTGCAATGACTAGATAGCCAGCAGCAATAAGAGTGGATACGGCGCCGCTTTCTAAAATCAATTTCGGTTTAGGAGAGGGCACGACACGACGATATCCGCGACCAGAGTCTTCTACCATAAGCCAACCCGACTCCCTGATGAGCGCCGCGGCCTCTGTTTTTGTATAGAAAATGCCGATCGGCTTAGTAGGTTTGGCAAAGGCGACATCTGCGGGATCCACCAGCACATGCGTTCCAATAAAGACCACTGAGGTAAAGCGGTTTTCACCTTCATTTCGCAGGGCAGTTTCTATCAAGTGGCCAATCATTCCCTGCGTCATCGCCACGAGTCCGTGTAGTGGCTGTATGGGAACCTTCTGGGCTCCGGCATCATGCTGAATGGAGAGATTTCCGACCTGTGGACCATTGCCATGAGTAAGCACGATCCGCCAACCTGCGTCATGCAACGCACAGATAGCTTTTGCCATGCCTTGGCAGTTTGCCAGCATCTCTTCGTAAGTGCCGGATTGTCCTTCGGATGTGATTGCATTGCCACCTAATGCGAGAACAACTGTCCTGCCGTTTGACTCGGGTCCTTTTGGTTTGCCATCTCTAACGAAATCCACCTATGATTGCCTTCCCTTTTGAATACGCGTAGTCCTCGTACAGTATATGAAAGAAACTCCGTAGTATAGTGGAGATCTTAACTCCTCGGCCAACAATAGGAGACCAGTGGATCAACAGAGCCCAACCGCCTCGGGGGATCCAACGCGGGCGCTGATAAGCCGTCTTGAGGAGGCCGAGAAGCGAATTTATCCCATGGTCATGGTCGACGCTGACCGCTATCAGCGCTCAGTCGAACTCATTGGCCTGCTTGCACAGTTCTTCACCGGCTCGCCTAACATCGCAGCCCTGGAAGCGATGCGACCGGCGGCAATGGAGCGAGTGCGCGCCATAGCGGGAGTGCAGGGAATTCCAATCGCCGACCTAGACCAGGAGACGATTGTCGATGCCGCAATGGCTCAGCAATTGCGTCTCATCCTCGCGAATGAGGCTGAGCATTCCGTTGAGTCAAGTATTGAACGAGCCAAGAGGAATAGGCAAGCCTGGGCGTTGGTTGAAGAGCCGAAGGCGAGCACCCTTGGCTTCGCAATGGATCAGCGCTGGGTCGATCTTCATCTTGCTACGGAGACCAGGCTGGTTAGAGTCATCACTCCAGACCAGACCAGCGGAGTTCCCCTGTTCCGTCTTGAACTCTTTCCCAGCGGTGCAACCCAAGCGAGTGTGCAGATTAGCGTTGCAACTAGAAGTGAATGGCTCGAAGAGGCAGCCGCCCTTCGAGCCATCGTTGAGCAAGCCGCTGCTGGGAACTCATGATCGCTATCTGTTGTAAAAAATTCTTTTTCGAGTATTCTCTTCTCACGTAATCACACTTTGCGGGCGCTAACTTGGCGCCGACTTCATGAATGGAACGGCAATGACCACACTAATGGAATATGCGCAGGTATTTGAGTCGGAAGAGGCGGACGGACGGGTACTCATTGGCTCGCCCGCAGCGCGGGATCTCGGTGGTCTCATCATGGATCTGATGGCGCGTGGTATTCACGTCGAGACGGAGATGGAACGACGAACTGGTGGTGCTGGTCCAACAGATACGGGCATGCTCTGGATTGAAGGTTTGCCTGTCACGGTTCCGATTGCAAATAAGACGGGTGCTGATTCGTCGCCCTACGCCTTAAAGGCCGAAGATGACGGTTACGGCCTTTATCGCGGTGCCGTGCGGCTTGCAAGTGCGCGTCCTGAACGCCGCCCGCGTTTCTACGATCTTATGACTGAAGATGGAATTTCTTACGAGAAAATTGCGCTGCTCCACTTTGATTCTTTGGCGAGCACCGTTGTGCAGACATGCGCATACTGGGGCAACAAAGATCAGTGCACGTTCTGCGGAATTGGTGTTTCGCTGGCAGCTGGTCGAACGATTGTGAAGAAAACGCCACAAATGCTGGCTGAAGTCTCTGTCGCAGCTCGCGATCTCGATGGCGCTGTTGATGCAACTCTGACCACAGGAAGTTCGCGCGCACCTGATCGCGGAGCTCGCTACGTTGCCAAGTGCGGACAGGCAGTGAAAGAAGCGAGTGGTCTGCCAGTGGAAATTATATTTGAGCCGCCACTAATTCTCGATGTCATAAACGAGGTTGGCGACATGGGTATCGATTCGGTTGGCATTCACGTCGAAACGTTCGATCCAGAGGTTTTGAAACGAGTAGCCCCCGCTAAAGCGCTCATGGGAATTGAATATTATTTCAAGACGTGGGAAAGAGCCGTCAAGGTATTTGGTGCCGGTCAAGTTTCAACGTATGTGATTCTGGGAATGGGCGAAGATCCAGAGCTAACGATTGAGGGCGCCAAACGTGCAATCGATATGGGTGTCTATCCATTTTTAGTCCCATTGAAAACAGTTGCAGGATCACTGATGGAGAATTGGCCTTCTCCATCGCGCCAATACGTTGAACCTATCGTCCGAAAAGTCCAAACTTATATGACGCTGCGCGGCATGAACGCCAGCACCGCAAAGGCAGGCTGCGCTCGCTGCCAAGCATGTTCTCCACTCAAGTCATTGGAAATGTTGCCTCAGAATAATGGGAGTCAAGAGAGCAAGAATGTAGTGCCGCTTCAGATAAGGCGCCATTCGCTCGACCTCGCGTGAATGGCAGAGCCAGACGCGGTGAACCCAGCATCAAAATGCTCACTGCGAGTACCAAAATCGAATTTGCCGGACACTTTCAGGTTCGCCATCAAGTCTTTGTTGTAGAACAAGGAATTTTTCCCTCCAGCGATCGAGATGCAATCGACGATGACCTAGGAACAATCCATCTTGTCGGCTATGTAAACGGCCAAATCGCTGGCGCTGTGCGCCTATATCCACTTGACGTTGAAGGTCGTACTTGGCAAGGCGACCGACTCGCGGTGCTGCCGAAGTTTCGAATCTTTCGCCTTGGCGCCGATTTGGTGGGACTTGCGGTTGCGACGGGCGGCAGTAGGGGCGGAGAGATCATGCACGCTCATGTCCAGACAAGTAACGTCAATTTCTTCGAACATCTCGGATGGCGGAGAGTGGGGCCAATCGAGATGTATGTTGGTCTCGAGCATCAACCGATGTGCATCAATCTGAGCGGATAGCATCTTTCTGTGTCAGCTCTGATTCTGAAGTGGAGCCCAGATATTGCCCGAGTTCAATCGGTCGTCGCAACACCAGTTTGTTGGAGTAAGAGTATATGCTCATTGAGCGCTTCTGCAGGTGTTCGCCATCCGAGCGTCTTTCTCGGTCTAGCATTGAGTGTATGAGCTACCGCTTCGATATCTTCGGCGCTATATCGGCTGATATCGGTGCCCTTGGGAAAGTATTGACGCAGGAGTCCATTGGTATTTTCATTGGTGCCTCTCTGCCACGGACTGCGTGGATCACAGAAGTAGATAGCAAGGCCTGAGTCGATACGAAGCTTGGCGTGCTGGGCCATCTCCGCTCCCTGATCCCAAGTCAGTGAGCGAGACAATTGTCTCGGCAGCGTTGTAATCGCTTCGGCAATAGCATCGCGCACTGCCTCGGCGCCGTGACCTGCCAGGGGTGGACCATTTTTCTCTCGTGCTCCGCCGTGTCCATCCATGGGAGGCAGATGCAATAACATAGTGAACCTGGTGGTGCGTTCCACCAGCGTGCCAATCGCCGAACTATCCAGACCAATGATGAGGTCTCCCTCCCAGTGACCCGGCACCGCTCGGTCATTTGCCTCCGCTGGGCGTTCAGAGATCATCACCTCGGGTGTGATGAAGCCACTTGCTCCTTTTCGCGATCGCTCTCGCGGCACGCGCAGCGCGCGCCCGGTTCGCAAGCACGCAATGAGTTCACGCTTGAGAGCTCCTCGACCCTGGATATAGAGCGACTGATAGATGGCCTCGTGAGATATTCGCATAGTCTCATTATGGGGGAAGTCCAGATGCAGGCGCTGGGATATCTGCTCCGGACTCCACGATTTGGCCCAACGCCTATCTTGGCGACGACCATGACGACGACCGATGAAACGCGTGGTTGGACCAGGCACGCTTTCCCCGCTTGGCCTGGTGACCGCGCCGGCAAGACGATCTTGGACATAGTTTCGAAGATCCTCATTGGTCACGAGCTTGACAACCTTGGGGCGAGTAGCTCTGCGATCACGGTGCCACTGCGCTATTGGCGCTCGATACTCCAACCAATATGTCCGAGTGGAGGAGTTGCGACGCAACTCTCGCGAAATCGTCGACGGGACGCGACCCAGCCGGCGAGCGATCTCGCGGATGCCCACATCTTGGGCGTGCAAGATCGCGATCTCTTCACGTTCACGAAATGACAAATAGCGTTCTGATATTGGAGCAAGTGATATTGGTGTCATGCCCCCAGCCTGTCGGAACCATCGGGTCCCCACCGCACATCCAACACCAACTTCGACCGCGGCGACCTCAGAGGTCAGACCTCGGGCGATTGCCTTCCAGAATCTCACTCGAACATCGCGTCCTGCCACCGGCGAACCCGGAGATCTCATCTGACCACGCATCGCACGGACCTCTTGCTGACGCTTTCCAATACCCATCGCTAACCACCTTTATCTCGAGGTGTTGCGACGACCGATTGAACTCGGGCAGCACACGCAATGCCGACATGGTCCACTCGATCGGCGCCGACCACGTCATCGACTACACCAAGGAAAACTTCACCAAGGAGCCGCAGCGCTACGACATAGTGCTGGACAACATCGGAAACCATTCGCTCATCGCGTGCAAACGCGTGTTGAGCCCGAGCGGAATGTTGGTCATTGTCGGAGGACCGATACGACACATGATCGGAGCGCTGCTACGAGCCCCGTTCACAAACCGAAAGGCCATCCCATTCGTGGCCAAATTGTCCAACGCGGACTTAGTAGTAATGCGCGAACTTCTCGAATCCGGAAAGGTCGTTCCAGTCGTCGACAGGTGCTACTCATTAAACGATACTGCTGCAGCGTTCGGTTATCTCGAACTAGGCCACGCCCAAGGTAAGGTCATCATCACGCCCTGACCGTCTCAAAAAGTCCGAAGAGGCCAGAGGCCGTTTGAGCTGTTCTTGCCTTAGGTTCTAGTGGTCATCGCAACACCGACTTGTTGGATCAACTATAGATACTTGAATCCGTTTTCCTCAGGCGGGGAGAGCTCCGAATTCAACTGAGCTCCTTGCGTACATGACGTACATGACGTACAGTACTGAGATGAGCCAAATCCTGAAATACGCCAATATCACCGATGCACGAGATAACTTTAAATTAATTTACGATTCTGCCTCCGCTCACATTTCCGCGGTTGTTCAGCGTAAAGAGGATGAGCCAGTGGCGGTTGTCAATCAACAAGACTTTTTGCAGGCACTTCGGGCGCTCTGTCCGCTTAGCCCACAAGTGCGCTTCTCGGAAGATGGGACAGTCAGTATGTGGATTTCAGGCTTCCCTGTTTCCAGCGAGGGCTCCGATTTCGAAGTAGCGGGTAATGAACTTATCCAAGCTTTGCGCGACTATTCACTAACGTGGGTTGAGGATTTGAGAAGATACCCCAATCACGAGGACAAGTGGGGGCTGGTTAATCTTGTTTTACTTAGTACTGATCAGGCGCTCTTTGAACATCTTTTTGGCGAAGAGTAGTGCGACTTCCCACATATAAGGAGTTAAGAAAGTTTGTAGAGGTTGAAGGCTGGGAGAACAAAGACAAGCTTTCGCACAAAAGAGGCGGGGACCATAGGCGCTACATCTTTACAACACCAACGGGGGAGAGGTTGTTTACTCGCATTTCCCATGGAAGCGGCGAGTATAAAGACCCAGATGTATTCCAACATATTTTGCGCGAGCAACTCCATATTGATGAGGTTGCGTTTTGGGATGCAGTCGATCGAGGAAAGATTCCCGTCCGCCCAGTTCTACTCACCGTCTCAAAAAGTCCGAAGAGGCCAGAGGCCGTTTGAGCTGTTCTTGCCTTAGGTTCTAGTGGTCATCGCAACACCGACTTGTTGGATCAACTATAGATACTTGAATCCGTTTTCCTCAGGCGGGGAGAGCTCCGAATTCAACTGAGCTCCTTGCGTACATGACGTACATGACGTACAGTACTGAGATGAGCCAAATCCTGAAATACGCCAATATCACCGATGCACGAGATAACTTTAAATTAATTTACGATTCTGCCTCCGCTCACATTTCCGCGGTTGTTCAGCGTAAAGAGGATGAGCCAGTGGCGGTTGTCAATCAACAAGACTTTTTGCAGGCACTTCGGGCGCTCTGTCCGCTTAGCCCACAAGTGCGCTTCTCGGAAGATGGGACAGTCAGTATGTGGATTTCAGGCTTCCCTGTTTCCAGCGAGGGCTCCGATTTCGAAGTAGCGGGTAATGAACTTATCCAAGCTTTGCGCGACTATTCACTAACGTGGGTTGAGGATTTGAGAAGATACCCCAATCACGAGGACAAGTGGGGGCTGGTTAATCTTATTTTTTAGCGCTTCACCGCTCTCGCGCGCCCACGAATTTAAAGCGGCGGCGACTTCAGCTGGAGATTTTTCGCCATCCCTGACTTTATTTAGGTAAGTTCGAAGTGTGCTAAAAAAATCATTCACCATCGTAGGTACCTAGCTTTCTGTGGGCCAATACTTGCTAACTCTACCTAAATACGCGAGATCTCGATTGCCTCGACTTGCCACCGACTTGCCAGACCACTCGCCCCTTGCCAGAAGCGACGATGGATGGCGCCACTTATTTCAACCCATTGATCGGGTTTAAGAGTTAGCGCGCTGCGTCTAGCCTTGGCCGACCAGGCTGCAATATCGAGGGTATCTACCCCCTGACCTTTAACGCGAGTGATAATTAAACGAAACTCAACTACCTTATCTCCGCTAGGTAGTTCTTTTTCGATCGCCATCGCTGCGACGCGTCCCCGCAGCATGCAATCATTTAACGATAAATCTTCTTGCTTTT
>JBCKHJ010000024.1:0-12001 GCA_038905915.1 Candidatus Planktophila sp. | reverse complement strand
CGTGCATCAACACCAACGGATGCAGCAAAACACGTTGTTCCTGACATTGCAGAAGAGATTGCTTTCATTAATCAATTACGCGATCGGGGCCGCAGGAGCGTAATAAATGCGATTGATTTAGAAACCACACGAATCGCAGCCGTTAGGGCGCGCCCAGTATTAAAAGAACCGATGCTATTAATTACTACTCGCGTGGAAATAATTGCCAACTTACGCGAAAGATCTAAACGTGAATTTGGCAACCGACTCAAAATCGCAAAAGAAGAGTTAAAACAAATTACTGCGCGCATTCGTTCGCTATCGCCCCAAGCAACGCTAGATCGCGGATATTCGGTTGTGCAATTAATTAATGGCGAAATCGTGCGTGATCCAAAAACTTTAAAAAGCGGAGATTTATTATATTTGCGTCTAGCCCTTGGTGAGACTGAGGCCACAGCATCAGGCAAAGTTAAGGGGTAGATTTAGCACATGGCCACCGATAAGGAATTGAGCTACGAAGCGGCTCGTGATGAGTTAGCAGAAGTTGTTGACACCCTTGAGACCGGAACTGCGACTCTTGAGGAATCTCTTAAATTATGGGAACGCGGTGAAGAGTTAGCAAAGATTTGCCAAGAATGGCTAGATGGCGCACGTAAGAAGTTAGCTGCAGTAAAGCCAGTTGGGCAATAGTTATGGCACCAACATTTTCTTATGAAGACATCTTGCCGCTTGGTAAAGATGAAACAAAATATCGCCTTGTTACTAAAGAAGGTATTGCTACCATAAAACTTGGCGATCGTGAGTTTTTAGAAATTGCACCGATTGCCATTAAAAAATTAGCCGCCGAAGCAATACACGACATTTCACATTATTTGCGCCCAGACCATTTACAACAATTAGCTAATATTATTAAGGATCCTGAAAGTTCTCCTAACGATCGCTTTGTAGCCATTGATTTATTAAAAAATGCCAATATCGCTGCTGGCGGAATTTTGCCGATGTGCCAAGACACAGGCACCGCAATTGTCATGGGAAAGAAAGGTCAACGCGTTCTAACCACAGGAAAAGATGAGATTGCAATTTCACAAGGAATTTATGATGCTTACACAAATTTAAATCTGCGTTATTCCCAATTAGCCCCTATTACAACTTGGGAAGAAAAGAACACCGGCAATAACTTGCCCGCCCAAATTGAAATCTATGCCGACACTGACCATGCCGATGAATATAATTTTCTCTTCATCGCTAAAGGCGGTGGAAGTGCTAACAAGTCTTTCTTATATCAAGAGACAAAGGCGGTCTTAAATCCGAAATCTTTTATGGTCTGGCTTGACGAAAAACTGCGCTCAATCGGAACTGCTGCCTGCCCGCCATATCATTTAGCGATTGTCATAGGCGGCACCAGCGCCGAACAAACGGTTAAGACTGCAAAACTTGCCAGCACTAAATACCTAGATTCACTGCCAACAACAGGTAATGCTGCAACTGGGCGCGCCTTTCGTGATATCGAACTAGAGGCACAAGTCCTTGAATTAACTCGAAAACTTGGAATCGGCGCACAATTTGGCGGCAAATATTTCTGTCACGATGTTCGCGTTGTTCGCTTGCCGCGCCATGGTGCATCTCTGCCTATTGCTATTGCAGTTTCTTGTTCGGCAGATCGCCAAGCAAAAGCCAAAATCACTAAAGAGGGCGTATTCCTTGAGGAATTAGAACGCGATCCTGCACGCTTCTTACCCGAAACAACCGATGAACATTTAGACGATAACGTTGTTGAGATTGATTTAAATCAACCGATGGCCAGCATCCAAGCCGAACTCACTAAATACCCAGTTAAAACCAGGTTATCGCTGACTGGGACGCTAGTTGTTGCGCGCGATTTAGCGCATGCCAAAATAAAAGAAGCCCTTGACGCGGGCGGATCAATGCCAGAATATTTAAAGAAGTATGCCGTCTATTACGCAGGTCCCGCTAAAACTCCTGCAGGTTATGCATCAGGTTCTTTTGGTCCAACTACCGCTGGACGCATGGATTCCTACGTTGAATATTTTCAGTCTAACGGCGGCTCGATGATCATGCTTGCTAAGGGCAACAGATCTAAAGCAGTAACCGATGCTTGTAAAAACCATGGTGGTTTTTATTTAGGTTCCATTGGTGGTCCAGCTGCGCGCCTTGCCCAAGATTGCATCAAGAAAGTAGAAGTATTGGATTTCGAAGAATTAGGAATGGAAGCAATTTGGAAAATCGAAGTTGTTAATTTTCCTGCATTCATTGTTGTTGATGATAAAGGAACTGATTTCTTCGCCGAAACTTTTAAGCCGCTTTCGATCGGGTCGCGACCAGAAAATTAGTAGGTGTTGCGTTTTTTAAATTTAGTCCAAGCTTTACAAGGCGTCTCATAGCGGATGTTGATATAGCGAAGTCCCCAACGAATTTGAGTTACTGGGTTAGTACGCCAATCGGTTGCAATAACATCCATCTTTATAGCGGGCAGCGCTTGGGGGATTCCATGGGCACCGGAACGACGATTGTGAGCTTTATAACGCCAGTTGCTTTCTTTAGTCCAAAGGCTATTGAGGCAGGCATATTGAGATTTACCAAGGCCATATTCTTCTAGTAAAATTAATCGAGCGACTTTGCGAGCACCATCAGGAGAGCGAGCAGCTTCAACTTGGCGAGATAGATTTGAGACCAGCGCCATTTCGCTAGCGAAGATCGAACCAAGGCGCTTAGATGAAACGTGGTGTGTGTCATAAAGAGCAGCGGCCGAAGTAACGGGGCCATCAGGGCCAGTTGGAGGCTCCGGATCTGGCAGAGCAAGGTTAGAAGTCGGTGGAAATTCCAGGCTATAAGCGCTTGGCTGCGCCGTGGCCAAGAAGAGCATCGACACGATTAGTGTCCAGGCGCCAACAAACTTGCCATTAACTCTCTTCATCTCTACTCCCTTCGCCCCACCTATACACACCCCAGTAGCCTTAAAAGTTTTCACAATCAAGGTCATAAGTACTAGGGAAGATCACTAGCGTGACAAGTCGGCGCGCCATGGGCAAATCTAAAGGAGCGTGAGTTGCAAATTCTCCGAAAGTGAACAGATTGTGGATCTGTAAAAGCGCAGGTCAGTTAGGGTAATGTCCGAATTGCCCGAAATATGACTGTGATTTTTTCTTTTGCGCCTGCTTTGGACTTTTCTAGGGTTATCCCGGCAGCGGCCCTTCCAGCATTTCGGTGACCAGCGCGGCAATCGGTGAGCGCTCGGAGCGTGTCAGAGTCACATGGGCAAAGAGTGGATGGCCTTTCAAAGCTTCCACCACGGCAACGACCCCGTCATGGCGACCGACCCGCAAGTTATCGCGCTGGGAAACATCGTGGGTCAAAATCACTCTCGATCCTTGGCCGATTCGAGATAGAACGGTGAGTAAAACGCCGCGTTCCAAAGATTGGGCTTCATCAACAATGACAAAAGAATCATGGAGTGAACGCCCGCGAATATGAGTTAGCGGCAAAACTTCGATTAAGCCGCGATCGATAATTTCATCGATGACGGCTTGCGAGACCAAGGCGCCTAAAGTGTCAAAGACAGCTTCGGCCCAAGGCGACATTTTTTCGCCCTCGCTGCCGGGTAAATATCCAAGTTCTTGTCCACCGACTGGATAGAGCGGGCGAAAGACGATGACTTTCTTATGTAAGCGTTTTTCCATCACCGCTTCAAGACCAGCACAAAGTGCGAGTGCGCTTTTGCCAGTTCCTGCCCGGCCGCCAAGTGAGACGATGCCGATACTTTCATCTAAGAGTAGGTCGAGGGCAATTCTCTGTTCAGCACTTCGCCCATGCAGTCCAAAGACTGAGCGGTCACCACGGACTAATTGCAATCCTTTATCAGCAGTGACTCGTGCCAGCGCACTTCCTTTTTCGGAGTGCAAAATAATTCCGGTATGTATCGGCAATTCATGGGCCGCATCGTGGTCGGCGCGATCTGATGAATAGAGCGAATCAATAATTCCAGAACCAACACTTAATTCAACGATGCCAGTCCAGCCACTATTGCTAACCAATTCTGCTAAATATTCTTGGGCTTCAACGCCAACAGAAGATGCTTTAACGCGAAGTGGTAAATCCTTAGTTACTAGAACAACGTCTTTTCCATCCGACATTAAGTTTTTGGCAATTGCCAAAATTCGCGAATCATTTGTTCCATCGCGCAAGAATCCGTGGGGCAAAGTACTTAAATCGGTGTGATTTAATTCAACTGAAAGCGTTCCGCCTTGACCGGTAATTATCAGCGGTTTGTCTAGGCGACCATGTGTGAGACGTAAATCATCAAGGGCTCGCAGCGCAGCTCGCGCAAAATATCCAAGTTCAGGATGGTCGCGTTTACTCTCTAATTCGCTAATGACAGTGATAGGAATAATGACTTGGTGTTCGGCAAATTTATAGAGCGCGCTAGGATCTGCCAGCAAAACACTGGTATCTAGAACATAGGTCTTCTTAGGACTCTGAACTTTAGCAGCCAACGGCCAACTCTTTCATTCTTAGGGTCCGCCCTTTTTAGTTGTAATAGTAGGAGCGCGCTTCGGATACCAAAAAGGTAGAACTAGAAGCCCTTACTTTTGTGCCGACACGCACGAGCCAAGCGTTAATTCTTGGAGAAGTTCTTAGTTGCCAAAACGTCTTTGCCGAAGTGAGTAGGCGCGAAGTGCTCGCAAGAAATCGACTCTTCTAAAATCTGGCCAATACGCTTCACAAAAATAAAACTCTGAAAGCGCGCTTTGCCATAATAAGAATCCGCCCAATCGCTGTTCCCCGGATGTGCGAATTAGTAATTCTGGATCTGGCTGGCCGGCGGTATATAAGAACTTAGAAATCTCATCTATAGAGATATTTGCATGTGCTTGCGCCAGACTGTGCCCCAAATTCGCTTCTTGCTCCATATAACTTTTTACAGCATCAACAATTTCGCGTCGCCCCCCATAACTAATTGCCACATTAACTTCAAGTCCATCGCTTCGACATGGAGTAAGTCCAGTTAATTTTTGAGCTAACCACTGCGGCAATAAATCTAGCGCACCCACTGCTTTGATATTCCAGCGAAGCGTGGCGGCTAAATCATCGACCGTTGCACCAATTATTTTTAAGAGTTCGGCTAATTCCTCATCGCTTCGCTTTAAATTATCGGTAGAGAGCAGCCATAAAGTTACGACTTTGACATGGGCTTCTTCACACCAGCCAAGAAATTCGATAATTTTATTAGCACCTGCCTTGTGGCCTTTGGTAGAATTTTTAATTCCAACATCGGTTGGGTCGGCCTCATCACGATTTGCTTTTGCCCAACGACGATTTCCGTCAAGAATTACGCCAACATGGTGCGGAGTTTTTGAAAAATCTAAATCCCTAACAATGCGCCACTCATAGAGCGGATAGAGCAGCGACTTTATGGAGTTACGAATACCTTTTAACAACTCGGCGCTCTGCAATCAGTGAAGCAACGGGAAGAGTTCCAGCCAGAATTAAACCCAGCATCTGCATCAGCGGCCAGCGTGCTTTGACTGAAAATACCAACGCGCTTAAAATATAGAGCGGATACAAATACCCGTGGACCATCGGAATCCAAGTAATTCTGCTATGAAAATCTGGATCATCTATTAAGTATTTACCTGGCATATAAACAAACCAGAGCAATAAAGACATGGCGCCCGAAACAATTGCCATTATTCGAAAACGCATTACAACACCAGACATATCCGAATCCCCCGCTCAATTAAATCCTTGCTCGAGTCTAACTCTAAACCTCTGCTACTTTTCTGCGGTAAAAAGGCAGATATAAGACGATGGCGGCCATTAACCACCAAATCACAACATATGAAAGGTGCTGCCAGTAGAAACCCGGAACTCGAGATTGCAATTTCTGCGCGATTAAGCGAGTTCTGATTAATTGCTCACCTTGAGTTGATTCAGATTTAGCGATTATGAATCCATCAAATAAATCTAAATTACTCTGCCCAACAATTACTGCGCTATCAAGGCGCGAAATAACTCCTGGTGCATTATCTGCATGATCTGATACTTGGCGACCCAGCAATTGTCCAGTGATATCAATCGTCATGTATTGGGCAATATCTGGATTGGCTAATCGCTCGGACCATAATCCGCGAACAACTAAAATTGCGGCGCTCGAGTTTACTTGCAACAGGGCAACTTCCCAATCACTTTCGCTACCGCTGCCATCGATCTGATTCGGCGCACGAAAATTAGCAATGTAGTGGCCAGAAGCTTTAACAAAACGATTTATCAGCATTGGGTCTAGTGAAATTCGCGGCGCGGTTATTGATTCGAGTTCAACAACGGATGTATCAACGATCTTGGATTCCTTAATCATGGCTTTAAGTAATTTAGCTCGGTCTAACTGCCAGATACCTAAACCAAAAAAGAGCGTTGCGATAAGCAGAACTGAAAGGCCCTGCAACAATTTATTGAGGAGGGAACTACTCTTTACTTGAGTCATCAGTGCGATCTAACTTTGTATATCGCTTATAGAAACTGCGAAGCAAAAAAATAACTGCAATAAATAAAATCGCCAGCGTCAGTGAGCCTGCTGTGCTCATATCAAATTCTCTTTGCATGCAATAATCATCCCATGCAATCACAATCCGAGTTCTCCAACGACGATAGATATGGCGTGCGCTCTAGGCGTGGCTGGGTCGTTGGCGCCGCAGTTTTTGCACTCTTTGGAATAACGTGGCTGTTATGGGCGAGTCTGCATCATTCTCGGCCAGAGCTTAGCTCAACTCTTATTTCGTTTTCATCCAATAGTGATCGAGAAATTTCTATTAGATACTCGCTACATCGTCGCGATGCCACAAGAGAAGTTATATGCACACTCATCGCACGAGATATTGATAAGAGCGTTGTTGGCCAAATTGATGACCTAATTGAATCTGGCCTCGCCACTATTGACCGAACTATCATTATCCCAACGCGTAATACGGCCGTAAATGCCGATGTACTGCGCTGTCGCCTCGTGTAGTCAATGCGCTACCGTTACACCTTATGAGTTCGCAAACGTGGTTAACGCAAGAAGCAGCCGATCGCTTAGCGGCTGAACTTTCCCATCTCGAAAATGTGTACCGCCTGGAAGTTATTGCCAAAATAGAAGCCGCGCGCGCTGAAGGTGATTTAAAAGAAAATAGTGGTTATCACGCGGCACGCGATGAGCAAGGCAAGACCGAAGCGCGAATTCGCCAACTAAAACGGATGTTAGAAAGCGCACATATTGGAACTCCGCCAGCCATCGCCGACGGCGTTGTTGGTGCCGGGATGATTATTACCGCAGAAATTGCTGGTGACGAAATGAAATTTCTTATTGGTTCTCGCGAAATTGCTTCGGGTGATTTAGATGTCTATAGCGAGAGGTCGCCTCTTGGTGCATCGGTAATAGGTTCAAAAATCGGCGATACCGTCTCTTATAGCGCGCCAAATGGAATGGAAATTACCGTAGTTATTAAGGCTGCCGAGTTTTACAGTTAATTACTTGAGAAAGGTGATTGTGTCTAGAAAAACGAATTCGACAACCAAAGCTCCCTCTGGCCAATTTACCCACCGCGAAATCATGTTGATTATGAGCGGGTTAATGACCGGAATGTTATTAGCCGCACTTGACCAGACAATTGTTTCTACTGCTCTAAAAAGCATTGTTGAAGATTTTAATGGGCTCGATCATTACAGTTGGGTTGTAACTGCATATTTGCTTACCGCAACAGCATCTACACCTTTGTATGGAAAAATTTCTGATCTCTACGGACGGCGCTTGGTCTATCAATTCGCCATCATTACATTCTTAATTGGCTCAATTCTATCTGGTGCCGCTGGTGATATGAATCAACTAATTGCATTCCGTGCAATCCAAGGCTTAGGTGCCGGCGGTCTGATGAGTCTTTCTTTCGTAATCATTGGCGACATAGTTTCTCCGCGCGAGCGCGGAAAATATCAAGGATACTTTGGCGCAGTCTGGGGTCTCTCATCAGTTGCAGGTCCACTCCTTGGTGGTTTTCTCTCTGATCGTGGACAAATTTTTGGAATTACTGGCTGGCGCTGGATTTTTTACATCAACATTCCTTTCGCAATTCTGGCTCTAGTTGTTACATCGATTGTTTTGCATATTCCTAAAGTAAAACGCGAACACTCAATCGATTATCTTGGCGCAATACTTTTAGTTGGCGCAGTCGTTTCAACGCTCCTTGGAACTTCGATATCAGGACCTGAAAATGGCTGGAGCGCACCGATTACGCTTGCTTACTTCGGCGGTGGAGCCCTTCTTACTCTGCTCTTTCTATGCTGGGAAGGAAAAACTAAGGAGCCAATCTTGCCGCTGGCGCTCTTTAAAAACCATACCTTCTCACTTACCTCTATTATATCTTTCTTCGTCGGTGCAGGAATGTTTGGCGCAATCATTATGTTGCCGCTTTACCTACAAATAATTCAACAAAATAGCGCTACCTCTGCCGGTTTAAAATTAATCCCGCTCATGTTTGGAATTATTGCCATGACGATTACTAGCGGAAAACTCATTACTAAAACGGGCAAATACAAGAAGTTTCCTATTCTTGGTACCGCGTTGATGACTTTGGGGCTTTTGCTAATGAGCACTATGGGAGTTAATACGGCGTACTGGAAACTTTCAATATTTGCGATAATTGTTGGTGCTGGACTTGGTATGTCAATGCAGACTTTAGTTATCGCGCTTCAAAACGCGGTGGACTTTAAAGAGCTAGGGGTTGCAACAAGTCTAAACATTTTCTTCCGTACCCTTGGTGGTGCCATTGGAACTGCAATCTTTGGGACAATTCTTACCAATCGAATCGCTCATAATCTCACCAGTGGCTTTGCCGATCTGGCAGTAAAGAATCCAAGTGCAGCTGCAGGTGTTGATATGAAAGTAATTAGCGCGTTAACTAATAACACTGCTGGTCTTGCAAAACTTCCGCCAGTTATACAAGAGACGGTATTAACCAGTTTTGCTAGCGCATTCCAAGTCGTCTTTATTTCGGCAGTACCAGTGATGGTTCTAGGTTTCCTTTTTGCGCTCTTCTTACGTGAGAAACCACTTCAAAGTGGGGCAGATTATGCTGCTGCTCGTGCAGAGGCCGCCGGTGAGGTAGTCGGATAATCTTAAAAAAATTTAATTCACCTTTCACCGATCTACCAAAGGAAGTTCCGGTTCTAACTACCGTTGCCTTTTTTGTAGCGTTGGGCTTTGGATTAATCATCCCTGCTATTCCAATTTTCGCTAAGACTTTTGGTGTAAGCAATACAGCCATTGGTCTTATTATTTCAATGTTTGCAATTACTCGATTGGCCTCTGGTTTGGTATCAGGAAAATTTGTAGAACGATTTGGCGAGCGCCTAGTTCTTGGCTTTGGGCTATTTATGGTTGCTCTCTTTGTTTTCCTGATAGGTCTTGCGCAAAGTTATGAGCAATTACTATTCCTGCGCGCCGCAGGTGGCCTTGGCTCATCAATGTTTTCAGTTTCCGCTGGCACACTTATTTTGCGGGTGACAAGTGATGATAAAAGAGGCCGCGCACAATCAGTTTATAACGGTGGTTTTCTAATCGGAAGTATTGCTGGACCAGCATTTGGCGGAATACTTATTGCAATATCTCCGCGTGCTCCCTTCTTTATTTATGCGGCAACACTTTCAATTGCCGGAATCATTGCATTCTTCTTTCTACACGAAAACAGGTTAGGTAAAATTGAACATGTTCTCGATGCAACCCCTGCGACAACAATTCGTGAAGCCTTACAGATTAAAGCATTTCGCTACATTCTTCTGATGACATTTCTACTTACTTGGGTTCTCTTTGGTGTTAGATCCTCCATTTTGCCGCTCTATGTAATCCAAGATCTACATGGAACAACAACGCTAGTCGGAATTGGTTTTACTATTGCTGCTCTTGCCCAAGGTTTGATTCTCATTCGCGCTGGTCGATTTTCAGATAAAACCGGCCGCAGACCAGCCCTTATGCTCGGAGTATCTTTAATTACAATTGGCTTACTAATATTAATTTTCTCAATAAATATTTGGATGTATTTAATTGCAATGCTTTTCTTGGGTTTAGGTGGAGCGTTCGGTGGCACCGCTGCTGCCCTTGTCGGTGATGTAATCAAAGGTCGCAGTGGCCGTGTTGTAGCCATTTTTCAAATGGCAGGTGATGCCGGCATGATGGTCGGGCCAATTTTGCTTGGGTTTATTTCAGATATCGCAAGCTACAGAATGGCTCTTGTTGCTACCGGAGCTATCTTTCTTATTGCACTCTTTTTAGTATTTGATTTACCTGAAACGCGAAAAATTGATGAAGACAAAGAGAGCGGCTCCGCACCGATTATCAGTGAAGAGCCGCACTAACTTCTTTTATTTAATCACCTGCGCAAGATTGAAATCAAGCGAAGGATTTCAAGGTATAGCCAGACAAGTGTGACCATTAAACCAAAGGCTGCACGCCAAGATTCTTGTTCTGGAGCACCGCTTGCAATTCCCTTTTGAATCTGATCAAAATCTAAAACAAGAAAGAGGCTAGCAAGTGCTACTCCGCCAACGGCAAGTAATAAGCCCAAACCCTTGATGTTGTAGAGTCCAAGACCTCCACCAAGACCGAAAAATGATCCAGCGATGCTGACAAGAGCCAAAATTAGATAACCAATGAGTGCGCCGATTAAAACACGAGTGAACTTTGGGGTTACGCGTATTCGACCGCTGCGATAAGCAAAGAGCATTCCAGCAAAAGCACAGAGTGTTCCGATAACCGCTTGACTAACAATTCCTGGATAAATTGTGTCGTACATAAGGCTAATTGTTCCAAGTGCTAAACCTTGGAAAACTGCATAAGCAATAACTAAAGCAGGGCGAACGGTCTTACTAAAAATATTAACCATGGCAAGAACAAAACCACCTAGAACGCCAATCATTAGCGCACCGACGCCCAGATTTAGATACCAAGCGGCAGCACCTGTTATGACAAGGGCTGTAAATAAAATTCCAGTGCGTGTAATGACATCATCAATTGTCATGCGACCAGTGCGAAGCGATGATGCAGCAGGTGCGTTATAGAGATTCTCGAGAGAGGCTGCCTCACTTGAAATCGTTCTCTTTGGATCAAATGCGGCGTAACCAGGTTGATTAAAGGCTCGGCCTAATACAGGATTTGAACTGCGCATAGCTTTCTTATCTCCTTAGTTTTCAATTGCCACCAGCTAGCATCTGGTCGCTTTTAGTATTAACAATCCTAGGGCCAAAAATCTTCCCGCCCATCTTTTAACCCAGCACCTTCTTTGGTGCCCCCGGTGGGGGTCGAACCCAGACTTAAAGGATTTTAAGTCCTCTGCCTCTGCCATTGACTAGCAAAGAGGTGAGATCTGCACTCGCTGCTGCGCAAGTGGCAAGCGGACAGGATCCGGCTTATAGGGCGACTCTTCTTCTTTTTCCGTTTGCTGGGAGAGATTTCCGCGTAGTTTTTACTTTTAATTGCAACACTAGTTGTCAAAACCTAACTCAAAATAGCCTTACTTTACGGGCATAAATATCGGGCAGTCAGGCAGAAAAGTCGGGCAGTAGCAACCTAGGAAAGAGGCGCTAATTAAGAGAAATCACTGGGCGGTGTTTCCCCTTTACATAGGTTTACTTCCTGAGCGTGAGCCACGCTCAATGACTAAGTGGTGGTAACGGCTGTTGTCATCGCTTTTAGTTTGTTGAACGGACAAGGAACGGACAAGCCAACCCCAGGTTATTAAATTCGCGCTCGCTTTAATTACATATTCTCTGCCCAAAAATTTCTGTTATTACAGTGGCTCTGGGCAAAGGTAGAAGAGTTGAGTGGGGCGAGTCGGGCTCGAACCGACGGCGACCAAATTATGAGTGTGTATCACGGTGTTCACTTTTATTTATTTTGTTAGCCGCCGCAGACAATAGACAGCACCCCATTAGTTACGTTCAGACCTGAGGGTGCGTTGGGGTGGGCGCACATCAAATTGCC
>JBCKHJ010000023.1:0-13418 GCA_038905915.1 Candidatus Planktophila sp. | reverse complement strand
CAAAGAGGCCGGACTCAAGCGGGTGACCGTTTCGTTGGACTCGTTGGACGACGCGACCTTCAAGGCGATGAACGATGTGGACTTCCCGGTGGCGAAAGTCTTGCACGGCATTGAGGTGGCCCATGAGGTCGGCCTGGGCCCGATCAAGATCAACATGGTGGTCAAGCGTGGCCAAAATGATCAGGACATCGTCTCGATGGCGAGGTATTTCAAAGGTTCGCCATACATTCTCCGCTACATCGAGTTCATGGATGTCGGCACTACGAACGGCTGGAAGATGGATGAGGTGGTGCCGTCGGCGGAGGTCATCAGATGCATCAATGCCGAACTGCCGCTGGAGGAGGTCGCGCCGAACTACAATGGCGAGACTTCTGTGCGGTGGCGTTACCGTGACGGCAGTGGTGAGATTGGGGTCATCTCCAGCGTTACCCAGTCGTTCTGCAGTTCGTGCACCCGGGCGCGGATTTCCACGGATGGAAAGCTCTACACCTGCCTGTTCGCCACGGGTGGCCACGACCTGAGGGCGCTCATGCGCGGCGGATGCTCCGACGAAGCGCTCTCCACCGTCATGGCCCAGATCTGGCGGGAACGCACCGACCGCTACTCCGACCTGCGCTCCGCCGCGACTAGTGCGCTTGGTGCGACAGGGAAGAAGAAAATCGAAATGTCGTACATCGGAGGCTGATGTTAAGTTCTTAAGGGGAGGCGAGTAACCCTCGACGTTTTAGCAGTGGCTGGATTGTTGCATCGCGGCCGCGAAAATTACGGAACATTTGCATTGAATCAATAGAGCCGCCACGACTAAGTAATTCACGTCGGAAGTGATCGCCGTTTTTGCGGGATAAGCCACCATTTTCTTTAAACCAATCAACGGCATCGGCATCTAAGACTTCACTCCATATATATCCGTAATATCCGGCTGAATATCCACCAGCAAAAATATGCGAAAAATAGGTAGAGCGATACCGAGTATGGACGGGGGAGTAATCAAGTCCATATTCACTAATAGCTTGCGCCTCGAATGCAGCGACATCGCTGACATCATCTTCAGATGTGAGCGAGTGCCACGCAAGATCTAGAATTGCGGCGGCTAAATAACTTGTTGTAGCAAAACCTTCATTGAATGTTTCGGCCAACTGTAAATTATCAATCCATTCTTGGGGCAACTTCTCCCCTGTCTGGTAATGACGAGCGTAGTTTTGGACAACTTCCGGCCATAAAATCCACATTTCATTTACTTGAGAAGGAAATTCAACAAAATCTCGTTGCACACTCGTTCCAGAAACTCGAGGGTACTTAACGTGTGATAACAGACCGTGAATTGCATGACCAAATTCATGGAACAAAGTCGTTGTTTCACTAAGTGTAAGTAGTGCAGGTTCTCCTTCAGGTGGTTTGGGGATATTTAAGTTATTGACGACAACTGGCATTTGGGAAAGGAGGAAGTTTTGTTTAACGAGGTTATTCATCCATGCCCCACCACGCTTTGAATCGCGCGTAAAAAAGTCGCCGATAAATAAACCAATGGGCGTGCCATCTTCATTAGCAACTTCAAATGCGCGCGCTTCTGGGTGATACGTTACTAAATCTGGACGTTCTTTAAAGGTAATTCCAAACAATTTATTTGCGGCGAAAAATACACCGTCATGGAGAACCCGTTCTAAGGCAAAATATGGTCGCATCGCCGCGGTATCTACTTTGTATTTAGCAAGTCGGACTTGTTCTGAATATAAGTCCCAATCCCAACTTTCTAAGTTAAAATCATGTCCTTCGGCTCTGATAGCTTCTTGTAAATCTTTACCTTCGGCACGTGCATTTCTTACCGCCGCAGGGGTGATTTCGCGTAACATCTTATGAACATTGTCAGGATGAGCAGCAGTCTGTTCTTGAATAATATGTTCCGCGTGGGTTTTGACTCCGAATAACTTCGCTCGCTTAGCGCGGAGCTTCGCCATCTTAAGAAGAACTTCTTTATTGTCGTGAGCATTATTTCGATTTGATTTAACCAGAGATGCTTCCATAATTTTCTGGCGCAAAGAGCGATTGCGTAGTGATGCCAATACCGGATTACCCGAAAAATTGACCATCCCAATCAGCCATTTGTCTTTAAGTCCCCGATCTTTTGCGGCACTTGCCGCAGTAGCAATTTGGTTTGTTGTTAAACCATCGAGATCTTCCACGTTATCGACCACCACTGCTAAATCATTTGTGTCAGCGAGGATATTTTTTGAAAATTGAGTTTCCAGTTTTGAAAGTTTCTCATTTAATTCTTTTAAGTTTTCACGTTCTACTTGGCTCAGATGAGCACCGGCGTGAATAAAATCTCGATAGTAACGCTCAAGTAGCCAATTATCTTCGTCATTTAAATGTAGTAATTCACAATTTTCGTAAAGTCCCTTAACATTGGCAAAGAGAGCCGGGTTAAGGCGTATCGCATCAGAGTGTGCAGCAAGTTTTGGCGCGATCTCTTCTTCAATCGCATCAATGCCATCGTTGGTATCACTCGAAGATCTATTATAGAAAACAAGCAGCATCCGATTTAATAATTGGCCACTTCTTTCGAGAGCCACAATTGTGTTCTCGAAGGTTGCCTCGTTCTTTGAATCAATTATTTCTTGAACTTCCAAAAGTTGTGCTTGCGTTCCCGCATAAAAAGCAGGCAGGTAATGTTCTTCTCTGATATGTGCGAAGTCAGGTAATTGATATTCCAGAATGCTTGTCTGAGCGAAAGGATTACTTTTATCAAGAGTCATATTGTCTGCGAGTGTATAAGACGGGCGATTACTTATATTGCTCAAGTTGCCATGCGCGTACGCCACCAGATACACCGGCAGCATTGGGAACAATGACGACATCTTCACCCATATTATCTAAATCAATTTGGCGAATACGGCGAGAGTTTCCGCCGCCTAAATAAAGGCGATCCCACATAAAAACTGGTCGCAAATCATTAACCATTAGTCGAATGCGACGTGACCAGAAAGTATTGCCAAGACGGCGGCGTTCATGTTCGCCAATCCATGTGTCATAAGTGGTGGCACGGCGTACCGGTGCGTGCGAAAATTCAAAATGGGGAGCAAGGGAACCGCCATAGAAAATTGCAAATCCAAGTCCGGTACCTAAAGTCAAAACTACCTCGTAACCCGTGCCAGAAATAATTCCAGCCCCATGTACTTCAGCATCATTTAAAACTCGAGTGGGCACCTTCAAACTTTTTGTTAAAGCGTTCTGCATATCAAAACCATTCCATGCCTCTTGCAACTCAGGATCGATGCGAGTACGCGGTCCACTTTTGGTCATGTAATGCGGAGTCGATACGACAACACCATGGCGAATCATTCCGGGCATGCCTATCGTGGCACGGTATGTATCAGGAAGGCGCTTTGAAATTTCTCCGATTGTTTCAATAAAACGCATTGGTGAAAGTGGATAAGGAGTTTCAATTCGATCAGGTTTTGAGTGCATTGTGCCTGATTCATCAAGGACGCAACTCTTTAGAAACATCCCACCACAATCAACGGAGAGGGTAAGTCTTTCTTCAGGTGTCATTTTCTAATCTTGCCATAGTCTCTGGATTTAACTAAACCTTGATTTTGGCGCACGTAAGGCCCCATTTTCTAATTAGGATATCTGCATGAGCGATATTCGAATAGGCATTATCGGAGTTGGGAGTATGGGTTCGGGCCATGCTCGATATTTAACTGATTATGTTGACGGCGCAATCGTCACCGCGCTATTTGATCTTGATCAAGTACGTATGAAAAACCTTGCCGATGAATTAAGCATAAAGTCTAAAGTTTTGGTTTCATCTCACAATTCTGTTGAATCCTTAGTTAAAGACCCAAATGTGGATGCGGTAATTATCTGTTCTCCTGATTGGCTACACCCCGAACATTTAACTTCTGCGATTGCTGCAGGTAAACATGTACTCTGTGAAAAACCGCTGGCTTCCAAATCTAGTGATGCAAAGCGAATTGTAGAGTTAGCAAATAAATCAGGTTTAATCGTTGCAGTGGGTTTCATGCGCCGCTTTGATAATGGATTTATAGCGTTAAAGAAGGAGATTGACTCTGGAAAATATGGCAAACTCTTACAACTGCGCGCTACTTCGCGAAATGTTAGTTCGCCCAATGCGACAACTGCAGGGTTGCTAAGCAATGTATGTGTACACGATATTGATTTTATTCGCTGGCTAACAGGTGAAGAAGTGGCGACGGTCTCGACGATTAAAACCCGTAGAACTTCTTTTGCAAATGATCAATTGCAAGATCCACTAAGCGTAATTGTTCATACGCAATCAGGTCTTTTGATGAGCGTCGATATAGCAGCTAATAATTCAAATGGTTATGAAGTTGGAGTTGAAGCACTCATGGAAAAAGGCTCACTCGTAGTTGAGAATTTAGGGCAACTAACTATTTCTTCTGACTTTAATTTGCCAGCAAGGGCGGCAGGTAAGTTATACGAAGATTGGATCGGCCGTTTCAAGCAGGCATATATCGATGAACTTCGCGCTTGGGTGGCTTCGATAAAAAGTGGAGTTCTAGATTCAAATCTTGCTACTCCAAATGATGGCTTAGCAGCAAGTATTGCCTGCGAGATTGGCATTGCAAGCCTTTCTTAAAATTTTACCAACGCTGTTTTTTAAGTCCTTCTGTTAATTCCTGATGCGATTTCTGGACATCAGGATTTTGGCTATTTCCGGAGACTCCTACTTGCCAGAATGCGCCTTCATCACTCCATACAGATGGATGTGTATCTATCACAATTACATGCACCCCTTTTGTCTTTTTAGAATCAAGCAGTGCTTGTGCCAATTTATCAGCGCTGACTTTGCTAGCGATGCACCCCATCGACTTGGCATGAGCCACAAAATCAATTTGCGGAGCAGCACTTGGCAACATTGTGTGAAAAGATTTTGATCCATTATTTGTTTGTAATCTTTGGATAACACCGAAACCACGATTGTCACAGAGCAGAACTGTTAGATCATCGCCATGTAAAATCGCCGAATAGAGTTCGGAATTCATCATCATGTAGGAACCATCACCGGTGAGAGCAAATACGCGTCCACCTTTACCGCGCTCTTTGAGCTGCATAGCAGCACCCCATCCACCTGCGACCTCGTATCCCATTGCAGAAAATCCATATTCGCAATCAAAAGAGTTAATGGATTTAGATAACCAATTAATATTTAGTTCACCCGGAAGTCCACCAGCTGCCGTTAAAACATAATCTTCATCGCTGCTAATTTCATTTACGATTGCTACTACTTGAGCATATGTTGGAATTTCATAATGGGCGCCTATGCGTTCTTTAATTCCTTGGCGAATTTTTATTGCAGCGTTATATCCAGCCTGAGTCCAAGCGTTATCGATCTTAAATTGGCCCAATTGCGCACTGATTTCATTGATGCCTTCCTTGGCATCGCAAACAAGGGCGATTGCCCCATGTTTTATTGCATCAAAACTGGCGGCATTAATCGATACCATCTGAAAATCTGTTTGCTCAAATAGCGTCCACGAACCAGTTGTGAAATCTTGCAAACGTGTACCGATTGCAATTACCAGATCGGCTTTTGCTGCTAATTCATTAGATGCATTGCAACCAGTTACACCAATTGGGCCAGACCATGCCAAATCGCTAGCGATTAGCGTTGATTTTCCGGCAACGGTTTCAACAACTGGGATTGCGAATTTGTTTGCAAATTCGGATAATTCTTTCTGTGCACCTGAATAACGCACGCCACCACCAGAGATAATCAACGGACGCTTTGCCGATTTAATTGCTTTAACCGCATCGGCCAGCGCTGCAATGTCGGGTCGGTAGGCAGGTATGTGGTGAATAGTTTGCGCAAAAAAGCCTTCGGGATAATCAAATACTTCTACGGCAACATCTTGTGGCAGACCAAGAAAGACTGGACCACATTGGCCAGGATCTAAGAGCACAGATAGCGCCTGTGGAAGCGAATTAAGAATTTGGGCTGGATGTGTAATGCGATCCCAATAACGCGTTACTGCGCGAAATGCATCATTGGCAGTAATTTGTCCAGAATTAAAATGTTCCACTTGTTGCAAAACTGGATCTGGAATTCGAGAATGAAAAGTATCGCCAGATAAAATCAATAGCGGCAAGCGATTAGCCATTGCAACGCCAGCGGCGGTCACAACATTTGTCGCACCTGGTCCAATTGATGTAGTTACTACGCCGCATTGGGTGCGATTTGCAGCCTTTGCATAAGCCACGCAAGCAAGCGCCATGCCTTGTTCATTTTGGCCGCGAAGTATTTCAATTTTGGTGGAACGCTCTAGTGCATCTCCTATGCCAAGCGCATTACCATGGCCAAAAATGGCAAACGCTTTAGGAAAATAGGGAAGTATTAGATCGCCGACCGCAATTTTTTGAGCCTCAAGGAATTTAACAATTGCTTCAG
This sequence comes from Candidatus Planktophila sp., assembly GCA_038905915.1. GTDB lineage: Bacteria > Actinomycetota > Actinomycetes > Nanopelagicales > Nanopelagicaceae > Planktophila. The sequence goes on along the minus strand of JBCKHJ010000023.1, from coordinate 6,988 downwards.
CTAGATTAAGGCGCATGTATATACTCTATAACTCCACGTTATTATCGCGTAAGTCCAACTAAGGAGAATTCCTTGAGCACTAGCTTTTTAGAACGAATCGCATCTGCGCCTATCTCTTGGGGCATCTGTGAAGTTCCAGGCTGGGGTGCGATGTTGCCGACTAATCGTGTGCTAGAAGAGATGAGCTCTCTTGGACTCACCGCAACTGAGTTGGGAGCCCCTGGTTTTTTTTCGGATGACTCGGACGAGTTGAAAAGTCAATTAGATCAATTTGCGATGTCGATGATTGGCGGATTTACACCCCTTGTCGTCCACGATAAAGGGCAAGAAAAGAAGACGCTAGAAGTTGTTAGATCTATAAGTAAGAAATTCGTTGAAATTGGCGCCACACATTTTATCTCTTGCCCGGTGGCGACTTGGGATTGGGCAATTCCCAAGGAACTAAGCGGTGCGCAATTACAACAGATGTGTTCAATGTTTACTGAGATAGATAAAATTACAAGCGATCATGGTCTCCTCCACGTGATGCATCCACATTTGCAAACTACTGTTGAAACCAAGAAAGACATTGGCAGAGTGGTTGAAAATAGCGATGTTCATTGGTGTCTAGATACTGGCCACATGGCAATTGGTGGGCAAAATCCGGCAGAGTTTGCCAAGAAATATGCGCCGCGAGTTGGTCATGTCCACCTTAAAGATGTAAATATGAGCGCCGTACCAAAAGTTTTAAACCGCGAACAAAGCATCATGCAAGGCGTGCAGAGCGGTTTATTTACACCCCTTGGCCAAGGCGATGTTGCAATTCTTGAGACAATCATGGTGCTAGAGGCAAGCGGTTATCAAGGCTGGTATGTCATTGAACAAGACACAGCAATTACGGGCGAGATCCCTGAAATTGGTGCTGGCCCAATTACTGCCATGGCCCAATCAATGCAATATTTACGAAACGTTGTAGCGCCAGCCTTACTTGGGCTCTGATGAGAATTCCAGAGATAATTACAGTTGGTCGTATTGGTGTTGACTTATATGCCAATGAAGCTGGCGCATCTTTTATCGATCCACAAACTTTCACTAAATCCTTAGGCGGTAGTCCAACAAATGTTGCTATTGCCGCCGCCCGCTTAGGTAGTTCATCAGCCATTGTTACTAAGGTGGGTTCTGATGTATTGGGCCCCTATGCGATAGAAAGATTGAAATATTTTAAAGTAGATACCCAATTTGTTGGCATCGCTCAAGGCGGTCGCACTCCAATTGTGATGACATCACAAGAGGTTCCTGATGACCCATATTTTTATTTTATTCGCGATAAAGATGCACCTGATACAACTCATGAAGCAAGTGATTTGCCCGTCGATGCAATAACAGGGTGTAAAGCGCTCTGGTTTAGTTTAAGCACTTTTTCCCAAGGTAGAACTGCGCAATCGGCTAAGTCATGGTTACGAATTCGCGCTCGCCAGGAATTCACTCTTATTGATTTGGATTACCGACCAACTTTTTGGAATAGCGTTGAAGATTCACAAAAGGCGGCGCAAGAAGCGATAGATCTAGCTAGCGTTGTTCTCGGAAATAAAATTGAATGCCAACAAGCACTCGGAATAAGTAATCCAGATGATGTGATTAAGGCGCTCTTTGATAGGGGAGTGAAGTTGGCGATTGTTAAAATGGGTGGTGATGGAGTTGTTTTAGCGACAGAAGATGAGAAAATTGTTCTCAAACCCCACCAAATAAAACTCATATCTGGCGCCGGTTCGGGAGATGCTTTTGGTGGCGCCCTGATGCACGGACTTATTAGCCATTGGCCGCTTGAAAAAATTGGCCAATATGCCAATGCAAGTGGCGCAATTGTGGCATCGCGCCTTTTGTGTTCAGATGCAATGCCTACTATGGGTGAAATTGATCAGTTTTTGGCGACGGGGCGCATATGAGTTGGCACTTCAAGAATAAGAAATCAATCTCACCTGCAGATGCAGGCTGGACTTACTGCGGAATGCGCATCCATGATTTTGGAGTAGAAAAAACTCTCTCAACCTATTTTACAGATGAAGAAGTAGTCGTTGTGCCCTTATCTGCAGAAAATATAACCGTCAGGGTAGATGCAGTGGAATACGTATTAAAGGGGCGCTCGTCAGTATTTGATGCAGTAAGTGATTGGCTTTATATTCCGATTGGTTCAAAAGTTTCTTTAAGTGCTAGCGCAGGTGAAATCGCGCTCTGCACTGCAAAAACTAGTGTTCGGGGCGAAGTTTTTTACCGCTCTGCTATTGATGTCAGTATCGAGATTCGTGGTAGTGGCCGGGCATCTCGCCAAGTAAATAACATTGCAACGCCATCATCTTTTATAGGTGCAACAAAAATAAATGTTTGCGAAGTTTTAACTCCTGGTGGTAATTGGTCTTCCTGGCCACCCCACAAACATGACGGAAAAGATGGTTGCCCATATACCAATGAAGAGATTTATTACTTTAAAATTCAAGGTCAAGGTGGCGAAGGTTTGTTTCATTGCTATACAAGTGATGGCAGCGTTGATGAAACTTCTACCATCAAAGATGGCGACTTTTACATTGTTCCGCAAGGTTTTCATGGACCAACTGCTGCTGCGCCAGATTATGCGATGTATTTTTTAAACGTACTTGCTGGCCCCAATCAGGATCGGACAATGTCATTTTGTGACGATCCTGCCCATGCCTGGATTCGCCAATCTTGGAGTGGACAAGAGATTGATAGCCGCCTGCCAATGACTGGGGCGAGATGAGCCATTCACGAATCAGGTAGATAGTTATCAAATCGTTGCAATCTTGAGCGTGAATACACCCTAAACCGAAAATTTTTCCTTGACTTATAATGGCTAGCGGTCAAGAATTGAGCAGCGCGCAGGATTCTGCGCGATTTACGACAATCAAAAAGATTGGACTTTGAATGTTCTCAAAGAAATCAAAGCTGTTGGGGGTTGCTGTTGTTGCTGTTATTGCTGTTATTGCGATCGCTGTTTCAAACATGTCTTCTCCAGAAAAAGCCACAAATAAAAAGTTAGAAATCTTTACTTGGTGGACCGGTGGTGGAGAAGCAGCAGGCCTTGCAGGCATGACTACTGAATTCACAAAACAGAACCCAGATACTGAGTTTATCAACGCTACAGTTGCAGGCGGTGCTGGAGTTAATGCAAAGGCTGTTCTTGTTTCACGTATGCAGGCTGGCAATCCACCTGATACTTTCCAAGCACACGCAGGTCAAGAACTTTCTTCATATGTAAAAGCAGGACAAGTTGAAGATCTTTCTTTCCTATACAAGTCAGAGGGTTGGGACAAGATATTCCCAGCTGACTTAATCAAGACTCTTACAACTGACGGAAAGATTTATTCTGTTCCAGTTAACATTCACCGCGCAAACGTAATGTGGTGGAACCCAGCTGCAGCCAAGAAGGCTGGAATTACTTCAGTCCCAGCAACACTAGATGCTTTCATCGCCGACCTTGGTAAGTTTAAGAAGGTTGGAATTGATGGAATTGCACTTGCCGGAAATGGCGATTGGGCGATAGCTCACCTATTCGATTACGTTCTTCTTGCATCAATGGGTCCAGATAAGTATGACGGCCTGTGGAACGGTTCAACTGCATGGGATGGTCCAGAAGTTGCAAAAGCGATTAAACAATTCGCAACAATTCTTTCCTACGGAAACGCAAGCAAGTCACTTGACTGGCCAGATGCTGGAAAGCTTGTTACGGGTGGTAAGGCCGGATACTTCATTATGGGTGACTGGGCTTCAGCACAGTGGCAATCAGATGGTCTGAAATTGGGAACTGATTACACATGGGCACCTGCTGCTGGAACAGATGGTGTTTATCAGTGGCTCTCAGATTCATTCACACTTCCAAAGGGTGCGGCAAACCGCGATGCAGGTATTGCATGGCTTAAGGTTTCCGGTTCATTGGCAGGACAGGATGCATTTAATCCAAAGAAGGGCTCAATTGCCGTTCGTACGGATTCAAATCCAGCGCTCTATGACAGCTACCTACAGGCAGCAATGAAGTCATGGAAGGTCGATAGACTCGTTGGCTCAACTGTTCACGGTGTGACTTATGGAAACGCTGGTATGGCTGCTTATAACTCAGCTGTTGGTCGTTTCTACGCAGGTGATGCTAAGGATTCAGCAGGATTCGTAAAGGGTCTAGTTGCTGCATACGCTGCATTTACTGCCGAGAAGTAATTTAGAAACTAGTTAACAACTTTCGTTTTTAACTAGGTAGGGTGTAACAGCAGTTCTGGTGGATGTAAAAATCCATCAGAACTGCTGTTGTACATCTGTAGCAGATTTTTGTATTATCGCGCGGTAGCGAGAAAATTAACTGGGAGCAGATAAAAGTGGCTTTAATAAAAAAGAGGAAGAGAGTCATTAGCCCTTGGGGTGGTTTTTTCTTCGTTCTGCCCTCAATATTATTAATGTCTTACTTTGTCTACGGAATGATTGGCTGGACGCTGCGCCTCTCTTTTGGTCGTCGTACAAATGCTTGGTCGAAAGATGACAGCTTTGCGGGTCTTTCAAATTACACCGGACTTCTTGATGATCCAGAATTCACGCACGCTTTTAGCAACCTTTTAGAATTTACCTTTGTTTTTATCTTCGGATGTCTGCTATCCGGTCTCATCATGGCGCTCCTGCTTGAAAAAGGAATTCGCGGCGAAGGTTTGTTTCGTTCTATTTATCTTTATCCAATGGCAATTTCGTTTATCGCAATGGGTACTTCATGGCGTTGGCTTTTAGATTCAGCTCGCGATGATAAGGCCACCGGTATAAATATGATTTTTCAATGGTTTAATTTGGGTTTCTTGCAAAATGATTGGTACACATCTGCAACAGGAAGTATGTACGCTATGGCCCTTCCTGCTATCTGGCAGATGGCTGGTTATGTCATGGCACTCTTCTTGGCAGGCTTTCGCGGAATTCCTGATGACCTGCGCGAAGCAGCACGCGTTGATGGCGCAAGTGAATACAAGATTTATCGCCACATACTTTTCCCACAGCTCAGCCCAACTTTTCTGACAGTTCTTATTATCTTAGGTCATATATCTATGAAGGTATTTGATTTGATTTATGGAATTGCAGCTAAGAGCTATGTAACAAAAGTTCTGGCAATCTATTTGTGGCAGGTCATCTTTGATTTTCAAAATTTCGCAAAAGGCGCTGCGATTGCAATTTTGATGTTAATTCTCGTTGCTATCGTTGTCGTTCCGTATCTGCGTTATGTAAATAAAAGCGAGGATGCTCGCTCATGAGTACCGATAGAGTTCAAATAGCCCTAACCACAAAAGATATTTCACGCACAAAGCGTAAATTAGATGGTCGGGGTCAATTCGCTCTTGTTTTTAGATATGTAGCCCTCATAATTCTTCTTGTCATTGCAGCTTTCCCTATTTACATCATGGTGATCAATTCAGTAAAAGGCATAACTGGTGTAACGCAAGGCAACGCCTTTATTCCACCAAGAAAATTAAATTTTGATGCTTGGGGGACAACATGGCTCATCCTTCGCGAACCAATGCTTCGCACGCTTATTTTTGTGCTTCAGTCATCAATTATTTCAGCAATTATTGGATCAATAAATGGATTCGTTTTTGCAAAATGGAGCTTTAAGGGTTCAAATGTAATATTTACAATGTTTTTATTTGGAATGTTTATTCCCTACCAAGCAATCATGATTCCTTTGGTGCAATTTAATAACAGTATTGGACTTAGCAAATCCATTTATGTATTAGTTGTTGCGCACGTCATCTATGGAATTCCAATATGTACTTTAATTTTCCGTAACTATTACGCAGCAATCCCCAATGAATTAATTGAAGCCGCACGCGTTGATGGTGCCAGCATGGTTCGTATCTATCTCACTATTATCTTGCCGCTCTCAATCCCAGGCTTTGTGGTGGTCTTGATTTGGCAATTTACATCTGCCTGGAATGATTTCCTCTTCGCTATATTCTTAACTGGTGGCTCACCAAAACTCGCGGTAGCAACAACGGCCCTTAACTTCATCGTGGGTTCAGGCCAGCAGGTCTATTACGGAAATAACATGACAGCTTCCCTGATTGTCTCTATTCCAACACTCCTTGTTTACATGTTCTTGGGCCGTTACTTCTTACGCGGCCTTCTCAGCGGTTCGCTAAAGGGTTAAAACATACTTAAGCTTGAAACAACTTGGGAAGTCGCCACCGAAGAATTAAGGGTATAGAAATGAAAGCCTTCAGCCCCAATTTCATATACCTCTTCGCAAATCTGTACGGCGACTTCAATGCCTAGAGCTTTTATTGATTCTGAATCATTTTGAAAGCGTGCAAATTTTAGACGTGTAGCTGAGGGCATAGTTCCGCCGCTCATTTCCATCATTCGCACAATCTGCATGTAATTACTAACTGGCATAATTCCTGGGTAAAGCGTTAGCTTTGAACCACGTTCCCGAAGCGCAAAAAGTAATTGCGCGTATTTTTCACTATCGAAAACGAATTGCGTTATCGCATAAGTTGCTCCTAGTTCTTCTTTGCGGAGCAAAACATCCAAATCTTGCGCAAAATTTCCATGCGAAGCAGGATGAATATCAGGAAATGCTGCAACACCGATATTGAAACCGCCAATTTGCGCGGCTAATTCAACTAACTGATCTGCGTAATCAAGACCATTTTCTGTTGAAACCCATGGCGCAGTTGGTCCGCCAACTGGGTCACCACGCAGAGCTAAAACATCTCGCACCCCTGCAGTTTTATACTCATTTAATATTTCAATAAGTTCTTGCCGGGTTAATCCGACACAAGTTAAGTGCGCAATTGTTGGAATTTTATTCTTTAAAATGACTTCGCGCGCAATGCGTACTGTGCGATCTCGTGTTGTTCCACCGGCTCCGTATGTAATTGTGATGAAATCTGGATTATGAACCTTTAAATCATTTATAGTCGCAAAGAGCGCAGTTTCACCTTCTGGCGTTTTTGGTGGAAAGAATTCAAAA
>JBCKHJ010000022.1:0-14478 GCA_038905915.1 Candidatus Planktophila sp. | reverse complement strand
CCGCCTAAATCATCATCCCAGTTGGCCGACCATTCAATCTTCATTGGCTTTCCGGTAATCAACGAATGAGGTCGTGCCACCGGAATATTCTTTTGTAATGGTGCACTAATTAATGTGTCGTAGTCATAAGTCCATGGCTCATAATAATCTTTCATTGTTGGTAGCAATGGGTTATTGAAAATATTGAGAAGCTTGCGCACACGACCACCTGCGCGCAGACGCAATTTTCCTTTTTTATTTAACTTCCAGCCGCCCTGCCAGCGTTCTTGGTCTTCGTATTCGCGGGGAAAACCTAACCCGGGACGCGTTTCGACATTGTTAAACCATACATATTCAGTACCAGTTCGATTGGTCCATGCTTGTTTACATGTAACTGAGCAGGTATGACAACCAATACATTTATCAAGATTCATCACCATTGCAATTTGAGCCATTACGCGCATGACATCTCCTAATACTCGACGTCTTGAGAACGGCGGCGAATCACAGTGATTTCATCACGTTGATTACCGGTTGGACCGTAATAATTGAAACCATAGGAAAGTTGGGCGTAACCACCAATTAAATGAGTAGGTTTGATAAGCAATCGCGTTAGAGAGTTATGGATTCCGCCGCGTTTACCTGACATTTCTGCAATCGGAACATCGATAGTCCGATCCTTGGCGTGATACATATAAACGGTTCCCTTTGGCATTCTGTGCGAGACAATCGAGCGAGCAACGACAACACCATTTCGATTATACGATTCAATCCATTCGTTATCCTTAACGCCGATTACTTCTGCATCTTCAACCGACATCCAGATTTCTGGACCTCCACGACTCAATGAGAGCATGAATAAATTGTCTTGGTATTCGCTATGGATAGACCACTTCGAGTGGGGAGTCAGATAACGTACAGTCACTTCTGCGCCGATTCCCGTTTGCTGGTTACCAAAAATCCGATACATATTTAACGGTGGTCGATAGTTAGGAAGAGCTTCACCAATTTCATGTATCCAGTCATGATCAAGGAAAAAATGTTGCCGACCAGTAAGTGTGTGCCAAGGTTTCAAGCGTTCCACATTGATAGTAAACGGTGAATAGCGACGTCCGCCGTGTTCAGAGCCAGACCATTCGTGACTTGTGATTACCGGAACTGGGCGTGCTTGCGTATCGGCGAAAGTAATCTGTTTGCCTTCGTTATCAGCCGATAGATCACGAAGTTTTTGGCCAGTACGTTTTTCCAAGAATTCGAAGCCTGCAGTTGCAATGCGTCCATTGGTTGTGCCAGAAAGCGCCAGAATTGTTTCGCATGCTTTCTCTGCCGTATCCAGTAACGGTCTTCCTTGAGCGATTCCTGATTTGACGCTTCCATTGACGCGCGCTAAATAGGCAACTTCAGGGGCTGGTTTGAGCGTTATTCCCTTTACAACGGTGCCTAAGTTTTCAACGTTTGGACCAAGGGCGATCATCATTTCGCCAATTGCTGGGTAATTACGCTCCACAACGGTGAGCGCGGGCATGGTTACGCCAGGAATTGCTTCGCATTCACCTTTCTTCCAATCCAAAACAATGCCATTTGGTTGCTTAGTTTCTCCAGGTGAGTCATGCATTAATGGAGTTGCCACAAGATCTCTGCGAATACCTAAATGTTTCGATGCTAATTTGGAGAACACTTTTGAAAGCGCCAAAAATGCATCGTAATCACTGCGCGCTTCCCAAGGTGGTTTTATTGCCGCATTAAATGCATTTATAAATGGATGCATATCTGTACTTGATAAATCGTATTTTTCATACCAAGTAGCTGCTGGCAATAGAATATCTGAGAAAAGCCCGGTGCTTGTCATTCTAAAATCTAAAGATACAAGTAAATCAAGTTTTCCTTCGGGTGCGCGCTCGTGCCACTTGACCGTTGATGGTCGCGCAGATTCAGGAGTTTCCTCGGCCCGAACTGCGCTTTCGGTGCCAAGTAAATGTTTAAGGAAATATTCATTTCCTTTTCCAGATGATCCAAGAAGATTCGCACGCCAGACCGTCAATACTCGAGGGAAGTTTTCTGGAGCATCAGGATCTTCGCAAGCGAATTGCAACGAATTATCTTTTAGTTTTTCAACCACATATTTATCTGGTGCAATTCCTGCCGCTTCTGCTTCTTCCACTAAATCGAAGGGATTGCGATTAAATGTTGGAAAAGATGGAGTCCAGCCCATGCGAACTGATTGCGCATAGGTATCTATAATGTGTTGGCCTTTAAAAATTCCAGTACCCAATGGACTTGCTAGCGCATCTGCTGCAAATCCGTCATATCGCCATTGATCAGTTGCTAAATACCAAAATGGTGTTCCGGCCATCTGGCGAGGTGGTCGCGACCAATCCAATCCAAAAGCCAGTTGTGCCCAGCCAGTAAATGGTCGACATTTTTCTTGACCGACATAGTGTGCCCACCCGCCACCATTAACGCCTTCGCAACCTGTGAGAATAACAAGTGAAAGAATTGCACGATAAATTTGATCAGAATGAAACCAGTGATTTGCACCAGCACCTAGTGCAATCATCGATTTACCGTTGGAATCTTCAGCATTTTGCGCAAATTCACGAGCAATTCGTATTACTTGTGCTGCGGGAACTGAAGTTATTTCTTCTTGCCATGCAGGGGTAAATGGTTGTGTATCTTCATACGAAATCGGCCATTGCCCTGGTAATGAAGGACGAGATACGCCGTACTGCGCAAGCATTAAATCATAAACAGTTGTAACTAAGTGTCCACCAATTTTGCGAACTGGTACGCCGCGACTAAGAATTCCGCCACCTTCGCTAATCTCTTGGCCCTGATCAAAGCGCGGCAAATCGATGAGTACAGATTGATCGCCATAGACCGATAACGCAGGTTTGACTTCACCTAAATCTAAATTCCATTTTCCAATTCCACTGTCGGCATATCTAAACCCAAGTGAGCCATTAGGAATTACTGCTTTATTAGTAACTTCATCAAAAAGTACAGGTTTTAATTGCGACTGATCCTCATCTTTGAAATTTTTGTCCATCATGCTGGCAGTTAAGAAACGACGTGCTGCATATACTCCCGGTTTATCTTTTCTCTCTTCCAAAGTAATTAGAAAAGGTAAATCAGTAAATTTTTTGACATAAGAATCAAAGTAAGGGACTTGACGATCCACAAAAAATTCCTTAAGGACTACATGCCCCATCGCCATTGCGAGTGCGCCATCAGTACCAGGGTGGGCAGCCATCCATTCATCAGCAAACTTCGTGTTATCTGCATAATCTGGACTTACTGTTACTACTTTGGTTCCTTTGTATCTAACTTCAGTCATAAAGTGAGCATCAGGTGTTCTAGTAGTTGGAATATTTGAGCCCCACATAATTAAATAACTCGAGTTCCACCAATCCGCGCTCTCTGGAACATCTGTTTGATCACCAAATACTTGAGGTGAAGCAATCGGAAGGTCGGCATACCAATCATAAAAAGAAAGCATGGCGCCACCGATTAGAGATGTGTAACGTGCGCCTGCAGCATGTGAAGCCATAGACATGGCAGGAATTGGTGAAAAGCCCGCAATACGATCTGGTCCATACTTCTTTATTGTGTAAATCTGCGCTGCAGCGGTGATTTCAAGGGCTTCATCCCACGTTGTGCGAACCAATCCCCCGTGTCCACGAGCAGCTTTATATCTCTTGGCAGATTCAGTGTTTTCAACAACCGCGCTCCACGCTAGAACTGGATCGCCTACCTCTTTCTTAGCCGCACGGTAAAGATCAACTAAGGTGCCCCGAATGTATGGATAGCGAATACGTGTTGGCGAATATGTGTACCAAGAAAAAGCTGCACCGCGTGGACATCCGCGGGGTTCATACTCTGGAGAATCTGGGCCAACAGATGGATAATCAGTTTGCTGGCTCTCCCAAGTAATAATTCCGTCTTTTACATAAACTTTCCAAGAGCACGAACCAGTGCAATTAACGCCGTGTGTACTGCGCACTACCCGATCATGCGACCAACGATCACGGTAGAAAACATCTCCCTCGCGGCCGCCTTCGAATTCAATACTTCGCGAGTCATTGGAAATACTGGCTTTTCGGAAAAAATTGCGCGAAAGCGCCAACGCCTCAAAGATTTTTTCATCACTGTTATTCATTAATTTTCCTGACACGTACATTCTCTCCTTGGGATAATTATTAGCAATGGCGTTCGGCGTTTTTACGTGCATAGAACCAATAATTTAGAAATATGCAAAGAGTTATAAAAGAAGCAGAGATATAGAAGAATTTTTGCGGACTCATTAGCACAAGCGCAACGCCACCAATAAATGGACCGAAAGCACCAATTGCCGCAGTAAATCCAATGACACCGCCAGCTTGTCGTTTAGGAAAAATCATCGGGATTTGTTTAAAAGTTGAGGCATTCCCAAGCCCAGCAAAGAAAAATACAGCTAATGAACTCCATAAGAAGAATTGAAATTGATCTACCGAAGTTGGCATGACTGCAGTTGATGCAAGCAAAATTGAGATGAGCAACCCAAAGCCTGAAATGGTTGTTACTAAACCTCCACCAATTTTGTCAGATAAGGGTCCGCCCAAAATTCTTACCACCGAGCCGACAAGTGCGCCTAAAAAGGCATACTTCAAAGGATCTGGCGGATTAACAAAACCACCAAATTGATTCTTAATCAGAAGACCAAATTGAGCCGCATAGCCTGAGAAAGTGCCAAAAGTCATCATGTACAACGCGGTCATAATATAGGTGTGCTTGTCTGCAAAAATATCCTTCTGCTGCATCAGCGTTGCCTTAACTGGAACCGACTTTAGATAACGCCAAGCAAGAAAAGCTGCGATCACGACGAGTGGGATATAAACCAATGGAGCATTATGTAACCAAACATTACTAGTCGCAATTATTTTTCCTGATGGATCCTTTTTGTTAAAGAGTATCGAACTTCCAATAACGCCAAAACTAATAAGCCATGGAGTCAGTAGCTGGGCCAGCGATACACCGAAATTGCCGATACCTGCTTGAATACCAAGCGCGGTTCCTTGTTTTGCTCTTGGAAAAAAATACGAAGTGCTTGGCATGAAACCAGAAAAATTTGCACCGCCTAGCCCTGCTAAAAAAGCTAGGATAAGAAGAACTGTAAATGAAGTTGTTGGATCTTGAAGAGCAAAGTACCAACCAGTTAATGGTAGTAAAAGCAGAATTGTTGAACCACTTACTAATTTTCTGGTGCCAACTATTGGTGGCAAAAAAGTCCAGATTATTCGAAGAAAGCCCGCGGATAATCCAGGCATTGATGTCAACCAATACAACTGGGCCTTATCTAAGTTAAAACCTGCGCCTTGTAATTTTGGCGCAATAGCACTTACTAAGAACCAAGTACTAAATGCCAATGTGAGCGAGAAAGTTGTTATCCACAAAGTGCGCCAAGCCAACTTACTCTGTTCCGCGTCCGAACTTTCAGAATCGAATGCTTCCAGCCAGCGTGCACTTCCATTTGTAGCAGAGCTATTAATTGACATTTAATCTCCTTTTTCTGTATTAAGTGCGGTGAAACCATGATCAAATTGATGCTTTTTACTTGGGCTTTCTCGATGAAGCATTTGTACGACGGTTGCATGCATCCAAATTGAAGATATGAGAGCAATAACAAAAAGGACTCCAAAGGTTGATTGCGGAGCCCCTGTGATTTCCTTCATATAAGCAAATAGTGGAACAAGGAAGAATCCACCCAATGCGCCAAACATCCCAACTAAGCCACCAACAGCCCCAACATCGTTTGGGAAATATTCCGGGATGTGTTTATAAACAGCAGCTTTCCCAATTCCCATCGCGCAACCCAAGGCAAAAACCAAAAGCGTAAAGGGCACAACCGTAACTTGCCAGTGAAGAATTTCTTTTGTCCCAGATGAATCAAATCCCTGCGCGCCATAAATAACGATATGACCATAAGGCATCATGAGAATTCCAGTTGTAATTAAAATTGCTGAAAAAGTGGAGTACATAACTTTTCTAGCACCGAAACGATCGGAAAGATATCCACCATAAGGTCGTAGAAGTGATGCTGGAAAAATAAATATTGCAGTAAGCAGGGCGGCCTTAGTTAAGCTTATTCCGTAAACACTGATGTAGTACTTAGGCAACCATGAAGCAAGCGCGACATATGCTCCAAAGACAACTACGTAATAGAGTGAAAAACGCCAAACTCGTAATGCGGAAGTCGGTTTAATCATTTCGCGTAATGGGCGACCCTTGCCTGGAATTTTATCGATGCGCGGAGAAGCAAACCAAGTCAATATTGCCATGAGCAGAAGTAAAATTGCATAGGAGACAGGAATGAAACGCCAGCCACCTGGAATAACTCCAGCAAAATATCCCGCTGCAGGGACTGCGCCAATGAGTAGCGGTCCTAAAAGTTTAGTGACAGCGGCTCCAACATTTCCTGCACCGAAAACTCCTAGCGCAAAACCTTGGCGGGATCTTTCAAACCAAGCTGCATTCCAAGCGATTCCTACGCTAAAAGAATTTCCAGCAAAACCTGCAAAGAAAGCATAAATAAGTAGCTCTCTATAATCTTGCGCAGTACTCACTAAATAAGCTGGTATTGCACTTGCAACCAGCATCGCAGTCATAACAATGCGCCCGCCAAATTTGTCAGCCCAAATTCCTGAAAATAACCGCCAAATCGAACCATTAAGAATTGCAACTGCGAGAATCCATGCCAGTTGTTGATCGCTCAAACCAAATTCTTTTTGAATTGGAATACCTAGGACTCCAAACATCATCCATACGGCAAAAAGGAGTGTGAAGCCACCAGTAGATAGAATCAATACACGGGTGGCACTTTTTTGCTCTTCCAAAATCAATTGAATTCTCCTTCTCTCCGCTTAAGTGAATTCCTAGAGAAGGTTAAGTCATGGAAGGGCTCTTTTAACTCTATTTCTGAGGGTTGGCTCTCAATCATCTGCAATCATTAGAGAATGAATTCGTTGGCGACTGTAATTGTGCTTACAGGTGGGGTTAGTAAGCGCTTCGGCACTGATAAATCAAAAACTGAATTGAATGGGAAAACACTTTTAGATCATGTTCTAGATTGCCTTCCTTTGGAGTGCGAAATTTTGCTAGTTGGTGATGAACCAATTAATCCCAGTCGAAATGTGAAAGTTTTTCGTGAAGATTTAATTCATAGTGGCCCTGTTGCAGCAATTGCTAAAGCACTTGGGCATGTACGTGGAGAATTTGTTGCCATTCTGGCAACTGACATGCCTTTTGCTGGAAAGCTTTTGCCTAGGTTGTACGAAAATATTTCTCTCGGTACCGATCTAGTCATCCCCCTCGATGATCAAAATTTTCTTCAACCACTATGTGCGCTTTATTCAACTGCTGGTTTAAAAAGGGCAATTGCTAAATTGGGCAGCGTTGAGAATAAGTCAATGCGAGACTTAGTGGGCTTTTTGAACAGAAAGGAGATCAAACTTAGTAAAGATGAACTTGCGCTACTAATTGATATTGATTCGCCAGAAGACTTGCTTCGTGCGATAGATATTTCGAAAGGGTTATAAATGAATAATTGGATTACTTCAGTACAGAAAGAATTGGATCTTGACGTTGTTTTAGATGTTGATGCAATCTTGGATCTTGCTAGAGATGCAGCGCATAAGGTGGAACGAAAGATGGCACCTGTTACTACCTATTTAGTTGGCATTGCCGTTGCTCAGGGAATGGATTTTGAAACTGCGGTTAAAAAATGCTCAGACCTTGCAACTTCTTGGAATCAAGAGAATAAATAATTGAATTCTGCTGACGAACCTGCATGGGATGTTGCGCGCGAAATAGCGGCAACATCCTTTAAGCCCTTGGGTTTTGAGGAAATTGGATTAGATATCGCAGTAGGACGTGTATTAACTATGGACGCACGCTCCCTTATTGATTTGCCGGCATACGAAACCTCCGCCATGGATGGTTGGGTTGTCACCGGAAGTGGACCATGGAAAATAGTTGGCGAAATATTTGCTGGAACTCTGCCAACAACAGTTATCCAAAATGGGCAATGCATGAAAATTGCAACGGGTTGCGTGGTACCCCAAGGCGCAGACTCAGTCCTGCGTTGGGAACGCGCCAAGCAAGCAGATGGTTTTATTTCAGGTCCAACAACACCGCGCGAAGATATTCGCCCTGCTGGTCTTGAAAGTAAAAAAGGTGAAATTTTAATTAGAGCAGGAACCAAATTAACTCCAACGATGGTGGGCTTACTAGCTGCTAGCGGTTATGACGCGGTGGAAGTTTCAATTACACCTCGCGTTGCGCTATTAATTTTGGGTGATGAATTAATGCATAGCGGTCTGCCCGTAGCCGGCAAGGTCCGAGATTCCCTTGGAATCCAAATTCCTGCGCTCTTGCACCAATTAGGTGCCAACGTTGTTGCTACACATTTTATTGAAGACACTCTGGCTGCAACGCTGGCAGCTTTTAAAAACTTTTTAGATTCAGTTGACCTATTAATTACAACTGGCGGAACTGCCGATGGTCCACGCGATCATATACACACGGCAATAGCGCAATTTGGTGGTACTTATTTAGTTAATCGAGTCAAAAGCAGACCTGGCCACCCAATGCTGTTAGCAGAATTAGAGCGCGAAGGGTTGCCCAAGCTTCCAATTTTAGCTTTACCTGGAAACCCTCAATCTTGCGTTGTTGCACTTCTTACTCTGGGTGAACCCGTTATTAATTCATTACTCTCTAAAACGATGGCCAAATTTGGAGAATTTCCAAATAGTTACGAATTAACCACATCACAGGGTTTTAACCGAATGGTTGCAGGCAATATTGTCCAAGGGCGATTTGTTGCTGCCCAACATTTAGGTTCAGCGATGCTTCGAGGGCTAGCGCATTCAACTGGTTTTGCCATCTTGTCAAGCGGAGTTACTAAGCCTGGAGATTTAATTCGGTGGTTGCCGCTTCCTTAGCGGGCGCAGACAAGCTCAATCTTTCTTATCGTAGTTAAAGGATAATTACTTTCAGCCGCCAGCAAATTTTGGTAACAAATCTAATTGCTTACCTGAATTAACAAATAGGTTGTAATCGTGACAGATAACTGAATCTAGAAGGACACTGCATTGAGGAATTATTCTCGATAAATTTGCATTCAAATTAGCGCAATAGTTCAAAATTTCCGCTACGGTCATCGGATCGACCGTAATACTAGAAACCCCAGCGGCAGCGCGGGCGGCGGCAAATAGATGAACTGTGACCATAATATTGGCCAGTCTACCCAAGTATTGGAAAAGGCTGCCTGATCGAAAAATAACGAATAAAGCCCCAAAAAGAGACCAAAAAGTTATCAAAATCTGCTTTACCCAGCACCCAGCGTAGGCTAATATTTAACGCGCTCCTTCCCTCTTGCCGACTTCACGTGATTGGCAAGCGGTGGGGCCTCTTCTTAAGTTCGACTTAAGGGATACCGACAAAAAAAATAGGAGGCAATACCAAGTGAAATTTAATAAAATAACTACGGTTTCGATGGTTGCAACGCTCGCCCTTGCGCTATCGATTCCAATGGCGACAACTGCGACTGCAGTCAAGCACAGGAACTGGGCAAACATGACATCCGCATCCGAAGGCGGCGGTATGGGTAGATTAATTGCATCTTGCAAAAAAGAAGGCCAACTAAACACAATCGCTCTTCCACATTATTGGGCTGATTACGGCACAATGCTGGCCGGCTTTAAAGCAACTTACGGCGTAAAAATTGATGAACAAAACCCAGAAGCTGGTTCACAAGATGAAATTAATGCCGCCCTTACAAATAAGGGTACAAAGCGCTCGCCCGATGTATTCGATATCGGTGTAGCCGTTGCCGAAAAATATAAAGGCACCGGCATGTTTGCTCCATATAAAGTCAAATTATGGCAATACATTGATGGCGCTGCTTCTGGTGGCGGAGAATACACGCCTAACTACACCGGTATTTTGACAATTGGATATAATGCAGGAAAATTTGGAACAGTTACTAAACTTGACGATTTCTTTGATCCAAAGTTTAAGGGTGCTATTTCTCTCAATGGAAGTCCACTAATCTCTAGTGCTGCATTGAACGGTATCTTTATGATCAATAAAGCACTCGGTGGAACATTTGACGATCTGACAAAGGGTGTTGCATGGTTTAAGAAATTGAAAGACCTTGGAAACTTCGTCAATGTAGATGCAAATGAAGCCACGACTTTAGCAGGACTGACGCCAGTTGTAATTGATAATGGTTATCTCCAAGTTGGCATACAGAAGAAGCAGGCTGCACTTGGTGTGAACTGGAAGCTTTTCACACCAGCAGCTGTTGGTTCTACATATAACAGCGCAGTCTCTGTTTGGGCGCCACACCCAGCATGTGCTCGCCTATGGATGGAATACACACTTGGTGAAATTGGTGCAAACGTTTGGGCGGGCGGTGGCGCAAGCCCAACGTTGTTCCAACATTTACTAAGGACTGGTCGCGCATCTGCTGCTGCAAAGGCCCAAATTGGTACCAGCAGAATCAAGGCAGATAGGGCAACGGGTCCTCAATCAGCGGCTGCCCTTGCATATCTCAAGACTGTATGGTCTGCAGCTGTAGGTGGATAAGAAAGTTATATTCATTAAATGATCCAAGTTCAGTACTCGAGAACCGGTTCTGCAAATCGCAGGGCCGGTTCTCGATATTGGCGCAGTAAATCAGCTTATTTAGGTGTAATTCCTTTTTTTCTATTCACAAGTCTTTTTCTTTTTTATCCGACCTTAAATGTTGTAATTGGGGCATTTAGGGATCAGAAAAATAAATTTAGTACCGAAATACTTTTTGGTCTTTTAAAATCCGATATTGCGCGCGGCGCATTTTTTAATTCTCTTAAACTTTCTGCGGTAACGGCTATTGTTGGCGCCATTTTAGGTGCTCTCTTTGCTTGGGCTTTAGTTACTGGAAAGCCGGGCAGTGTTTTTTATCGCATCTCTATAGCCCTTAGTTCTGTGCTTGCCCAATTTGGTGGCGTCATGCTCACCTTCGCTTTCCTAGCCACTTTTGGTTTTAATGGCGTGGTATCTACTCTTGCACTCAAAATTTTGCCAAATTCTTTCTTAGCAAACTCTTCTTGGCTCTATGAAATGAGTGGGATGATGGTTGTTTATACTTTTTTCCAAATTCCATTAATGGTGCTCGTTTTCTTACCGACACTCGAAAATTTGCGACCACAGTGGCGCGAAGCCTCTGATTCTCTAGGCGGTAAGCCTTTGGAATATTGGCTGCGGATTGGAATTCCAGTCTTAACGCCATCGTTTGTTGGTGCTGCGCTCTTATTATTTGTGAACTCTTTTTCAGCCTATGCCACGGCTGCAACTTTGATTAATCTCTCTGATTTCTTAACCCCGCTGCAGATTGCAATGTCGCTATCAAGTGAGGTTGGTGGAGCCAACCCAGCTGAAGCAAAAGCGCTCGCTCTTTATATGGTCATCGTTGTCATTATTGTTATGACTTTATATGCCTTGCTGCGTCGCCGTGTTAGTAAATGGGAGCAGGTTCGATGAAGCGCACTTGGAAAGTCCAATTATGGCGCAGATTTATCATTGCAATTGTTGCGCTTTACTTATTACTTCCACTCTATTCAATGCTTGATTTTTCAACTAAATCTTTCAGTTTAGGTAGTTCGGGTCGCACACTTGCTTCATGGAAAATCATTCCCAGCCAACCAGATTTGCCCTTATCGATATTCCGATCTTTAACTACTGCAGGAATTGTTATGTTTTTAATATTTTTCCTAATCGTGCCAACCGTTCTATGGGTGCACTTAAAGTTGCCGGCACTTCGTCGCCCACTTGAATTAATCTGTTTGATCCCATTGGCGATTCCAGCCATTGTGGTTGTGGTTGGAATCGCACCGCTTTATCGCTGGATTTCAATTCATTTAACCGAATCTCCTATTTCACTATCGGCCGTGTATTCAATGTTAATTTTGCCTTATACATATCGATCGCTATCAGCAGCCCTAGATGCGGTAGATATTCATACTCTGGCCGAGGCGGCTAAAACGCTGGGTGCTTCTACTTTTAAAATGATGACTGGCGTTATTATGCCAACTGTTCGCACCGGAATTATGAATGGAACCTTCATCGCAATTGCTTTGGTTCTTGGTGAATTTACAATTTCTAATATTCTAAATTATAAAACTTTCCAAGTTGTGGTCGCCCAAATGGGCCGCACAAATGGACAAGTGGCGATAGCAGTATCGCTGGCATCGATAATATTTGTTCTGCTTTTATTATTACTTGTCCCTTCTAAAAAACGTCAAAAAGAAGTTCTAGACGTTGATATCGACTAATCGAAAGGAATAAACGTGAGCTCCTCGGCATACGTACAGCTAGTTGACTTGTCCAAGCATTTTGGACAAGTCATAGCCCTCGATGGCTTAACTCTTGATATCGCTCAAGGAGAACTAGTCGCCCTGCTTGGTCCATCAGGATGCGGCAAAACAACGGCGCTTCGCTCATTGGCTGGTCTGCAGGAATTAGATCGCGGACAAATAATTGTCGATGGTAAAGATATTACTTTTCAAAACGCCAGCAAGCGCGGAATGGGAATGGTTTTTCAGGCTTACTCACTCTTTCCACACATGAGCGCGCGTGAAAATGTTGAATATGGTTTGAAATTACGTGCCCACAAAACTGCAGCCGATACGCGCAAATCACGCTCTGGCGAATTACTCGACCTTGTTGGCCTTTCAACACATGCCAATCATTACCCACATCAGCTATCTGGCGGACAACAACAACGCATTGCACTGGCGCGCGCGCTTGCGATTTCGCCAAAAGTTTTATTACTCGATGAACCGCTATCTGCTCTAGATGCCAAAGTGCGTACGCAACTTCGTGAAGAAATTCGCCGAATTCAAATAGAACTGGGGACAACAACGCTCTTTGTCACTCACGATCAAGAGGAAGCGTTAGGAATTGCAGATCGTGTGGGTGTTATGCGAAACGGTGTGTTAGAGCAAATTGCTACTCCGGCCGAACTTTATGACCATCCAAAGACTGCCTTTGTTGCCGAATTCGTCGGACTTACTAACCAATTAAAAGTAAATGTGAGCAGTGGCAGTTTTGAAATCTTGGGTTCAAAAGTTAAAACACTTGCGGGTTCAATTGGCTCTGGCAGCGGCACCGCTTTGATTCGACCAGAAATGTTCGATGTAAAGGCGAACAAGAACGGCAATGCGAAGATTATTTCAATTGGTTTTCTTGGTGCGCTTTGTCGCCTAGCTATCAATCTCAATGACGGGGCTCGAATTATTGCCCAACTACCGAGCGCTGATTGCAGCGAATTCACCCCCGGCTCATCTGTTGAGGTCTCATTGAGCGCCAATGGTGTTTTTGTTAAATAAATTTAGCGAGCACTAATTTTTAATACGGTATTGCGCTCGTGGATTTCACCCAGCGCCCAATCTGCAGGGCGTTTTGCTCCAAGGCTTTCGCGTTTCTGCCAGACATTTGCGCTCAATAAACGGGCAAGGGCTGCCATCTCAACTGGGGTTTTTGCTGCGCCATATTTATTTGCCCCGGCATGATCAACGACTGTTAAGCCAATATAAATATCTCCATCATCGCCACGGACAAATTCCACGGTGCGACTCTGTTGTGGCCAATCAATATGTGATGAAGTTTCAATATGCCAAAAACCAATTTCCTCGATTTTTGGTCCGACCCATTCGACGTGGTGTCGGTGTTCGTGTCCTGCCAGCCAAGTGATGACTTGTGGGTACTTAATTAGCATCGCTGCTAACTCTTCGCGGCAGATACGGCGACCAATAGGTGAGTAGCCATTAAACATTGTTATCAATGGATGATGCGAGGCTAAGACCACTAATTGCGTTGAATTCTTAATTTCATTTTCAAGCCAGATGAATTGTTCTTCATCAAGAGAGCCTTGCCAGCCACCAAATTGATTAACGGTATCCATTACGATTAATTTAATTTCGCCAACTACCACGGAATAATACATAGTTTTACTCGAAACATTTTCTGGCGAAAAACCATGACCTTTAGGCAATCCAGATGCAGTCAAATGTTTTGCCGCATATTCTCCGCGCTCTACCGCGCGGCGTTGGAGATCGGCGCTAACTGTTTCAAATTTTGCATCACTGGCACCGCCAGGGTAAGCCGCAGGACCTATTTCGTTGAAAGCCGAAAGTGTTTCCGCAAGCGTTATTGAACTTGGCAGGCCTTCAAAGCGTTTATCACTAATCATTGCAATTTGGGTATCGGCCGTTGGAGTTACCGTGCCTTGCAAAAGTGCATCATGATTACCATGAACTGCAAACCATGGAAATTTCAATCCTGTTGCTTTAAAAGGTGCACGGCATGAATTTAGGAGATTTTCAACTATCGGGAAGCCATACTTTGCACGCGCATCATCATCGGTTTTTCCTGCGGGGGTTCCATGTGGATGCCAATATTTAACGTCATAGCGTTCGGCGC
>JBCKHJ010000021.1:0-15569 GCA_038905915.1 Candidatus Planktophila sp. | reverse complement strand
TCGGTGGACACCGCCGTTATAGGGAATCAGAAATTATTGAAAAATTGCGGGAATTTAAAGAGCCGCAGAGGCAAGATAAAAAAGTAGTAGAGTTAGAAAATGGCCAACGATAAAAACTCCGATGATGTACGTGCAAAATTTCTAGCAGCGCTAGAAAAGAAGAAGAGTAAAAACGCACCCGCAGCAAGTAATGGTTTATCGGCTGGATCAAAGATAAAAGGTTCACAAGCAGGCGGTGCACCGGCGGCACGATTCCAACGCAAATCTGGGCCATCTGGTCCTGCTGGTTAATTCTTAATTAATCGTCAAACCCTAAGTGGCTTGGGCCGGGATCGAACCGGCGACCTAACGATTTTCAGTCGTTCGCTCGTACCAACTGAGCTACCAAGCCCTCCAAGGTTCCGATATCGCGTTGTTGCGCGGTTACCACTTTCGCAGAGACCGAACACCACACAAATAAATTTGCGTGCAACACCAAAACCTTGCGACCCGGACGGGACTTGAACCCGCGACCTCCGCCGTGACAGGGCGGCGCGCTAACCAACTGCGCTACCGGGCCTTGAAAAGACCCGTCACATAAGTGGCTCTTATGTCACATTCAAAGCCGATCTTTAAAGCATTTCTTGCGTGCCCCCAACGGGATTCGAACCCGTGTTACCGCCGTGAAAGGGCGATGTCCTAGGCCCCTAGACGATGGGGACGTTAAAGGCTTGCAAATCGTACCCGTACTTAGGCAGGCTACCAAACTCGATTAATTTTGCATACGATGCTGCTTTTGCTTTGGCGTTAAGAACGGCTTCGGCTTAAAAATTCGTTAACCAATTCTGTGATTAATGAGAGAATTAGCCCACGATGAGTGCCCCACAATTTCTTTCTAACTGTACCGCCGATACCATGGCGTTCGCTGCCACAGCGCTAAAAAGCGGCCAATTAATCGCTTTCCCAACCGAGACTGTTTATGGCCTTGGCGCCGATGCGACAAATAAGCAAGCAGTGGCGCGCATTTATAAAGTGAAATCTCGCCCCGCCGATCATCCTTTAATTGTTCACATTGCTTCAATGAACGAATTAGAAAAGTGGGCCAGCGATATTCCAACATTTGCAACCTCACTTGCTCGCAATTTTTGGCCAGGGCCAATGACTCTCATACTTGCGCGCTCGCCTTTGGCACAAGATTTTATTACCGGCGGCCAAAATACTGTTGGTCTGCGCGTTCCAAACCATAGCGTTGCACTTGCCTTACTAAATGAATTTTCAAAAATCGGTGGCGCCGGAATCGCCGCCCCTAGCGCCAATTGTTTTGGTCATCTTTCACCAACAACGGCCAAGGCCGTGCAAGAAGAAATTGGTGAATTCTTAACTGACAACGATTTGATTTTAGATGGTGGCCCATGTGCCGTCGGCGTTGAATCAACCATCATCGATTGCACTAGTGATGCGCCCCGAATTTTGCGCCCCGGTGCAATCACCGCCGAAATGATTGAGGAATCGACGGGATTAAAAATTAGCGATCATAAAGTCGAAGAAATCCGTGTCAGTGGTTCACTAGAAAATCATTACGCTCCAATTGCAAAAGTGGTTCTCTGTGATATTGCAATTGCTGGGCAAGGCTTCATCGCCTTTGCAAATACAGAGACTCCAGAGGGCGTAATTCGCTTGGCTTCTCCTGAAAATAGTGAGGAGTATGCGCGAA
Organism: Candidatus Planktophila sp.; assembly: GCA_038905915.1. Lineage (GTDB taxonomy): Bacteria > Actinomycetota > Actinomycetes > Nanopelagicales > Nanopelagicaceae > Planktophila. The sequence goes on along the minus strand of JBCKHJ010000021.1, from coordinate 13,876 downwards.
CCCTTTATTCAGCCCTTCGCAGAGCAGATGAACTCGGATTACGTGAAGTAGTGGCAATACAACCAGTTGGCATTGGTATTGAAGTTGCTATCCGTGATCGCTTATCCCGCGCCGCTAATGGGCGATAAGTCAGCCTTTTAGGCGGGCGCCAGCACCTTTATTCCCAATCGCTCTGCATTTATTTTCATCGATTTATCATAGGTAATAATTCCAAAAATCAAGTTTTGACTAAACAACGCACTTGCAACATGAATTGCATCCAATGAACGCAGCGTTGTTGAAGCAGTAAATGATTCTGCGATTCGAACGACAGCATCGTTTATAGGCACAAAGAAGAACTGAGCCAGCACATCTTGCGCGCTGCCAACTGCTGTTGGAGCACTCCTTTGCACCGTACGAATTGCTTCAACTCTAGAAATAACCGAGGTAGTTAACCCCGCGCTACCAATGGCTTTCACCAAAGCTCTTCGTTCATTTTCGTCAAAGATTAATTTGAGGATCGCCGATGAATCTAGATAGTAATTCAATATCGTTCCGCGCGCCGTAATTTGATTAGCAAATCACTCGCCGAAACACCTTCAGGTAATTTAATCGGCTTGTATTTCTTCGACAAAACTGTCAAGGGCGCACTCGGAGCAATAAGTAAACCTGCGGTAATCATTTCTTGCTTTAGTAATTCTTTATCAATCTTTTCTTCCACCGGAGATAGCCGCGCGATTGCTTTGCCGCGTTCAGTTATTTCAACCGTCGCCCCGTTTTTTACTTCATCCAAAATTTGACTTGCGCTTTGACGCAGTTCGCGAACACCAAATTGCTTAATTTTTGTGGACATGGCATAAATGTAGCACCTAACTTGGCAAGTGCTACATTTTATGCACAGATCACACTTATTGGCCAGCGCCACCCAGATCTAGCTTGCGGGCTTATTGCTTATCGTTGCGATAAAACTCCGCTACGATTGCGCTTCGCGCCTGAGTCGTTGCTCAGAGCAATTTAGCTGAAAAGCAAGAGATCGAAGTAGTTCGCAAGCACGGTGTCAAAGTATTTCTAAAGCAAGAAAGTTGGGGCCTTTAGCTCAGTCGGTAGAGCAACGGACTTTTAATCCGTGGGTCGTCGGTTCGAGCCCGACAGGGCCCACTTTATTTTTGTATTACTTCGGCTGATGCTTTACAGTGGTTTCGGCTGATGCTTTACTGCTATTCGGCTGATCGATTCAGGGCGTTCGGCTCGAAATGACGCGTTCTATAAATTCAAGTAGATTAGCGCCATGAGCGATTTAGCGACTCAACACTGTAAGGTCTGCGAAGGCGGCGTTCCACCACTCAACGCCGCTCAGACACGTGACTTGCTAAAACAAGTCAGCGATTGGTCATTGAATGAGAGCGGCACCGAAATCAACCGTACATTCCAATTCAAAAACTATTACCAGACGATCGCCTTCGTCAACGCCTTAGCCTGGATCGCCCATCAGGAAAACCATCATCCAGACTTAGAAGTCAGCTACAACACATGCCGCGTGCGCTACAGCACCCACGCGGTCAAAGGGTTGACCGAAAACGATTTTATTTGTGCGGCAAAAACTGACGGGTTGCTTTTATCCGAATAGCAGCATCAGTAATGGATAAGCAGATATTGCACCGACTAATTTCTTCACGAGGCCAAGGCTGACCTGCCTATATTGAAAAGGCAAGAATCATCGACCTGAGGAGAAGCAGGGCCCACTCTATTTATTTTCTATTCCGCAAACTATCTTGATTTTTTAGACAAGCGATACGCAAATCTTCCAAGGGTTGATCAATAGTCAAACGCACTTGGGCCGCATCAATACGAAAGTATTGGTGGGCAAGCAAATCGTGGGGTCACAACGGAATTGCTTCTTTTAGCGCACTTTCGAGAACCGAGTTCTTTAATGCAGAAACTGGCGCAACATCTACGTTTTCACCAAGTAATTTTTTCAATTTTGCAACTAAACCAACGATTGGCAATAAACCTTTTGAAGTATCGAAATCAACTAAGAAATCAATATCGCTAGCGGCGTTATCGTCACCGCGGGCAACGGAGCCAAAGATGCGAATATTTCTCGCGCCTGCATCTTTCATTATTTCCTTGATGGGCCCACGTAATTGTCGAATTTTTTTGGCTCGCTGAGTTGAAAGATCGGATGCACTTGTTTTTCTCAATGCGACTTCTAACTCAAAACCACCTGCGCGCAAAAGCCGAGTAAGAGTTGCAGTCGACGGAGTCGATGCCCCAGTTTCATATCGAGCGACTGCGGCTTGTGATGTGCCAGCCCGTGCGGCTAAATCGGCTTGAGTCAGACCAGATTGGCTTCGAACCTTTGCGACAAGGGCTGCTGCATTAAGAGTTTCCATAGATTAATCTTATACCTGTACAGGCATAACATCTCTGCAGTTCCCACAGGCAATTCCCCAAGATAAAAGTTGGTAATCCCAGATTTGGCAGATAGCCCGAGATTTCGCCCATCTCGGCTGCCACGCTTTATCATTGGCTTGCCAAAGACTGAAAGTGAAAACGCAGGCAAGATCGAATCCGAGCCCAGAGCGAGATACCACGCATCCATGGTGGTGGAATTACTGGATTGATGTGCGCCCGCCGACTTAGCCAACAAGGTGTGAGCGTATTTTCGGTTTATAGATCCGGTTGATCCTTGGCACTTCGCTTATTTTGGTGAGGTCGAATAGGAGTGGGCGCCGGTGCCGGCAAGGCGCCCGTTTTGGACGATCAGATATTCGTCGCGAATCGGTCTTCCCTCGAGCCAAGACTCAAGGATTTCGCGCGTTCCGGCTGCATAACGGGCCTGCGCGGATAGCGAAGAGCCAGAGATGTGCGGGGTCATTCCGTGGTGCGGCATGGATCGCCATGGATGGTCGGCCGGCGGCGGCTGCGGGTACCAAACGTCACCGGCGTAGCCGGCTAACTGTCCACTCTCCAACGCCCGCACGATAGCGTCGCGGTCGCAGATCTTTCCCCGCGCCGTGTTGATCAGATAACTGCCCCGCTTCATAGTTGAAATGAGCAGGTCATTGAAAAGGCCTTCTGTTCCTGGGTGCAGCGGTGCGTTGATTGTGACAACGTCGCAGTGAGGAACCATCTCGGCTGCGCTTGGGTGGAAGGTGGCGTTGAGTTCCTGCTCGATTTCGACTGGCAAACGGTGCGGGTCGGTGTAGTGAAGAATTACGTCGAATGGCTTCAATCGGCGCATAACTGCAAGTCCGATGCGTCCGGAGGCGACACTGCCAACGTGCATACCCTCTAGATCGTAGGACCGGCTTACACAGTCGGCGATGTTCCAGCCACCTTCGACCACCCAACGATAGGAGGGCAGATAGTTGCGGACCTGAGAGAGGATCATCATCACGACGTGCTCCGAGACGCTGATGCTGTTACAAAAAGTCACCTCGGCGACAGTAATCCCATGGTCAATTGCGGCCTGCAGGTCGACGTGGTCGGAACCGATGCCAGCCGTGATTGCTAATTTGAGCTTCTTGGCTCTGGCAATCCGGTCACGGGTGAGGTAAGCGGGCCAGAAGGGTTGCGAGATGATGACATCCGCGTCCTCGAGTTCTCGGGAGAAGACGGAACCATCGCCCTCCTTATCTGAGGTGACGACGAGTTGGTGCCCTAGTGATTCAAGAAAGGAGCGGAGCCCAAGTTCGCCGGTAACACTGCCGAGAAGATGCCCAGGCGTGAAGTCGCTTCCGCTCGGGGTAGGGAGCGTCTGCCCGTTAGGGTAGATCGCAATTGTGGGTAGTGAGTCGCGGGCAAAGTCCTTGGGATACCCATCAATGGGATCGTCGTAGAGCACGCAGAGAATTTTGGCCATTTCAATCTCTCCTTCACTTTGTATCGAGTCCCGTGAGCATAGACCGAATTCTGCCCATCAGTCTAGTGGTTGACAATTGACGGCTCTTGCGGGGCCACCTTTACTTATGGTCGCGGCAGTCTCTTGAAGGCAGGATTCAGGGGCGCCATGGGCTGCGTGCGACGTCGACCAGCGGAAGGGAGCGAATTGACGACTTTCGGTCGATCGCTCGACTCTTTCGTGGCGTCGATAACCTTCATGGCGCTCTGATGTGGGGTCGATAGCATCGGTGGGGAGAAAACCCGGCGCGCGGGTTCACCGCATGATTGGCACGGTACAACGGGCGTGGCCGAGCCCATCGGAAATCGCACCTCAGTAATGCCGTCCTGACTGCACTGGTACTGGTATATGGTCACAATGCCTCCAAATTAATAACTCGATACATGTCGCGACTATTCATTCTTGACCCAAAGAACTTATTCGTCAATAGGGAGTGGTGCGCAGGGTTGGATTTACTTGATGACCTATTAACAACCTTGGTCGGCGTGGTACGTTTCATAAGACTGAATCTATCCGCGTTGATAAATCGTGATTTATTGAGCTCTCAACGCCAAGAAATGGAGGCGCGAATGGGCGCTGTAGGGTTGTTGTATGTCGGAGCGGTCTTGTTCATTAATGGAACTATGCTCCTCGGTTGGATCAATGGAAAGTCAGCAGCTCCACTAAATATTTTCGTTGGACTCCTGCAAGTTGTGACTCCAACATATTTGATTATCAATGCTAACGGTGATATGGACAAAATTCTTGGCGCATCAGGGCTATACCTCTTCGGTTTCACATACTTGTATGTAGCGTGGAATCTGCTGGGCCCCCTTGATGGTTCCGGTCTAGGTTTCTTCTCACTCTTTGTGGCGATTGCCGCGGTGGTCTACTCAGTAATTAGCTTCGACGCGGGTGATCCGGTGTTCGGAGTAATCTGGCTGTACTGGGCCTATTTATGGCTCCTTTTCTTCTACCTCCTAGGTAAGAAGCGAGATGAACTTGGCAAGTACACCGGCGCAGTTGCCGCGATTCAAGGCTGGGTAACGGGTGCCGTTCCGGCATTCCTAATCCTCACGGATCGCCTGAAAGATTTCGATGCAAACACTTTAGCAACGACCTACGCAGTTTTCGCGGTCGTTGTATTCGGTGGGCTCTTCTTCAAGATGAAGTCGAGCGCTACCACAAAATGAAATCGTCGTAAGAACTCTGCATTAAGTTCCAAATCTCAATCACACAACTAGTATAGAAATTGGAGTAGCAAATGAAGAACTTATTTCCGCTTGACAATAAGAAGTCGTTCACAAATCAAAAGCACGTAGGGCACAATCGTTGGCACCCTGATGTGCCACCCAATGTCACAGTAAAACCGGGCGAAATATTCCGTGCGGACTGCCGTGAGTGGTTCGACGGCGCCATTCGAAACAATGACTCCGCGGATGATGTGCGCGATGCTCCGCTTGCTGGCGTACACGTTCTCACCGGACCTTTCCGGGTTGAGGGCGCCAAACCCGGCGATCTTCTCATCGTCGACATTCTCGACATTGGGGCGTGTGACGACGAAAGCGACCCCAACGGAATTTCTGGTCAGGGGTGGGGCTACACTGGTGTATTCCCCACAGAGAACGGTGGGGGTTTCCTAGTTGACCAGTTCCCTGATGCCTACAAGGCCATCTGGGACTTCAAGGGTCAGGTCGCAACGTCACGTCATATTCCTGGCGTTTCATACACAGGCATTCACCACCCAGGTCTCATGGGAACTGCACCTTCGGCTGAACTACTCGCAAAGTGGACTAAGCGTGAGAAGGCGTTGATCGCAACCAATCCAACTCGCGTTCCTCCGCTAGCTCTCCCACCGCTTCCTGACAGCGCCATCTTGGGCAAGTTATCTGGTGCCGATTACACCCGCGTTGCTGGTGAAGCGGCTAGGACTGCACCGCCACGTGAGAATGGCGGAAACCAGGATATTAAGAACTTCACCAGAGGTACTCGGGTCTTCTACCCAGTATTTGTGGATGGAGCCAACCTCTCCTTCGGCGACCTTCACTTCTCACAGGGCGATGGCGAAATCACCTTCTGCGGCGCCATTGAAATGGGTGGCTTCTTGGTGCTTAGCGTCGACCTCATCAAGGACGGCATGAATATCTATGGCGTCAAAGAGAACGCCATCTTCATGCCAGGTATCACTGACCCTCAGTACAGTCAATGGTTGGCCTTCTCCGGAACGTCGGTCACACTTGCGGGAGAACAGCGCTACTTGGATCCGTTCTTGGCCTACCAACGCGCGTGTCTCCACGCCATCGACTACTTGGTGAAGTTTGGTTACAGCGCGATCCAAGCGTACATGATCCTAGGCTCGGCACCGATTGAAGGACGTCTCTCGGGTGTTGTTGACATTCCGAATGCGTGCTCAACGGTCTACCTGCCAACGGCGATCTTCGATGTGGATATACGCCCATCGGCAAGCGGTCCAACGAAGGTTAAACCTACTATGGACGTGCCAATGTCGAAATGGGCTGATCACAAGAAATGGGCACCATATCCATGGTGAGACGATAACCACCAAGACTGGTTCGTAACCACCTAGCCAGCCTTATAAGTAAAGCACCGACCCTGGGTTAGATAATCCAGGGTCGTTGCTCTAAAACGGCCACCCCCGCTGGTCTAAAACAGCCAGACGTGATTGTTTGAATAGGTTTGCCTGATAGTGGTGGTGGGTGACGCTGTTTTCTAGATTGTTTTGGCTCAGAGTTGTGATTTGGCGTACCCTGTTGGTCGTGGCGACAAATCCAGATGAAGCAAAGAGCCCTCACCCAACCGTCGCTGTCATTGGTGGTGGAATTACTGGATTAATGTGCGCCCGCCGACTTAGCCAACAAGGTGTGAGCGTAATTCTCTTTGAGTTGTCTTCGATTCTTGGCGGTCAAATTCGTAGCGCAAGGGTTGCCGAACATGAAATTGATTTGGGAGCCGAAGCAATTCATCTGCTCGCTCCCGGAATGAGCGCTTTGATAAGTGAGCTCGGCCTATCGGAGGGGATCATAAAATCGAATCCAGGGATGACTTGGTTGTGGACCGAGAAAGGACTGCAGAGACTTCCGGAAGGAGTAGGCCCAGCTGGGCCTAGAAAATTAAAACCGGTACTTCGATCTGGTGTGATCTCTCTCGGTGGGTTGGTCAGAGCGGGGCTGGAGCCACTAGTGCCCAGGCGAAAACTTCGTGGTGACATCGGAGTGGGTCAGTACGTTGGGGAAAGGTTTGGTCGCCAGATAGTTGATCGATTTGTAGATCCGGTGCTCGGAAGTTTGCATGCTGGGGACGTTTACCAACTGAGCCTGCGGGCTATAACTCCGGAGTTGGCGGCGATTGCCGATCGGCGAGGTTCGGTAATGATGAGCAGGCGCGGACAAAAAGCTGGTCCGCCACTCTCATTTGCGACATGGGCTGGCGGAGTAACGGTTCTCACGCAACGCATGCTCATCGATACTGGTGTTGAAATCCGAACTCTCACCACTGTTGGATTTGTAGAGAGCTTGCCCTCTGGTCGATATCTAGTGAAGACGCTGCCTGATGGATCAACGGAGGTGGATGCCGTGGTTCTCGCCGTATCGGCACAAGTGGCGGCCAAAATCGTTCGGCCACTTACGCAGGTCGCAGCACTCTTATTGGAGAAAATTCGATATGCATCCGTTGCTACTGTCATCGTTTCCTACCCACGGGCGGCAACCGGCGGATTGAAAGCCTTCCAGGGAACGGGTCTGCTTGTTCCGTCAAGTAGGAAGCGTCTCCTTAAGGCAGCCACATTTGTGAGTACAAAGTGGTCGCATCTGGCCGATCCAGAGCTTGTTCTTGTGCGATTGTCGTGTGGCCGCGCAAATGAAAAAGTGATTGCGGCGATCAATGACGAGGAATTAGTTGCCAGAGTTCATGCAGATTTGGTCGACGCCACGGGTCTGAAAGCAGCAAAGATTGATTCTTATGTACAGCGCTGGCCAGATGCGATACCGCAATTGGAGATTGGACATCTCGAGTTGGTTTCCAAGATCCGCAAAGATCTTGCCTTCTTCAAAGGGATCTATTTGGCGGGATCTTCATACGACGGGATCGGAATTGCAGCCTGCCTCCGCTCGGGTTCCAAAGCTGCGGAGCAATGCTTGATCTACTTGGGGATTGCGAAAGAACGCCAGCGCTAGTAGTTAGTTTCACTCAACCGACAATCGTCATTGCTCCACCTCTAGGTATATATACGCAGGCAGGATCTTCACCGAGTGCATCACCGGTCGCCGCAAATGCTCGCGCACGTGAGCCGCCACAGAGATCTCCATATTCGCAATAGCCACATCGGCCGGAGAAATTGGATGCACGAATCTGGAGTAGGAGCGGATTCTCTCGGTAGATCGTTGCAATCGATTTGGTGCGGATGTTTCCTAAACCATACGGAAGAAATCCAGCAGGGTAGACCTCGCCGTCATAAGCAATAAAGATAATTCCTTTGCCATCACGCGTGGCGGTTGTGTGGGCCCGCAGACGGTTAGTTGGAAGCCCCATCAAATCGAGAAGCTGGGCGTTAATAGTTCGATACAAATTTGTGACAGGGGCTGGGTCGCCAGCAATTCGGCGATTGACGATGCGTCGGAAGAAAGGCGCCTCTACTGTGCGCACGATGAAACCATATTGCGAGGCATCAAATAGGAAGTTGCAGATATCTTCATGTTCCTCGGCCGAGATGGCTTCGGTGGATTCGCCTCGCCCAACCTGAACAAGGAAAAAGACCTCCCAAATGTGCGCGCCAGCAACGGAGACAATTTGTGCGATTTCGGCCAACTCGCCCACATTTGCACGCATTACGGTGGTGTTAATCTGTACGGTCATACCAGCAGAACGCAGGGCGCGAATCGCCGCTACTGTCTTCGCAAAGTGTCCAGCAACACCGCGAACCCCTTCGTGGGTTTTGGCACACGAGCCATCTAGGCTAATTGAAACCGCCTTGACTCCACTATTAACTATTTTTTGAACCATCGCTGGATCCAACATCGGTGTCACCGATGGCGATAGCGCAACAGGGATACCAAGACCTTTCGCGTAATCGACCAATTCGAATATGTCCTCGCGCAAAAGGCAGTCTCCGCCGGTAAGAACCAAGATGGGGTAGGGGCGACCAAAGCCCGCGACTTGATCGATTAACTCTTTTCCTTCGGCTGTACTTAATTCGCCGGGAAGCGCTGCCGCCGTTGCACTCGCTCGGCAATGTTTGCAGGCAAGCAGGCAGGCACGGGTGGTCTCCCAGAAAACAAGCATTGGCCGTTGCGCATAATCAAGGCGTGGGCCAGCCCCCGTTATTGAACTTGCCGAACCATGAGACATTTCAAACTCTCTCACTCGACTCTCAATCGCCAGAACCTGGCAATTGCTCAAAAACCTATTGATAGCGGCTGTTTCTAAGTTATGAGTGTAATCTGATTTCAAGAACAGGCGCTTTTGATAGCGAGTGCTAACGCTCATCCGGATCGGAGTTCAATGTGATCGATTACCTAATCGGCGCTCAAGGAACTATGGACCAATCACCCCGATGGGCAAGACAAGAACCCCGTCTTGTCGTTTGTAGGCACTCCCTGAAGCCGTCACCACAGCGAGAAAAGTCGGAGCTCCATTAATTTCTTGGTCAACCCTATCGGCCATTTTTAGCAAATTAGATGCCCCCTCATCAATCCACGCTGTTCCTAACTTAACTTCTACTCCGGCCCATCGGCCATCAGGAAGCACAATGATGATGTCGACTTCAAGATCTTTGTCGTCTCGGTAGTGGCTCAGTTCTGCTCGCAAGGGTTGTGAGTACACGCGTAAATCTTTCAAAACTAAACTTTCGAATAGTAAGCCGAAGAAATTCAGATCTTTAAGCAATTTAGTTGGTGAGGCACCTAACGCGGCAGTCGCTAAACAAGGGTCAATGAAATGCCGGGTTGCCGATTTCCGCAAAGTGTTTCTTGAACGCAGATGGGGCGCCCAGGCTGGGAGTTCTTCAATAATCATCAGCCTCTCTAAGACTTTTAAGTCTCCATTGATGGTCCTTACATTGTCTGTTTCGCTCCCTTTGTATCCGGAATTATGCCCCTTTTGTATCCGGAATTATGCCTTCCAGAGATAGGCACACCAGTCAGTGATAAAGCTGGGCACTATTTTTGGACGTGAGCGCTCCCCTAAGCCGCTAATTTGCTAACTGAAAAAGTCCAAAATGGCTCTACCTCAGAGAATTTCAGCGTGCTCAAATCAAAACCAGCCCTAGAAAGCATCTCGGCAATCTCTTCCTTATTAAATCTCTGTTCAAGGCGAGTACCAAATCTATCAAGCGCATCATTTGCAAGCATATAAAACGGCATATCTTTGTAATGATGCAACGGGAAGTTGTCGTAACAGCGAGCAACGGAGCCAAAGATGCGAATATTTCTCGCCCCAATATTTGTTCGGTATTGGCACGCAGAGCCTTAAGGACGGTCTTCCGCTAGGAGGTTTAGGATTACACGAACCACTACCTCCTTTTGCGACGCCTCGCTTTCGGCGACTAGCAATGCAAGTGCAACAAGTGCTGTGTCTGAGAAACGGGGCTTACCAGAGGATCCTGCTAGTGCGTTGTTACGCCGGAGATAGTCGAGGAAAAGTAGTGAGCCTGTCCGCTTGTTCCCATCAGAGAGTGGGTGATCTTTAATGATGAAATAAAGTAAGGTGGGAAGCTCGTGATTCAATGGTTGGGTAGAGCGCCTGCCCATCCCACGTCTGTTCAATGCCCAGCAGAATTCCTTCGAGGACGTCGCTTCGCTCTTGACCGAATAATCCCGGTTCTTCACCCCGCGAGATAATGTCACCTCGCATCGCACTTATAGCCTGTCGAGCAGATTGAATATCCAATGTGGCTGTTGGCGCACTGGTCTGGTCAGGAGCCTCTGGAAGTCTTCCCTCGTCATACGCCTCTAACATCCGCCAGGTACGGGCATAGCATTGGATAACATCAAGCACCGCCGAGCCTTCAGCTGTTAGGGCTTCAGTTCTATGTAGGGTGGATGAGAGCAGCGCGACAACCTTCTCAAACTCGACCCCTGCAGCCAAGAGGCGCTTCTCATTGAGGGTATAGCCGCGCAGGAGGTGATCTCGTAGAACTTGGTTGGCCCAGATGCGAAATTGGGTACCCCGCTTGGATTTCACTCGGTATCCGATAGAAATCACGACATCAAGGCTATAGAGAGTGGTTGGCCGGTCCGAGGAAGCAATGTGCATTTCTTGCACATTGCTTTGCCGTTCGAGCTCACCTTCTCGAAAGACGTTATTGAGATGCTTAGTGATAACGGATCGCTCACGCTCAAATAACTTCGAAATCTGAGCCTGAGTCAGCCAAACGGTGTCGTTCCCGACAGTAACCTCAAAACTAGCCGTCCCATCAGGGGACTGATAGACGACAATCTCACTATTTGGCTCTGCAGACTGGCCTGTCATGGCTTCAGCCTATAGCCAGGAAAGACCACAATGTTGTCCAGTTCGCCTCGTGTGGAAAATGGTAATGCATGGCTAACTCCCATACGAGTGAGTATGAATAAACGCTCGAGTGCATTATCAAATGATTCTTTGATACCTATTTCGTGAGCGCTCTCTTAAGCCGCTAATTTTCTTACTGAAAAAGTCCAAAATGGCTCTACATCAGAGAATTTTAGTGTTTCCAAGTTAAATCCGGCCCTAGAAAGCATATCGGCGATCTCTTCTTTATTAAATCTTTGTTCTAGGCGAGTACCAAATCTATCAAGTGCATCATTTGCAAGCATATAAAACGGCATATCTTTGTAATGATGCAAAGGGAAGTTGTCGATGTTACGCCCAGCACGGTGTAGTAATTTTGAAAACCTGGCAAGCGGCAAGTATATAAATACCGCGATCAATTTTGAGAGCATCCGCTTTACAGGGTAAGGCGATCGACTAATGAGATTGCGAAGCACATTTGTTAATGTAAAAATGAAACGATAGTGAAATGGTTTTTCTTCAAGTTTGTAATATAAATAGCAAAGAAACTCACCACCAGGTTTCATTTTTTTTGCGATATCAGATATTGCCAATCCTGTATCTGGAATATGGTGAAGTACTCCTAATGAAATGGCAAGATCAAGAGATTCATCAGGTATTGAATTTGCCCCAACGCTCTCATGCAAAATTTTAACTCTCGCCTCATGTTTAAACTTTTCTTCTAAAATCTTACCCGCTCCATCACTAGGCTCTACTGCATATATAGTCTTAAAGTAGGGAGAGAATCTAGAAGTCCATCTGCCGCTTCCGGCTCCAAAATCAGCGGCGATTGAGGACGAGCTGGAGAATCTTTTCAAATCTATGGGGTTTATATAAGCCTGAAACTGGAGGTCCAACGATTCCTCGGTTTCGGCAGAGGAGTAGTCGTAGGCCTGCCACTCTCGCCCAAAGTCAGAAACGACTTGGCGATCAATATTTCGGTCATCATTTGTGGTCAATTGAATCTTCTCCTAGTTCCTCTTATTGATTAATTTAGCATCTCCAGAACATCAAACCCAGTTCAAAGAAAAACTCAGTTAGGCTATTTGCCATGACCAAGATTGCCGTCACAGGAGGGGCTGGATTTGTTGGTTCAAATTTAGCTACTAAATTAATTTCGGAGGGTCATGAGGTAGTAATTGTCGATGATTTAACTATAGGGTTACATTCAAATATTGATACAAAGAAAAGCACCTTCCATGAGGTTTCAATAACTGACAAACCTGCGCTGGAAAAAGCGTTAAAGGGCTGCGAAACTATTTTTCATTTGGCAGCCCGAGGATCTGTACCGCGCTCAATAAAGAATCCCGTTGCAACCCATGAAGTTAATGCAACTGGCACCTTAAATATCTTGGAATTTGCTCGTCAAAGCGGCGCACATGTAGTTTTCAGTTCTTCATCATCGGTTTATGGAAGAAACATGGCACTTCCTAAAGATGAAAGTATGTGGCTTGGTCCGCTAACCCCTTACGCCGCCAGTAAATTATCGGCGGAAGCCTATGTCGAGGCATATGGTGCCTCTTATCAAGTCCCAGTAACTCTCTTGCGGTTTTTTAATGTTTTTGGCCCAAAACAACGACCAGATCATGAATATGCAGCTGTTTTACCAAAGTGGATTTGGCTAGCCATGCACAATAAACCCATTGAAGTCTTTGGAGATGGTTTGCAATCTCGCGACTTTACATATGTCGAAACAGTCGTTGATATTGCGATGGCTGCCATGAAGGATAAAGTCATAACAACTGGGGCGGTAAATCTTGCCTATGGCAATAGAATTAACCTTCTCACCGTTATCGAACTTCTCAAGGCACACTTTCCTGATTTACAAGTGAACTTTGTTGGTCAACGCCTTGGGGATGTCAAAGAGTCTCAAAATAACCCAGAGCTACTCAAGCAGTTGTTTCCTACGGTCACCCCCAAAGAGTTCAATATTGCGCTCTCTGAAACAATTGACTGGTTAAAACGTGATGGCGAAACCGTTGCTAACGGACCATCAACTTTAGATTAATTTCATGACCGTGGCGCGCTGCCTAACAAAACTTTCCGTCTCGGTTAGATTCAACCAGTGAGCTACTCCTTAATTGAATTCCTTTTGGCGGGGTTAGCCGCAGTAGCACTCTCTGGCTTACTCACCCCAATTTTGCGCCGTCTAGCCATCCAAATCGGGGCTATAGATAAAGCTAATATAGAGAGAAAAACTCAGAAGCAACCGGTGCCGTATTTAGGTGGAGTTGCAGTCTCGGTGACAGTTGTAACTCTCTCATTCCTTGCGCTTTTACTGTCAGATTTCACTCAACAAAATCTAGCCTTAGTAACTTCGACGATGCTTCCTGCTGTAGCAATCTCTGCCATGGGTTTAGTTGATGACTTGCGAGGTCTACAACCTTGGCCCAGACTATTAATTCAAAGTGCAACAGCAATGCTAGTATCAACCATTTTGATCAATTCTGGAACCGTAGGTCAATCATTTGG
>JBCKHJ010000020.1:0-16169 GCA_038905915.1 Candidatus Planktophila sp. | reverse complement strand
ACCGTCGCCATCGATTGCCCAGACCGTTGTATCTGGGGCGCCAACTTTTGCGCCCATTGCGGCAGGGACTGCATAACCCATCGTGCCTGCTCCGCCCGAGTTAAGCCAAGTGCGTGGTTTTTCAAAACTAATAAATTGCGCAGCCCACATTTGATGTTGTCCAACACCTGCAGCGAAAATTGTATCAGAGCCAGATATTTTTCCGATCCGATCGATTACAAATTGGGGCGAGAGCGAACCATCAGTTGGCATGTCATAGCCCAGCGGATAGGTGCTACGCAATGAATTCATTTGGCGCAACCACGTTGTTAAATCAGCTTTGTTCTTAGCGAATTCGCGCTTGAGCGCAGGAATCAGGGCGGTAATTGTGCGCTTTACATCACCGATTAGCGCGATATCGGCAAAGCGGTTCTTGCCGATTTCAGCTGGGTCAATATCGGCATGAATTACTTTCGCGTTAACTGCAAAGCTAGAAAGTTTTCCAGTTACACGGTCATCAAAGCGCGCACCCAGAACTATGAGCAGATCGGATTTCTGCAAGGCGGTAACTGCGGCGACGGTGCCGTGCATACCGGGCATACCGAAATGCAACGGGTGAGAATCTGGAAAAACACCGCGCGCCATAAGCGTTGTAACAACTGGGGCGCCAACGAGTTCGGCGATTTGCATTAATTCTTTAGCGGCATTGGATTTAATTACTCCGCCGCCAACATAGAGAACAGGTTTGTGCGATTGGGCAATTAACGCTGCGGCATCGCGAATATTTACATCGGGTGCATCCATGACCGGTTTATAACCTGGCAAGTTAACCGAAGTTGGCCAATTAAATTGCGTCTCTTTTTGCAGTGCATCTTTTGCAATATCGACAAGAACTGGACCTGGACGACCGGTACTTGCAATGTAAAAAGCCTCGGCAATTGCTTTTGCAATATCATCAGGATTAGTTATTAAGTAACTATGTTTTACAAAAGGCATCGTGATTCCACGGATGTCGGCTTCTTGGAAAGCATCAGTTCCGATTGCAGCACTTGGTACTTGGCCAGTAATTGCAACCAGTGGTACCGAATCCATTGCGGCATCAGCAAGTGGTGTGACTAAATTTGTAGCACCCGGCCCAGATGTTGCAATACAAACGCCAACGCGTCCAGTTACTTGGGCATATCCAGTGGCTGCATGGCCTGCACCTTGTTCGTGGCGAACCAAGATATGGCGAATTTTGCTGTCGAAGATTGGATCGTAAGCAGGAAGAATTGCACCCCCTGGAATACCAAACATGACATCGACGCCAGCTAATTCAAGTGCTTTCACAAGTGAACTTGCGCCACTCATTTTCTTGCTCACATCCATCTCCTTTCTTAACTAACCTCTCATTAAATGAAAAACCCCCAGTGGTGACTGAGGGCGCACGATCGATGTTGCAGATCGCGCGCTAGAAAATCACCACTGAATTACTCATATTGCTATTCTCCATTATGTGTGCCTGTGCGTCAACCCGTGAGATGCTAATCTCACAATCTGAACATGTGGCCTTAATCGCAGACTGCGCCTTTAGATGCCGAGCCCACCAGTTTGGAATATTTGGCCAGGACTCCGCGGGTGTATTTATGTGAAAGGGGCTTCCAACCAATTTTACGTTTTTCAAGTTCGCCCGAATCAACTAATAAATCAAGAGTGCGATTGGTGATGTCGATGCGAACCCGGTCGCCATCTTTTACAAATGCAATAGCCCCACCATCGACTGCCTCAGGTGCAATGTGTCCGACACATAAGCCAGTTGAACCACCAGAGAAGCGACCATCGGTAAGAAGTAAAACCGATTTACCTAAACCGACCCCTTTTATCGCACCAGTAATCATTAACATTTCGCGCATTCCAGGTCCGCCCTTTGGGCCTTCATAGCGAATAACAATTACATCGCCGGCTTGGATTGTTCCATTTTCAAGTGCGGCCATCGCCGATTGTTCCCGTTCAAAAACGCGCGCCGGACCTTCGAAGTTTTCAATTCCAATTCCTGCGGTTTTACATACCGCGCCTTCTGGGGCAAGCGAGCCTTTAAGAATTGTGATTCCTACGTCAAGGGAGAGGGGATTCTTTATTGAGCGAAGTACTTCTTCGTCTGCAAGTGGCGGGTTGATTTCGGCTAAATTTTCCGCCATTGTCTTTCCAGTAACAGTAAGTACATCTCCATGTAAAAAACCGGCATCGAGAAGAGCCTTAAGAACAACAGGGATCCCGCCCACACGGTCAACATCGGCCATTACAAATCTACCGAACGGTTTTAGATCACCAAGTAATGGAACTTTTGAGCCAATGCGGTGAAAATCTTCAAGCGTTAAATCAACTTCGGCCTCATAGGCGATTGCGAGTAGATGTAGAACAGCATTTGTTGAACCACCGAGGGCCATCACAACAGTGATTGCATTTTCAAAAGCTTTTTTTGTCAAAATATCACGCGTTGTAATCCCTTGCTTAATAAGATTTACAACAGCGGCTCCTGATTGAACTGCGTAACCATCACGACGGCGGTCAATTGCAGGCGGTGCGGCCGAACCTGGAAGTGATAAACCAATTGCTTCACCGACAGCGGCCATTGTGTTTGCCGTGAACATACCGGCACATGCGCCTTCCCCTGGACAGACTGCCCGTTCAATTTTATCTAGTTGTTCTTGAGTAATTAATCCGCGCGCGCATGCACCCACCGCTTCGAAGGCGTCAATAATTGTGACATCTCTTCCATCTACTTGGCCAGGAAGTGACGAACCTGCATAAACAAAAACACTTGCAACATCAAGGCGTGCTGCAGCCATCATCATTCCTGGTAACGATTTATCGCAACCCGCAAAAGTAACCATGCCATCAAAGCGCTCGGCCCCCATCACGGTTTCAACTGAGTCTGCAATAACTTCACGTGAGACTAATGAGTAGTGCATTCCTTCATGGCCCATTGCAATTCCATCGGAAACGGAAATAGTGCCGAATCGCATTGGGAAACCACCAGCATCGATAACGCCTTGACATGATGCTTTTGCTAAACGGTCGAGAGAAAGATTGCACGGAGTAAACTCATTCCATGATGACGCAATTCCAATTTGTGGTTTAACCCAATCATCATCACCCATTCCAACTGCGCGCAACATTCCACGCGCAGGTGCGCGCTCCATTCCATCGGTAACAAGTCCAGAACGTGGCTTCATTTTTGACATGAGTGAAAGTTTAGTCTATTAACCTTGACCTAAGTGGGCAAGTAATAATTCGCGAACTTTGGCAGCATCGGCTTGGCCGCCAGTGGCTTTCATTACTGCGCCAATTAGCGCACCTGCTGCAGGCAAGTGACCGCTTCGAACTTTTTCGGCAGTTTCAGGCTGGGCAGCACATGCTTTTTCAATTGCAGCCATTAGCGCTGAGCCATCATTTACAACTTTTATGCCACGTTTTGCAATTACTTCAGCAGGTTTTCCTTCGCCATTTAAAATACCATCAATAACTTGGCGCGCAAGTTTGTCAGTTAAATCTCCTGTATTAACGAGTGCAACAATTTCGGCAACATCGCTAGGAGTTATTACAAGATCTACGATTGCAACTTCGCGCTCGTTAGCAACGCGTGAAATTTCACCCAGCCACCAACTACGTGCCTTTATTGGATCTGCGCCAAGTAAGGTTGTGGCTTCGACAATATCGAGAACATCGGCATTTATCATTGCTGCCATTTCTTTATCTGGCACAGCCCATTGTTCTTGCAAACGCTTGCGGTGAATTGAAGGACGCTCGGGAAGTGTTGCACGAAGTTTTTCAATCCAAGCCCCATCAGGTGCAACCGGAACTAAATCTGGTTCGGGGAAATAACGGTAATCCTCAGCTTGTTCTTTCGAACGACCAGAGCGAGTAAGCCCAGTATCTTCTTGAAAGTGGCGCGTCTCTTGCACAACGCGCTGGCCATTATTTAATAGTCCGGCATGGCGAATCATTTCTCCGCG
This sequence comes from Candidatus Planktophila sp., assembly GCA_038905915.1. Classification (GTDB taxonomy): domain Bacteria; phylum Actinomycetota; class Actinomycetes; order Nanopelagicales; family Nanopelagicaceae; genus Planktophila. The sequence goes on along the minus strand of JBCKHJ010000020.1, from coordinate 12,195 downwards.
AACTGCGCGCTCGACAGAGCGAAGTGAATTTACATTCTTAGTTTCACTGCGAGTGCCTAAAACATCAGAGCCAATAATGCGCAGCGAGACGTTGGCATCACAACGAAGCGAGCCTTGCTCCATTTTTACATCGCTAACTTTTAAACTACGCAAAATATCGCGCAGTTCGGCCACAAAAGCCTTTGCAACTTCTGGTGCATATTTGCCAGTACCAGGAATAATCTTTGTAACAATTTCAACCAACGGAATCCCGGCACGGTTGTAATCTAATAATGAATAATTTGCGCCGTGAATACGCCCTGTTGCGCCGCCAACGTGTAAAGATTTTCCAGTGTCTTCTTCCATATGTACGCGCTCAATTTCAACACGAAATTTCTTATTTCCCTCTTCTGTTTCAATTTCAATATCGATGAAACCGTTGACACAAATTGGTTCGTCGAATTGAGAAATTTGAAAATTCTTTGGCATATCTGGGTAAAAGTAATTCTTGCGTGCAAAGCGGCTAAAAGGGGCGATCGAACAGTTAAGAGCTAAGCCAATTAAAATTGTAGATTCAATCGCTTTTTCATTAACAACTGGCAAGGCACCTGGCATTCCTAAACAGACTGGGCACGTCTGAGTATTAGGTTCTCCGCCGAAAATTGTCGAGCAACCGCAAAACATCTTTGAGTGCGTATTTAATTCGACATGAACTTCCAAACCCAAAACGGGTTCGTATTTGGCAATTACATCATCATAAGTAAGGCTCATTTGGCACCCACTAGAGCAGGTGCTTTTGAAAGAAGCGGTGCGCCCCATTTTAAAAGTAGCGCTGCTTCAAGGGATGCACCGACTGAATACATACGTTGGTCTTGCATTGCAGGTGCCATGATTTGGAAACCAACTGGTAGCCCATCTTCAGGTGCAAGACCACATGGCAGACTCATTCCGCCAATTCCTGCCATGTTGACCGGAATGGTTGCAATGTCATTTAAATACATCGCCAGCGGATCATTGGCTTTTTCACCAATTTTAAATGCAGTGGTCGGGCAGGTGGGTGATACAAGAACATCGGCTTTAGTAAAAGCGTTTGTGAAATCTTGAATAATTAGAGTGCGCACCTTTTGTGCACTGCCGTAATAAGCATCGTAATATCCAGATGAAAGCGCGTAAGTTCCTAGAATAATGCGCCGTTTTACTTCGCGCCCGAAGCCAACTTCACGCGTTAGATTCATAACAGATTCAGCCGATGCACCATCGCCATCACCAACACGAATCCCATAACGCATGGCATCAAAACGCGCTAGATTTGACGAACATTCACTCGGTGCTATTAAATAATATGCGGCAAGGGCGTACTCAAAATTTGGGCAAGATACTTCAACAATTTGCGCACCAGCCATTGCAAGTAATTCCAATGATTCTTCAAAACGTGAACGAACACCGGCTTGGTAACCATCACCATTGAGTTGCTTAACAACTCCAATTTTCATCCCTTTTACATCACCGCTTTTTGCGGCATGTACAACTGGCGGAACTGGTGCGTTAATACTTGTTGCATCGCGTGGATCATGTCCTGCAATCGCTTCATGCAAAAGCGCGGCATCTAATACGGTGCGCGCGCAAGGACCGGCTTGATCTAATGAAGATGAGAAAGCAACGAGGCCATAGCGCGATACACCGCCATAAGTTGGTTTTACACCGACAGTTCCAGTAACGGCTGCGGGTTGGCGAATCGAACCACCAGTATCAGTTCCAATTGCAAGTGGTGCTTCAAATGCGGCAAGGGCCGCTGCTGAGCCACCACCTGAACCACCAGGAATACGCGTTAAGTCCCACGGATTATATGTTGGACCGTAGGCTGAATTTTCTGTCGATGAACCCATTGCAAATTCATCCATATTTGTTTTACCCAAAATAACAATGTCGTTCTTCTTTAAATTAGCAACAACGGTTGAGTCATAAGGCGGGCGCCAACCTTCAAGAATTTTGGAACCACAAGTTGTCGGAATTCCCTTTTGAGTCATAACATCTTTAAGCGCAAGTGGAACACCAGCAAGGGGCGAAAGTTTTTCACCCTTGGCACGCTTTGCATCAATCTTTTCAGCTTGCGCAAGTGCGCCTTCGGTATCTAAATGTAAAAATGCATGAACTTGCTTGTCAACGGATGCAATGCGATCGAAGTGGGCTTGTACAAGCGCAACCGAACTTATTTCACCCGATGCTAGCGCTGTAGCCATTTCGGCGGCAGATTTGCGAATCATGCTTCTTCGCCCAAAATTTGTGGAACTCTAAACCGATTATCTTCACTTGCAGGTGCACCTGATAGCGCTTCTTCGGGGGTCAGACTTGGCGTAACCACATCGGGGCGAAAAACATTTCGTAGCGGTAGTGGGTGAGATGTTGGTTCAACGTCCGCGCCAGCAACTTCTTGAACTCGAGCAACGGCTTCCAAAATAACGGTGAATTCGGTAGAAAGATTTACTAGTTCTTCATCGCTCATTTCAATACGAGCTAAGCGCGCAAGGTTTGCGACATCATCGCGAGAAAGGCTGCTCATAGTGGTGGAGTCTAATTAATTCAGGCGCTAACTGCGAATTTGACCGTTGCCCGTGACAATCCACGTTGTAGTTGTCATCGCTTCTAGCCCCATTGGGCCACGTGCATGAAGTTTCTGATTTGAAATGCCGATTTCTGCGCCAAATCCCATCTGTTCGCCATCGGTAAAACGTGTTGAAGTATTTATCATCACTGCTGCGCAATCACTAAGTGCAATAAAGCGTCGTGTACTTTCATCTGATTCGGTAACGATGGCTTCTGTATGCCCGGTTCCAAATTTTGCAATGTGCTCACTCGCCCCTTCGAGGCAATCAACGATGCCTACATTCATTTCTAGAACTCCATATTCAGTATTCCAATTTTCATCAGTGGCAATTGTTGTTGCAATTCCAAGACCACTAGCAATTTTGTGCACTTCGCTATCGCAATGTAGAACCACTCCAGCACCAGATAGCGCTTGTAGTGCAACAGGTAAGAATTTTTGCGCAACTTTTGCATGTACCAAAAGAGTCTCGGCAGCATTGCACACACTTGGCCTATGCGTCTTAGAATTAATAAGAATTGGCAAAGCCTTATCTAAATCTGCAAATTCATCGACATAGACATGGCAAACGCCAGCCCCTGTTTCAATTGTTGGAACCGTTGATTCATCTACAACCATACGAATCAGAGATGCGCTCCCCCGTGGAATAACAAGATCAACTAGTCCACGCGCATGCAATAAAGCTTTCACGCTTTCCCGATCATCAGATGAAACTAATTGGATTACATCTGGTGAAATCTTTGTTTTCGCCAGAGCACCGCGCATTACATCAATGAGAATTGCATTACTTGCAGCAGCACTCGATGAACCACGCAAAAGGGCAGCATTGCCCGATGCTAATAAAATTACTGCCGCATCTACGGTGACATTTGGTCGCGCCTCATAAACCATTCCGATTACACCAAATGGCACACTTATTTGTTTTAGTTTCAAACCATTAGGAAGCGTTGATTGACGTAGAATGATGCCAAGTGGATCTGGCAAAGCCGCAACTTGGCGCGCACCATTTACAATTCCTTTTATTCGCTCTGGTGTAAGGCAAAGACGGTCCAGTAATTGAGAATTTAAACCACTTTCACGACCGCGTTGCATATCTTTTTCATTGGCAGCAATGATTTCTGAACTTCTGGCCTCAATTGCATCGGCTATTGCAAGTAGCGCACTTTTTCGTTCTTGGCTAGTGGCAACCTTCAAAGTTCGAGCAGCTTTGCGCGCGGTGATCGCTAATTGCGAAATGCTCTCGGTTGCACTCATGAGAATAAGCCTAGTGGGATTTCAGATTGCCCTAGAGAAGCACTAAATCATCGCGATGAACTAATTCGCGTTCGTATTCGGCGCCAAGTGATTGGGCCAATTCTTTAGTAGAGCGCCCCAACATCTGTGGAATTTCTTGCGAATCAAATGCAACCAGCCCGCGTGCAATTACGGTGCGATCAGCTCCGACTAATTCCACGGTATCACCAGAAATAAAATCACCTTCTACGGCAGTAACACCTGCAGGTAAAAGAGAGACACCTCTTTCTAAAATTGCTTTTACTGCGCCAGCATCAAGAATTAAACGACCGCGTGGAGTGGATGCATGAGCTAGCCACAATAAACGTGCCTTCGTTTTGCGTGCATGCGCGTGAAAATATGTACCAAGTTCTGCCCCTGATAAAGCACGATCAGATTCTTCTAGCGAAGTAAGTAACATTGCTATGCCGGCACTTGTCGCAATGCGTGCGGCTTCAACCTTGGTAACCATTCCCCCGCTACCGACTCCTGCAGAACCTACACCGCCTAAAGAGATGCTTTCAATTTGCGAAATATCTGCAACTTCGCGAATCGCATTAGCACCGGCTTTGCTAGGTGGTGCATCATAAAGAGCGTCAATATCAGAAATGAGAACCAATAAATCCGCGTCTACTAAGAGTGCAACCAGTGCAGCTAAGCGGTCATTGTCGCCAAAACGTATTTCTTGAGTTCCAACCGAGTCGTTTTCATTGATGACTGGGACAACACCGAGTGCCAATAACTTAAACAAAGTGCGTTGAGCATTTTGATAATGAGAACGGCGCACTACATCTTCGGTCGTAAGTAAAACTTGCGACGCAATAATTTTATGTCGAGCAAAACTTGTTGTGTATTGCGCGATCAGTAATCCTTGACCAACTGAGGCCACCGCTTGTTGCGTTGCTAAGTCTTTTGGACGTGAGGTAAGGCCAAGAGGTGCCAAACCTGCAGCAATTGCACCTGATGAAACAACCACAACTTCGGCTCCGCGCTTTTTGCAGGCAGCAACAAGGTCAGTTAATTTTTCAACGGCTTTTATATCTAAAACAGAACCGGCGCTACCCGTTAGCGATGATGAACCGACTTTGATAACGATGCGTTTGGCGGAGGTAATCTGACTACGGCTCACTTTTCATCTCCATCCTCTGCACGTTCTACTTCCACAAGTTTAGGAGTATGAGCATCAATTACGTTGTACTCCCACTGCTGGGCGATTTCTTCATCGCTTAAAACATCTTCAATGCGCTCGGTTTGTTGCCATGTTGATTCAAGGCGCGAATCTTCACCGCGACGATGTAAGTGGCCTGCTAATTGTTCGGCGCCGGCTTCGATTGTTGGTTCCCAATCAAATATGACTTGATTAACTCCGTCACCAATTCGAACTTCACTGCCAGCGACTGCACCTTGTTTAAATAATTCTTTTTCAACTCCAAGTTGTGCCAGACGGTCTGCAAGATAGCCAATTGCTTCAGCATTTTTAAAATTCGTTTGGCGAACCCAACGTTCTACTTTTTTACCAATTACAGTAAATGAATCGTCGGCATTTGTTTTCACAGTGAAACCAGAATCATCAACGGCGATAGGACGCAAAACAATTCGCGTGCGCTCTTCTACTGCCATTTCCGCCCGTGCTTTTTGAATCAACCGCGCCATCGCATAAGTTAGCTCGGTTAATCCTGCGCGCGATGCTGCTGAAACAAGATAAACATCGTAGCCACGTTCGCGCAAAGTGCTTGCCACCATATCAGCCATGACTTGACCATCAGGTAAATCTATTTTATTTAGAGCAACGATTCTTACGCGGTCATCTAAGCCACCATATTGCGCTAATTCATTTTCAATAATTTCTAAATCCTCAATTGGATTTCGATCAGTTTCAAGCGTTCCGCAATCGAGAACGTGCACGAGTGCTACACAGCGTTCAACATGGCGCAAAAATTCAAGACCTAAACCTTTTCCTTGGCTAGCCCCTGGAATTAAACCTGGCACATCGGCAACAGTGAAACGTGTTTCACCTGCTTGCACAACACCTAAATTTGGAACAAGTGTTGTAAATGGATAGTCGGCAATCTTTGGACGCGCCGCCGAAATTGCAGCAATTATGGATGATTTGCCAGCACTTGGATAACCAACTAAGGCGATATCTGCAACGGATTTAAGTTCAAGAACGAAAACATTTTCTTCACCCGGCTCGCCAAGTAGGGCAAAGCCTGGTGCGCGCCGCTTTGATGAAGACAGGGCAAGGTTTCCAAGACCGCCATGTCCACCTTGAGCTGCAATAAATGTTGTGCCGCTACCAACTAAGTCGGCGACTAATTCGCCATCTGGGCGATAAATAACTGTTCCATTTGGAACACCAAGAATTAAATCTGTCCCATACGCACCATCTTTGCGGTCGCCATAACCTTGGTGGCCAGAAGTTGCTTTGCGATGTGGTGAGTGGTGAAAATCCAAAAGCGTAGTAACGCTTGGATCAACAACAAGAATTACATTGCCACCACGTCCGCCATTGCCGCCATCTGGTCCGCCCAATGGTTTGAATTTTTCGCGATGAACTGAGACGCAACCGTCTCCACCATTTCCGGCAAAGGCATAGAGAGTTACACGATCAACAAAAGTTGCCATGCCCTTAACCCTCCTTAGTAAAATAAAAAAGCGAGCCGCGCTTTTATGCGGCCCGCTCTTTTTAGAGAAACCTAAATTTAAGCTACCGGAACCACATTCACTACGCGGCGTCCACGAGCGCGACCGAATTCAACTTCTCCTGCAGCTAATGCAAAGAGAGTGTCATCCTTACCGCGGCCAACGTTTTTGCCTGGGTGAAAATGTGTTCCGCGTTGACGAACTAAAATTTCGCCGCTATTAACAACTTGACCACCGAAGCGCTTAACTCCAAGGTACTGCGGATTCGAATCGCGACCGTTACGTGTCGAGGAGACACCTTTCTTACTTGCCATTTATTCGCCTCCCCTTAATTCACGCCGCTGATTGCGGTTATTTTTACGCGAGTGTGTTGCGCACGAAAACCTTGACGGCGGCGGAAACCGGTCTTGTTCTTGTAACGCAAGATATCGATCTTTGGTCCTTTAAATTCAGCTAGAACTTCACCAGTTACTTTTACGCCTTTTAGAATTTTTGGATCAGTAGTAACGTTTGCGCCATCTACTAATAGAACTGCAGGAAAAGAAACGATTGAACCAGCCGCGCTATCAATCCGGTCGACTACGACGGTATCTCCGACTTCGACCTTCTCCTGGTGACCACCAGCTTTGACAATTGCGTACACGTTGTTACTCCAGTTCATTTCTTTTACTAACTTATTTTCAGCGCATGAGCCTGGTTAGGCTCTGCGGGCAGAGGCTAAGGGTACGGAGAAGCGCGCCTGTGGGTCAAATCGCGCTATGTCGGCTTATGCACCAGGGGTAATTACACCCGAGGAAGCCGCACGGCGACGTCGCTTTCCGCCACGAGTTGTAGGCGCCTTTTCTTCGACTTTTAGCACCGGTTGCACTTCATTTATGATTTCGTGAAATTCGTGTTCTGTCGCATCTTTTTCGTCAGCATCTTCATGTTGCGAAGAGGGAACATCTAATTGTGGCATTGGCGCTTTCATCTTTACCGGCTCCATATGAATATGAATTCCGCGACCGCCACAACTATCGCAAGTAGTTGAGAATGCTTCAATTAAACCTTGGCCTACGCGCTTTCGAGTCATTTGGACTAGACCGAGGGAAGTTACTTCGGCAACTTGGTGCTTGGTGCGATCGCGACCTAGGCATTCAACCAGCCTGCGCAAGACCATTTCACGGTTTGATTCCAAAAGCATATCGATGAAGTCGATTACGACAATGCCACCTAAGTCGCGAAGTCGTAATTGGCGAGCAATTTCTTCGGCTGCTTCTAAGTTATTTTTTGTAACGGTTTCTTCAAGGTTACCGCCCTTGCCAATGAACTTTCCGGTATTCACATCGATAACAATCATGGCTTCTGTACGATCGATAACTAGCGAACCGCCTGAAGGTAAATACACTTTGCGATCGAAAGCTTTTGCTAATTGTTCTTCGACGCGGAAGTCTGCAAAAAGATCGCCGGTGCCTGTGTATTTTTCAATTTTTGAAGTCAATTCTGGGGCGATGAAGCCCAAATAATTTGTCACTTCATCCCATGCGGTACTGCCTTGAACGGTTAATCTGCGAAAATCTTCATTGAAAATATCGCGAATTACTCGAACAGCTAAATCAGGTTCTGCATAGAGCAAAGCAGGCGCGTGGAAATTAGGGTTTTCAGATTTCTGATAAATATCTTCCCATTGTGATTTCAATCGCGCGACATCGCTAGTTAATTCTTCTTCACTAACACCTTCAGATGCGGTACGAACAATCACACCAGCTCCTTCTGGAATTAAATTCTTTAAAATTGATTTCAATCGCGAGCGTTCAGCATCGGGCAAGCGCTTACTGATTCCACTCATTCCGCCACCTGGAACGTAGACAACGTAGCGTCCTGGCAAGGAAATTTGACTAGTTAAACGCGCACCTTTTTGACCAATTGGATCTTTAGTAACTTGAACTAAAACCGCTTGACCAGTCTTTAATACAGTTTCAATTTTGCGCTGCTCTGATTCAGAAATTCCCGCTGCATCCCAATTAACTTCACCTGCATAGAGGACTGCGTTGCGACCTTTTCCAATATCAACAAATGCCGCTTCCATCGAAGGAAGAACGTTTTGTACACGACCTAAATAGACGTTACCAACGTAGGAAACATTGCTGTTGCGGTTTACATAATGCTCAACCATGATGCCGTCTTCGATAACGGCAATTTGAGTGCGATCGGCAATTTGGCGAACAAGCATTTCGCGATCAATATTTTCGCGGCGCGCTAAAAATTCGCCATCGGTAATAATTGTTCCGCGGCGCCGATATGGCTCGCGATATTCTTTGCGGGGCGTGCGCTCAAAATCTTCATTGCCACGATTATTGCGCTCGCGACGTGGCCGTCTAGCTTCAGGGCGCGCTGGGCGTTCCTTAACTTCGCGTACTTTCACTATTGTTACTACGCCATCTTCTTCGATCATCTCTTCTGGAGTTACACCTTCGCTACTTGCACGGCGGCGACGGCGACGGCGGTGAGTTGTTGCCTCACCGGAATCACTTGAGCCATCATCGTTTGAGCCATCGCTGGCATTTGCGGTATCGCCTGAATTATCAGAAGGCCCTTTTCGCCGACCGCGGCCACCACGTCGGCGGCGGCGGTTGCGACCTTCGTTGGAATCATCTCCAGCACTTGCAACAACAGGTGCAGCCTCTTTTTCGGGCTTGCTCGCTTTGGCAACCGCTTTTTTGCGTGGCTTAACCGCGCTTTTATCGGCAGTTGTTGCAGCCTGAAAGATTGGAACAGGTATTGCTGGCGATTTTTTCTTAACTTCTACCGCAGGAGCAACTTCTGTCGCTGAACTTTCAAGGGTTTGACTTTTCTTTTTCGAAATTTTTTTCACCGCACGCTTGCGCGGTGACTTTGGCTCAATAGCCATGGCACCAAGTCCTCTTTGCGTTAATTAAAACGCGCTCTGGCTTGAATTCTCAAGCAAATCTCTTATGGGTACTTCTGGAATCCGCGCTAGGCGTTGACCGCGAATGCTCGCGAGCCGCGCTGGACTGTTGGCCAAGTATGACAGATGAGTCCACTTTTGCCCAACTAAACCAAAATTTGCGCGTGGTTAGCCCTTTAAGCGGGCATGAACATTTTGCAATAAAGCAAAACCAACCAAATTGGCAAACATACTCGATCCACCATATGAAAGAAATGGCAACGGCACTCCAGTCATTGGCATCAGACCAAGTGTCATTCCAATATTTTCAAAAATCTGAATTGCAAACCATGTAATTACGCCTGTACAAACCAAACGCCCGAAGGGGTCGGTGGTTCGCCTTGCAATGGCAAAACCGCGCATCAAAATAATTAGATAAAGCAGAATGATTCCCGCGCTTCCTAGAAAACCTAACTCTTCACCAGCCACAGTAAAGATAAAGTCGGTCTGTTGTTCGGGAACAAAGCGACCATTTGTTTGTGGTCCCTTAAATAATCCTGTACCAATTAATCCACCCGAACCAACCGTGATTCGTGCTTGTCTTAATTGATAACCGGTTCCTTGAGTATCAGCACTGGGATCTACAAAAGTTTGCAGACGTTTAATTTGATATTCATTAACAGCACCCGATTTTATCGCAGTAAATCCACCTAAAACTGCAATAAGTAATAAACCAACAACCCAACGGGTGGGCAAACCAGAGACTGCAATAATGGTTACAACAAATACCGAAATGATAAATGCTGTTCCAAGATCTGGTTGAAAAAGGATGAGCAAGACTGGAATGCCGGCAACAACCAAGGCTTGCAACATATGGCCCGTAGTTGGTTGATCACTATTATGACCACGCTCAGATAAAATCATTGAAATTCCAAGAATGATTGAAATTTTTGCAAGTTCTGCCGGTTGAATCTGAAAACCACCGGGCAGCGAAATCCATGCTTTCGAACCATTGATTTCACTGCCAAGGCTTGGAATTAAAACTATTACAAGCCCAAGAACTCCTAGGCCCCAAATAATCGGGGTGTATGCGCGCAATAAGCGGTAATCAATTACCGTAATACCCCAGGCTAAAAGCGAACCAATTAAAATATTTATAACGTGGCGCTTTAAATAATATTCTGGGTCAAGATTACTTGCGGCATACCAATTCCTTGTTGCGGCATATACCAGCAGAGTTCCGAGAATTAAAAGAAGTGCAAGAGCGCCAGTTAAAAATGGATCAAAACCGGCAAATACTGATGGTCGGCTGCCCTTTTTATGGAGATTACGACTCGTCCTGGAAATAAATTGTGGCGTGCTCATGGATTTGTCTTCACTTTCGTTGCTGGTGAAATCTTAGGCAACTTTGTGGGGCGGTTTCCCATCTGGAAAAAGAGCTTGTGCCGAATCAACTTTGGAACCCGTAATGCCAAAGAGGGTTTCATAAATTTTTCGCACACCGACTGCGCTAGTGGATGCACCAAATCCGCCTTGGCTAACCATCATCACTACTGCATAACGGGGGCGATCACTTGGTGCAAAGGATGCAAACCACGAAGTGTCGTCCTTCTCACTTCCATTTGCATTACGTCCAAAAACTTCAGCGGTACCAGTTTTACCACTTACGGCGACAGGAAAGCCCGAAAAAGATCCAGTAGCAGTTCCTGCAACAACAGCTTCTCGAAGAGCGCTATGCAAGAACTTAATTGTTTCAGGCGTTGCAGGAATTGCTCCCAGTTTTTGAGCAGCCATTGTCTTTACAACAGTTCCATCAGTTTTAACAATTGCTTTACCGATACTTGTTTGCCAAATTGTGCCCCCATTAGCAATTGCTGCATACATCTGGGCTAATTTGATTGGAGTAATAACGGTATCGCCTTGGCCAATAGAGAAGTTAACGGCATCACCTGCGCGAATTTTATCTCCATCTAAACAATTCTCTCTGGCTAGTTCAAGCAGAAATGGAGTTTGCTGTGCTTTGCTGGCACGTGTTTTATAGTTACAATAGAAATCTTTATTCTGGTTATACCAATTTTTTCTCCACTGGCGGTCAGTTAATCGTCCGGCAGATTCAGATGGCAAATCAATACCGGTTTTTTTATCGATCTGAAATCCTCTGGCAGCAGAATAGAAATAATCATTGGCATTGGCATTGGCTTTAGGACGTAATGCCCCATCACGCAGCCATTCATCAAAGGCAATTTGATACCAGATTGTGTCGCATGAGACAGCAATAGCTTTTTTAAGTGAGATTCGCCCTTGCGCTTTGCTTTCAAAGTTTTGAAATACGCGAGTGCCAACCTGAACTTCTGCTGGACAGTCATAACTGGCATTTAAGTCATAACCAGCATTGGCAGCAGCAACAACGGATACAGATTTAAAAGTAGATGCAGGTGCATAAAGACCTTGCAACGCACGCGAAAGTACAGGAACCCCAGTTTTTTCGCTAAATAAATCACTGGCTTGTCGCACAGTTAAACCTTTTTCCCAAACATTTGGGTCATAAGTTGGGAAAGAGGCAATTGCTAAAACTTGTCCGTTTCGCACATCCAAAACCACGGCTGCGCCGGAATCTGCTTTGCGACCCATTGCGCGTGAACGATAAATTGCATCGGCTAGCGCTCGCTCTGTCGATGACTGCAACCGAATATCTATACTCGTTACTAAATTATCACCAGCAATTGGTGCCGTGTTTTGACTCGTACGAATGATTGACTCTTTTGTATCAACGATAAGAGTTTTAATTCCAGGAATTCCTCGCAGGAAAGAG
>JBCKHJ010000019.1:0-16976 GCA_038905915.1 Candidatus Planktophila sp. | reverse complement strand
GTGTTACGAGAAGAAAACCAATAAATAAAAGGCCGGCCCAGCGCAACGCCCTGTTCATTTGCTTGCGGCGCTCTTCTACCATTTATTCCACCGTTACAGACTTAGCTAAATTTCGGGGCTGATCAACATCATTGCCACGGGCAACGGCCATTTCATAAGCAAAGACTTGCAACGGCACCGTTGCTAAAATTGGCTGAAATAAAGCAGGTGCGACTGGGATTCGAATAATGTGTTCAGCGCCTTCAACGCGCACGCCTTCTTCGGCAATCACGATAACACGCGCACCGCGCGCTTTAACTTCTTGGATATTGCTAAGCATTTTTTCATCTAGCGAATGCGCATGACCCGAAGGCAAGATAGCAATGACTGGAGTTCCTTGATCAATTAGAGCGATTGGTCCGTGTTTTAATTCTCCGCCTGCAAAACCTTCCGCATGCATATAAGCCAATTCCTTCAACTTAAGTGCGCCTTCAAGGGCGACTGGAAACCCAACATTTCTGCCGAGGAATAAAACTGAAGTACTTTTTGCAAAACCTCGAGTTAATTCGCGAAGTGGTTCAACGGTTTCAAGAATCTGTTCAATTTTTCCTGGCAATTCGAGTAATTCGTAATAGAGAGCCCGAACTTCTTTTTCGCTTATTTGACCTCTAACTTGCCCTAAGTGCAGACCAATTAAGTAAACTGCGATAACTTGGGTTAAAAAAGCCTTTGTGGATGCGACAGCAATTTCTGGACCAGCGCGTGTATACAAGACAGCATCGGATTCGCGCGGGATCGTAGAACCATTTGTATTACATATCGACAAGGTTCGAGCCCCTGCCGCTTTTGCATGGCGCAACGCCATCAAGGTATCCATGGTCTCCCCGGATTGCGAAATCGCAATAACCAAAGTTTCACTGTCAATGATCGGATCGCGATAGCGATATTCGCTGGCAATCTCCACTTCTACTGGAATGTGTGACCATTGTTCAATTGCGTACTTTGCAATCATTCCTGCATGAAGCGCAGTTCCACAGGCAATAACAACTATCTTTTTTAACGCTTTGATTTCGGCTTTGCTCATGTGCAATTCATCTAACACGATTTCGTTGTTATCACTTAACCGGCCAATGAGCGTATCGGCAACTGCTTTAGGTTGCTCAAAGATTTCCTTCAACATGAAATGCGCGAAACCGCCTTTTTCGGCAGCAATTGCATCCCAAGAAACTTCATACTTTTTAGGGGCAATCGTTTTACCTGCTAGATCGGTAATCTCAATCTGCTGTGGTGTAATAGTTACAACCTCATCTTGACCAAGTTCGATGGCTTGCTTTGTATATTCAATAAAAGCTGCCACATCTGATGCTAAGAAATTCTCGCCTTTGCCGACACCAACAACAAGTGGTGAATTGCGGCGAACCCCGACAATTACTTCGGGTGCATCAGCATGAATTGCTAAGAGAGTGAACGAGCCACGAAGCAACTTAACGGCTGCACGCATTGCGGCAGATAAATCTCCTTTATATTCTTTGCGCAAATCACTTAATAAATGGGCTACGGATTCGGTATCGGTTTCAGATTTAAATAAGTGTCCGCGCGCTTCAAGCTCGACTCGCAACTGCGAATAATTTTCAATAATTCCATTATGAATAACGGCTAGTTTGCCTTCATTATCTAGATGTGGATGCGCGTTGCGATCAGTTGGTCCACCGTGAGTTGCCCAACGAGTATGTCCAATTCCAGAATGAACCACGGGGAGTGAGTGAGAAAGGGCTTCTTCAAGATTTATTAGTTTGCCGGCACGCTTTTCAATAAATAATTTACCACTTGTGCCAAGAGCAATGCCGGCTGAGTCATAGCCACGATATTCAAGTCTGCGAAGCCCTGCAATCAATGGAGTAAGTGCAGATTGTGGCCCTGTGTAACCAACAATTCCACACATTTTTACTTACCCCAGTTCGGCCTTGACTACATCTGCAAGTTTTTTTGCAACTTCTTGCGCGATACTATCACTTTCGGCTTCGACCATGACCCTGACGAGGGGCTCGGTGCCAGATGCACGCAGTAAAACTCGTCCATTTTCGGCTAAATCTTTTTCTGCATCTTTAACTGCATCTGAAATAACTTTTGAATCAGATAATTTTTCTTTTTTTACATCTTTAACATTTATCAATACTTGCGGAAAACGCACCATGGGTGCTGCAAGTTCTTGTAAAGTTTTACCTGAGCGGACTACTTCTTGCAGTAATTGCAGCGCTGTTAAAATTCCATCCCCAGTATTAGCAAATTCACGCATAATTATATGGCCAGATTGTTCTCCGCCAATTGAAAAATCTTTCTCAATCATTTTCTCTAGTACATAACGATCTCCAACTGGTGTTGTTGCAACTTCGATTCCGGCGCTCCTCATCGCATGCATGAAACCCAGATTGCTCATTATGGTTCCAACAACAGTATTGCTCTTTAGCGCGCCACGTTTTTTAAAACCTTGCGCCAAAATGCTTAAAATATGATCGCCATCTATCTCATTGCCTGCGCCATCAATTGCTAGGCAACGATCGGCATCACCATCGTGAGCGATTCCAACATGCGCGCCGTTTTTTAAAACAGCGCTGCGTAGATGACTCAAGTGGGTAGAGCCGCAGCCATCATTAATGTTCCAGCCATCAGGTTGATTTGAAATCGCAATTACTTCAGCACCTGCTCGGCGCAACGCTTCTGGTGCGGCAACTGATGATGCGCCATTTGCGCAATCAACGACAACTTTTAAACCTTTTAGCGAAGTTGAAACCGATGCAAGTAAATGGCTTAAGTAACGCTCTAATGCACTCTCGTCATTTATCGCGCGACCAACAGCGCGACCAGTTGGGCGCTGCCAATCTTCACCAATGCGCGCTTCAATGCGCGCTTCAATTGCATCATCTAATTTGCCACCACCGCGTGAGAATAATTTGATTCCGTTATCTGGCATTGGATTATGCGATGCGCTAATCATTACGCCAAGGTCGGCGCTAGTTTCAGCGACAAGATATGCAATTGCAGGTGTTGGTAAAACACCAACGCGATAAACATCAATGCCGGCACTAGTTAGCCCTGCAACAACTGCGGCTTCGAGAAATTCACCAGATGCGCGCGAATCTTGCCCAACAATTGCTTTTGGGCGCTTGTCTGCATTGGTTTTTGATTCAACAAGAACATGCGCCGCAGCAACAGCAACATCTAGGGCTAATTCAACAGTTAAATCACGATTGGCTAAGCCGCGTATGCCATCAGTACCAAAGAGGGCCATGAAACTCCTTCGCTTGAAGGAAGCGATAAGGAATTAGCGCTTGCTGTATTGAGAACGCTTACGAGCCTTTTTAAGGCCGTACTTCTTGCGCTCGATAACACGTGCATCACGTGAAAGAAATCCGGCTTTCTTAAGTGCTGGACGGTTTGCTTCTTCATCTATTTGGTTAAGTGAACGAGCAACACCTAAACGAAGTGCGCCGGCTTGACCAGATACTCCGCCACCATTGATGCGAGCAAAAACATCATAGGAATTTTCTGCACCAACTGTGCGAAAAGGTTCTGAAACTAATTGTTGGTGAACTTTATTTGGGAAGTAATTCTCGAGAGTCTTGCCGTTAACAACCCAACGACCTGTTCCTGGAGTTAAGCGAACACGTGCAACAGCTTCCTTACGACGACCGGTGCCACCACCTGGTGCCTTAATTGCTGGACGATTTGTGGCAGGAGCTGGAGTTGATGATGAGTATGAAGTAGGAACTTCGCTCTCATCTAAATCGGCAACTACGGAATTCTCTGACATATTTTATTTTTCCCTTACTTCACTATTTGTGAAACTTGTTCGAATACATATGGTTTTGGTGCCTGAGCAGCATGTGGATGCTCTGGTCCTGCATAAACTTTTAACTTTGAACCAACAACTTTTCCAAGACGATTCTTTGGCAACATTCCCTTGATCGCTTTTTCAACTGCGCGAGTTGGGTGCTTCTCCATCAAGTCGCCGTAAACAGTTGAAGTTAAACCACCTGGGAAACCAGAGTGTTGGTGTGCCCACTTCTGTTTTATTTTCTGACCTGAGAGTGCAATTTTTTCGGCGTTAATAACAATTACGAAATCGCCCATATCCATATGTGGCGCAAATGTTGCTTTGTGCTTTCCGCGCAATAGAACAGCAGCATGAACTGCAAGACGGCCCAAGACCACATCTTGTGCGTCGATGATGTGCCAATTACGGACAGCATCTCCAACTTTTGGACTGTAAGTGCGCATGCTTTTTCTACCTTCTTATTACTCTTAGCTTGTTACGACTTTGGTGCCGGCACCTGTTCTGGCGCAGAGGAGTAAGAATACCCGTGCAGGCTCAAGGGGTCAAAACGCCTTATTCATCGCCATCTATAGCCAGATCGCCATCTTCCGAGGCTAGATTCTGGGCCGCCATTAGAAGTAATCGGGCATCGCTTGGATAATCAACGCGAATCAGGGTTAAGCCACGAGCGGAAAATACCAAACTATCCGAGACTCTCTCCTTTTTGAGCAAAACGCTTTTCATCCACTCTGGCGCAAATCGCTGATCTCCAACACAGACTGCGGCGCCAACTAAACTGCGCACCATTGAATAGCAGAAAGCATCGGCCACAAGTTCGGCAATTAAGTAACCATGGGCATCGCGGTGCCACGAAAATTTCTCAAGAGTTCGTAGCGTTGTTGCACCTTCTCGGAATTTAGAAAAGGCGGCGAAATCATGCTTGCCAATAACTAATGAACTGGCCTGATTCATCAAATCTATTTCTAGGGCTTTATACCAAGGTGCTACATCAAAACGGTTAAGTGGTGAAAGGACGGCATTGTTATCTAAAATTTTATAATTGTAGTGTCGGCGCAGGGCAGAAAATCTGGCATGGAAAGCCTCAGGTGCTTTTTCAATTTTCATTATTCGAATATCTTCATCCAGGATTCGATTTAGTTTATAAACTAAATCTTCGATTTCTAGACTTTGTGGCACATCAACATGTATTACTTGCCCCGTTGCATGAACCCCTGCGTCGGTGCGGCCAGCAACAACTGTCTCAATATTTACTCTAGCTATTTTGCTAAGCGCACTCTCAATTCCTTCTTGCACACTTCTTTGATCGCTCTGTTTTGCCCAACCGAAATAATTACTTCCGTCATAAGCTAAATCGATGCGCAAACGAGAAAACCCACTCTCAGGGTAGAGAGTGGGTTTAGTCATGAGAATTTATTACTAAGTAGTAAGGCTTAGTTATCTTTCTCAGTTAAAACTTCAATGACCACCATAGGTGCGTTATCGCCCTTACGTGGACCAATTTTTGTGATGCGTGTATATCCACCATTGCGCGCGGCAAAACGTGGACCGATTACAGTGAAAAGCGTATGTACAACGCCTTTATTTGAAATCTGTGCCAAAACTCGGCGACGAGCTGGAAGATCACCCTTTTTAGCAAAAGTAATTAACTTTTCAGCTAGTGGACGTAGGCGCTTAGCTTTTGCCTCTGTAGTTGTAATCTTGCCGTGTTCAAAAAGTTGTTCTGCAAGAGTGCGTAGGAGAAGTCGCTCGTGTGCTGGGCCTGAACCCAAACGAGGACCTTTACTTGGTTTTGGCATTTTCTTTTCTTCTCCTAAGCCTTATCTGTATCGACGAAATCATCATCAATTGCTGAGTTGTAGTTTTGGTGCTGAGTTGGATCAAATCCGACTGGGCTGTCCTTAAGTGACATTCCCAATGAGACAAGTTTGGCCTTGACCTCATCGATAGATTTTGAACCAAAGTTGCGGATATCAAGCAAGTCAGATTCGGAACGATTTACAAGTTCGCCAACAGTATGAATACCTTCGCGCTTTAAACAGTTATATGAACGAACTGTTAAATCAAGATCTTCAATTGGAAGAGCAAGATCTGCGGCGAGGGCTGCATCCATAACCGACGGCCCCATCTCGATACCTTCCGCATCAAGATTGAGTTCGCGTGCAAGTCCGAAGAGTTCAACCAAAGTTTTACCAGCCGATGCAACTGCATCGCGTGGCTTCATTGATGGCTTTGTCTCAACGTCAACAACTAGGCGGTCAAAGTCAGTGCGTTGTTCAACGCGAGTTGCTTCGACTCTATAAGTTACTTTCAAAACTGGTGAATAAATTGAGTCAACCGGAATGCGACCGATTTCTGCGCCAGCTTGCTTATTCTGAACGGCAGTGACATAACCACGGCCACGTTCAACAGTTAGTTCAATCTCTAGATTGCCCTTGCCGTTTAACGTTGCTAAGTGAATCTCGGGGTTATGAACTTCAACGCCTGCAGGAGCAGCAATATCGGCGCCAGTGACTGCACCAGTGCCAGATTTGCGGATATAAACAACGCTTGGTTCATCGTTATCTGATGAGAGCACCAAGTTCTTGATGTTCAAAACAATATCGGTTAGATCTTCTTTAACACCTTCTAATGTTGTGAACTCATGGAGTGCACCGGCTACGCGAATACTTGTTACTGCTGCCCCTGGGATAGAGGAAAGCAGCGTACGACGCATGCTGTTACCTAGTGTGTAGCCAAAACCTGGTTCTAACGGTTCGATGATGAAACGTGAACGGTTTTCGGATACTACTTCTTCGCTGAGAGTGGGACGTTGCGCAATTAGCACTATTGCTCCTCTTCGTTTCGTGGAAATCCACTATTTGATTTCCTACTTGTACTGCCTTTACTTCTTTACTGCACGCATACCCATTGCTGGGCTTTTAAAATTACTTGGAATAAAGTTCGACGATCAACTGCTCTTGAACTTGGGTATCGATAACCGCACGTAATGGAACTCCATGAACGATGATGCGCATTTGCGAACCAACAACTTCCATCCACGCTGGTACTGACTTCTCGCCGAGTTCGGCACTTGCAACGATAAATGGTGTCAGATCTAACGACTTTGGAAGAACATCGATGATGTCCATCGCAGATACACGGAATGAAGGAATGTTTACCTTCTTGCCATTTACAAGGAAGTGACCGTGACGAACTAATTGACGTGCCATGTCACGCGACTTTGCAAAACCTGCACGAAAGACAACGTTATCCAGACGAGTTTCTAGAATCACAAGAAGGTTTTCACCAGTTTTTCCTTGGCGACGGTTTGCTTCTTCGTAATATCCACGGAACTGCTTTTCAAGTACGCCGTAAATACGTGCGCATTTCTGCTTTTCACGCATTTGCAATAAGTACTCAGACTCTTTCGTGCGACCGCGGCCGTGTTGTCCAGGTGGATAAGGACGAGATTCGATTGGACACTTAGGTCCATCGCACTTTGAGCCCTTAAGAAAGAGTTTTACTTTTTCGCGACGGCAACGCTTGCAGTCTGCTCCGGTATAACGGGCCATTTATTCTCTTCCTTCCTTAAACTCGACGTAGTTTTGTTGGACGGCAACCATTGTGTGGCGCAGGTGTTACATCAGAGATGGCACCAACTTCCAGACCAGCTGCTTGCAATGAACGGATTGCGGTTTCGCGTCCGGAACCAGGTCCCTTAACGAAAACATCTACCTTCTTTAAGCCATGCTCTTGCGCGCGACGGGCTGCAACCTCTGCTGCAAGTTGTGCTGCAAATGGAGTCGACTTACGAGAGCCCTTGAAACCAACTTGGCCTGATGAAGACCAAGAGATAACAGCGCCAGTTAGATCTGTGATTGAAATGATTGTGTTGTTAAAGGTGCTCTTAATGTGAGCTTGCCCAACTGCAACATTTTTCTTTTCTTTCTTACGAGTTTTAACTTTGCCCTTCACGGATGCAGCAGTCTTTGCTTTAGGAGCCGCCATTATTTAGTCACCATCTTCTTACCAGCAATTGCTTTACGTGGTCCCTTACGCGTACGCGCATTGGTATGTGTGCGCTGACCACGAACAGGAAGTCCCTTACGGTGACGAATGCCTTGGTAGCTTTGAATTTCAACTTTGCGACGTATGTTGCCAGAGATTTCACGGCGAAGATCGCCTTCAATTTTAAAGTTCTCTTCAATATATTCACGTAGTTTTGCAAGGTCTGGCTCTTGCAAATCCTTGACGCGAATATCTGGAGAAATTCCAGTTGCTACGAGAGTTTTTTGGGAACGAGTTAAACCCATTCCAAATATATAAGTGAGTGCGACTTCAACACGCTTTTCGCGCGGAAGATCAACACCAACGAGACGTGCCATTTATTCAACCAATCTGTATCAGGAGGTCCTTCGCAGTGCTGTTCTCTGGCCTACCTGTCCAAAGGTCTTCTCTTTTAAAGAAGTCGCACTACGCGTTTTAGTTTTTTCTATTTATCCTTGGCGTTGTTTGTGACGAAGGTTTTCACAAATGACCATGACGCGACCACGGCGACGAATGACTTTGCACTTATCGCAAATCTTCTTCACGCTTGGGTTTACTTTCATGTCAACTGCTCTCTTCGTTACTTGTAACGATAAATAATTCGACCCTTTGTAAGGTCGTATGGGCTCATTTCTACAATCACACGATCAGCAGTCAAAATACGAATGTAGTTCTTTCGCATCTTTCCGCTTATGTGAGCGAGTACTTTGTGCCCGTTTGTTAATTCAACCCGAAACATTGCATTAGGTAACGCTTCAGCAACTGTGCCTTCCATTTCGATTGCACCATCTGCTTTTACCAAGCGTTAACCACATTTCTGTTCCGAGCATGAATCAAGCGAAGTTGTAGTTTAATGCGCAGGCTCAAAATAGGGAAATCAACAAATAAGCCACCGCTTAAATCACACGCATGTAATTCGTGGTTTCGGTCACAAAAGTCCGGAAATCTCGATCCCTGAGGCCCCTAATTTTGCCTTTCCCCCATCAATGGCCGAGAGCACAAAAGGTTTACCATCGGGTGCGATTGCATAGGAATTTTCAAAATGGGCCGCGCGCGATTTATCAATTGATACAACAGTCCATTCATCATCTAATACCTGAACCTTGGCTGAACCTCGAGTAATCATAGGTTCGATTGCCAAGACCATTCCTGGAATTATCTCTGGACCATTGCCAGCTTTCCCAAAATTTAATATATGCGGCTCTTGATGCATTTCCGTTCCAATGCCGTGGCCGCCATATTCTTGCAAAATTCCATACTTGCCTTGTGACTTTATATAACTTTCGATTGCATAACCAATATCGGTTAATTTCGCGCCGTTGCATCCAGCAGCAATTCCGCGCCACATAGATTCTTCGCAGGCATCCATCAACTTCTGATCGGCCGGATCGACCTTCCCCACGCCTACGGAAATGGCTGCATCACCATGCCAGCCATCGATAATTGCACCGCAATCTATTGAAACAATATCGCCATCGTTAATAATGCGTAATCCCGGAATTCCATGAACAATTTCATCATTGATAGATACGCAGATTGTCTTTGGAAAACCGTGGTAGCCAAGAAAATTAGAAGTTCCTCCCCCACGCTTAATATTTGCAGCGGCAATTGCATCTAAGGCATCTGTTGTCATACCTGGCTTAATTGATTCGCGCAGAAGTTCTAGCGTTTGGCCAACTAATAAGCCAGCACGGCGCATTATCTTTAATTGTTCAAGAGTTTTAATCTGAATCGCCATGTGTGCGCCTTACTTAATATGGCTTAGAGCAGAAATTGCACGCGCAGTAATTTCTTCAACCGTACCTAAAGCGCTAATTGTTACCAGCAAATCTTCACTGAGATAAAAAGCAACAATTGGTTGCGTTTGCTCACTATAAACTTCTAACCGACGGGTTATAACTTCAGCCTTGTCGTCCTCGCGCTGGTAATACTCCCCTGTGTTTGGATCTAGCGTTTTGCGCGTTGATAGTCTGTTAACAATTTCTTCATTGGCAATTGATAATTCTAAAACGGCACCAAGCGGAGTTTTTTTATCCGCCAAGATAATTTTTAGAACTTCTGCTTGTGCAACATTTCTTGGAAAACCATCTAGTAAAAATCCATTTCCGAGATCGTCATGAGTCAAACGATCTCGAACCATCTCATTTGTTACAGAATCTGGAACTAATTCGCCGCGATCCATAAATGCTTTTGCTGCGCGACCAAGCGGGGTTCCGGCTTTTAGGTTTGCGCGAAAAATATCGCCCGTTGAAATGTGAGGAATTGAGTAATGTGCCGAGAGGAATTGCGCTTGCGTTCCTTTACCAGCACCTGGCGGACCAACCAGGACAAGACGCATTATTTCAAAAATCCCTCATAGGAACGTTGTTGCAATTGTGATTCGATTTGCTTGGCAGTATCTAAGCCAACGCCAACAACAATCAAGATTGCAGTTCCACCGAAAGGGAAATTCTGGGTTGCACCAAAGAGAACCAGGGCGCCGATTGGAATAACTGCGACAAGGGCCAAATACATAGAACCTGGAGCAGTAATGCGCGATAGAACATATTGTAAATATTCTGAAGTTGAGCGTCCTGCGCGAATACCAGGAATGAAACCACCATATTTCTTCATGTTATCGGCAACTTCATCGGGGTTGAAAGTAATTGCTACATAGAAATAAGTGAAGAAAATAATTAAGAGCGCATAGGTTGCAACATAAATTGGGTTATCACCCTCTATAAAGTTACGGCTAACCCATACTGCCCATGCGGACTGGCTATTGGTGAAGTTCACAATTAGCGTTGGAATATAGAGCATTGAGGATGCGAAAATAACTGGAATAACGCCGGCTTGGTTAACTTTAATTGGAATATATGTACTTGTTCCACCATATGACTGCCGACCAACCATACGCTTGGCATACTGAACTGGAATACGGCGTTGTGCTTGCTCGACGAAAACAACGAGTACAACAACTAAAATTCCAGCAGCTAGAACGAAAAGGAATGCGAACAAGCCTTTTTGTAACTTGATAGACCACAAGTTGCCAGGAAAACCTGCTGCAATTGATGTGAAAATCAAGATTGACATACCGTTACCAATACCGCGGTCAGTGATTAATTCACCCAACCACATAATTACTGAAGTTGCTGCAGTCATTACGAAAATCATGGTCACAATGCGTTGCCATGAAGTATCCGGAATAATTGGTAGGTCGCAACCAACAATTAAACGCCCCGGTTCGCGTGCTACTGCTATTAAACCTGTTGACTGCAAGATTGCTAGACCAATTGTTAAGTAACGTGTGTACTGAGTTAACTTTGCAGTTCCTGATTGACCTTCTTTCTTTAATGATTCAAAGCGAGGAATAACAACGGTTAATAATTGAACAATAATTGAGCTGGTGATGTAGGGCATGACGCCGAGCGCGAATACAGATAATTGTAGAAGTGCACCACCGCTAAATAAGTTAATCAGACCAAAAAGTCCACCTGATTCAACATTGACCAAACATGCTTGAACATTTTCATAAGAAACACCTGGTGTTGGGACTACGGAGCCAAAACGGAACAAGGCCATGATTGAGAGAGTGAAGAAGATCTTCTTGCGCAAATCAGGTGTTCTAAAAGCCATTGCGAATGCTGAAAGCATTTAACTTCTCCCTCTATCGAATCAGTACTAAATAATATGGGTTGTGGTTATAGAACCTTGGTAGATCCGCCAGCAGCAGCAATTTTATCGATTGCAGATGATGAGAATCCGTGAGCGGTGACATTTACCTTTACGGCAATATCTCCGTTTCCGAGAACCTTAACTGGCAATGAATCACGAACTGCGCCTTTAGCAATTAAATCAGCAACACTTACATCGCCACCCTTTGGAAAGAGTGCGTTAATTGTTGAGACGTTAACCACTTGGTATTCGACGCGTTCTGGATTCTTAAATCCACGCAACTTAGGTAAACGCATTACGAGAGGTAGTTGACCACCTTCGAAACCTGCGCGAACTTGGTTACGTGCACGTGTTCCTTTGCCACCGCGACCGGCAGTCTTACCTTTTGATGCTTCACCGCGACCCTTACGAGTTTTAGCTTTCTTAGCACCGGGTGCTGGACGAAGATGATGAAGTTTTAGGGTCATCTTTACTCGACCTCCTCAACTTTGATTAAGTGGCGAACGGCGTAGACCATGCCACGAATTTCTGGACGATCTTCTTTAACAACAACATCATTAATTCGCTTTAATCCAAGCGAGCGCAATGTATGACGAAGTTCTGGCTTACTGCCAAACTTCGAACGAATTTGAGTAACTTTCAAACGTGGCATTAGGCACCTACCGTAATCTGCGAAGCGCGAATGATTGCTGCAGGTGTAACATCTTCAAGTGGACGACCACGACGTGCAGCAATTGCCGCTGGGCTTTCCAATTGTTTTAGCGCGTCAACAGTTGCACGAACCATGTTGATTGCATTATTTGAGCCAAGCGACTTGGTTAATACATCGGAAATTCCTGCGCACTCAAGTACTGCACGCACTGGACCCCCTGCAATTACTCCGGTACCTGGGCTAGCTGGACGAAGAAGAACAACGCCGGCAGCACTCTCACCTTGAACTTGGTGAGGAATAGTGCCTTGGATACGTGGAACTTTGAAGAATGACTTCTTCGCTTCTTCCACTGCCTTAGCAATTGCTTGCGGAACTTCTTTGCTCTTGCCATAACCAACACCGACACTGCCATTGCCGTCGCCTACAACAACTAGGGCTGTGAATGAGAAGCGACGTCCACCCTTTACAACTTTAGATACGCGGTTAATGAAAACTACGCGCTCCATAAATGGACTTTTATCTTGGCCGCGGTCATCACGACGTTCGCGCTTTTCGCGACGATCGTTTCCCTTTGCAGGTGCGCCCTCAGTAGTAGTTGGATTAAGCGCCATTAGAACTCCAATCCATTCTCTCGAGCACTTGCAGCAACAGCTGCAATGCGACCGTGGTACTTATTACCTGCACGATCAAAGACAACTTGCGTTACTCCAGCAGCTTTCGCGCGTGATGCGATTAGCGCACCGATTGCTCCGGCTTTTGCAGTCTTGTCATCTTTGCTTGTGCGAATATCTGCTTCCATGGTTGATGCGTACGCCAAAGTTTTACCTTGTGTGTCATCAATTACTTGTACAAACAAGTGACGAGCTGAACGAGAAACGACTAGGCGTGGTCGCGAAGGAGTTCCTGCAACCTTTTTGCGTACGCGGAAATGACGACGGGCACGGGCATTAGTTGCCGAACCTTTACGGACTCTTACTCCAATGGCCATTATTTCTTACCTGTCTTTCCTTGCTTGCGGCGGACCTTGTCGGTAGATAAACGCAAGCCCTTGCCCTTGTATGGATCGGCCTTACGTAACTTCTTAATTTTCGCTGCAGTTTCGCCAACTAATTGCTTATCAATTCCAGAGATATGGAATTTAGTTGGTGCTTCAATTTTGAAAGTAATTCCTTCTGGTGCTGGGAAAAGAATATTGTGGCTATAACCAAGTTGGAATTCAAGGTCTCTGCCCTTTTCTGCCACACGATAACCAACACCAACAATGTCGATTGTGAGTGAGTAACCGTTAGTTACGCCCTCGATCATGTTTGCAACAAGAGTGCGAGATAGGCCATGAAGTGAACGAGTTAAGCGCTCTTCATCAGGGCGAGCAATGGTGATTACACCTTCGCTAGTTGAAACTTGAATTGGCTGGGCAACGTTTAGAGTAAGTGCGCCTTTAGGGCCTTTTACTGCAACGCTTTGACCTGCGATTGTGACTTCAACACCGCTAGGAACGATAATTGGCATGCGACCGATACGTGACATATTCGATCACCATACGTAGGCGAGAACTTCTCCGCCTACACCTTGTTTATTGGCTTGCTTATCTGTTAGCAAACCGGATGAAGTTGAAATGATTGCAACGCCAAGCCCACCAAGTACTTTTGGAAGAGATGTTGACTTTGCATAAACGCGAAGTCCTGGCTTGCTAACGCGACGCAAACCAGCGATTGAACGCTCACGGTTTGCACCAAACTTAAGGTCAAGAATTAAATTCTTACCTATTCCATTTGTATTATCTTCAACGCGGTAACCGCCAATAAATCCTTCGGTCTGAAGGATTGTGGCGATACGTACCTTGACCGATGAAGACGGCATTGCAACCGAATCATGGTAGGCAGCATTAGCGTTGCGCAGACGTGTCAACATGTCTGCGATCGGATCTGTCATTGTCATACGTGGCCTGTGGCCTTTCTCGAACTGGTTTCTTCACAATCTGTGAAGACCTATTTCGTAGTTAATTTTTTTCTTTTACCAAGAAGCTTTCGTAATACCAGGAAGTTCACCACGGTGTGCCATTTCGCGGAAGCAGATGCGGCAGATGCCGAATTTTTGATAGACAGCATGTGGGCGACCACAGCGCTGGCAACGGGTATAGCCGCGAACCTTAAATTTTGGTTTGCGAGCTGCTTTTACTTTAAGTGATGTCTTTGCCATCTCTTATGCCTCCTTGAATGGAAAGCCGAGCGCTTTTAATAGTGCATGACCTTCTGCATCATTTGATGCTGTAGTAACAATCGTGATGTCCATACCGCGCGGACGATCAATCTTGTCTTGTACGATTTCAGGGAAAACAACTTGTTCGATTAAACCGAAAGTGTAATTTCCTTTTCCATCAAATTGTTTTGGTGAAAGTCCGCGGAAGTCGCGGATACGTGGCAATGAAATTGAGATCAAACGATCTGCAAATTCCCACATGCGGTCTCCGCGCAAAGTTACGTGCGCACCGATTGGCTGATTTTCGCGCAATTTGAATTGTGCAATTGATTTGCGTGACTTAGTAACTTGTGGTTTTTGGCCAGTAATTGTTGCTAAATCGCGAATTGCGCCTTCGATTAACTTGGCATCGCGTGCTGCTTCACCAACACCCATGTTGACCACAATTTTGGTCAGGGTTGGAATCTGCATTACGTTCTTGAAACCAAATTCGCTCTTTAGTGCAGGAGCAATAGCGCTCTTATACTTAGCTTTTAATCTTACATCCGTTGCGGTTGACATTAGATGTCCTTTCCGGTGCGACGCGAGATGCGTACGTTTTTGCCAGCTTCGTTCTTGCGAGCGCCAAGACGTGTTGCCTTGCCATCGCTATCTACGACCATGACATTTGAAATATGAATTGTTGCTTCAACAGTAATGATTCCGCCAACTTTTACGCCGCGGTCTCCTGTGCTCACACGAGTGTGACGCTTTTGGCGATTAACACCTTCGATGAGAATACGGTTGCCGATGACATCAAGGACTTTCCCAGTTGTTCCGCGGTCTTTACCAGCGATGACTAACACAGAGTCGTCTTTCTTAATCTTCGCCATGGTTATAGCACCTCCGGAGCAAGTGAAATAATTTTCATATATTTCTTATCGCGAAGTTCGCGTGCAACTGGTCCAAAGATGCGAGTTCCACGTGGTTCGCCATCATCTTTTAAAATCACTGCAGCATTTTCATCAAATTTAATGTAAGAGCCATCTGGGCGACGACGTTCCTTAACTGTGCGAACGATGACAGCCTTTACGACTTCACCTTTCTTTACTTGTCCGCCAGGAATTGCATCCTTAACGGAACAGACGATGATGTCTCCGATACCGGCATAACGGCGGGAGGAGCCACCGAGGACTCGGATACATAGGAGCTCTTTAGCTCCAGTGTTATCGGCCACGCGTAGGCGAGATTCTTGTTGAATCATTTCTTATACCCGTCCCTTACTTAGCTTTCTCGATGATTTCGACTAAACGCCAGCGTTTTGTTGCTGACAATGGTCGAGTTTCCATGATGATGACGCGATCACCCATGCCGGCAGTATTTGCTTCGTCATGTGCTTTGAGTTTGTGCGAGCGAGACAAAACTTTTGAATAAAAACTGTGCTTTACACGATCTGAAACTTCAACAGTGATGGTCTTATCCATTTTGTCGCTAACCACAATTCCTTCACGAACCTTGCGAAAACCGCGCTCTTCTGTAGTTGTCATTACGCTGCTCCCCCAATTCCTAATTCACGTTCGCGCATAATTGTGTAGACGCGAGCAATCTCTTTGCGTACGGCGCTAAGGCGACCGTGGCTTTCAAGTTGACCAGTAGCTGCTTGAAAACGAAGGTTGAAAAGTTCTTCCTTCATTTCACGCACCTTATTTGTTAACTCTTCATCAGTTGATTGGCGCAGTTCATCAATATTTACTGTGGCCATTTATGCCTCCTCACGACGAATAACACGGCACTTCATTGGAAGTTTGTGAGCTGCAAGACGCATTGCTTCATTAGCAACTGCCTCGGTAACGCCCGAAATTTCGAACATTACACGACCTGGCTTTACGTTTGCAATCCACCACTCAGGTGAACCTTTACCAGAACCCATACGAGTTTCGGCTGGCTTCTTTGTAATTGGACGATCTGGATAAATATTGATCCAAACTTTTCCACCGCGCTTGATATAACGCGTCATAGCAATACGCGCGGCTTCAATCTGACGGTTAGTTATATAAGCAGGCTCTAGGGCTTGTAAACCGAAGTCACCAAATGCAACAAATGCTCCACCTTTAGTAGCTCCGCTACGGGATGGGTGATGTTGTTTACGGTGCTTAACGCGACGTGGAATTAACATTTACTCCGCGCTCCCTTGCGTTGGTACAACATCAGTTACAACGGTTTCGCTAATAACAGGTGCGATTACAACAGGTGCGATTACAACAGGTGCGCCATCTTTAACATTTGAACGAGTTACTTCACCGCGTGGTGCGCGTGCTGCGCGTGGTCCTTTGCGTTCTGGCTTTGGTGCGCGTGCTGCAGCAAGTGCTAATGCGGCGCGTTCTGCTCGGGATTCAATAACTTCACCCTTGTAGATCCAAACCTTTACTCCAAGACGACCAAATGTTGTGTGGGCTTCATAGAAACCGTAATCAATATCGGCACGAAGTGTGTGCAATGGAACGCGTCCTTCGCGATAGAACTCAGAGCGTGACATTTCAGCCCCACCGAGACGACCACCGCATTGAACTCGAATACCTTTTGCGCCAGCTTTAAGTGCTGTTTGCATTGATTTACGCATTGCACGGCGGAAAGAGACACGAGCAGCTAACT
>JBCKHJ010000018.1:0-20474 GCA_038905915.1 Candidatus Planktophila sp. | reverse complement strand
CGCAATGGCATCTACATCATCGATATCCAGCAATCCCTTGGTCTAATCGATAGCGCTTATGAATTCGTAAAGGATGTTGTCGCCAAGGGCGGACACATTCTATTTGTTGGAACCAAGAAGCAAGCACAAGAACCAATTCTTCAACAAGCAGCCCGTGTTGGTATGCCAACTGTGACTAACCGTTGGCTTGGTGGAATGCTTACTAACTTCCCAACTGTTTACAAGCGAATCCAGCGACTTAAAGAATTAGAAGCGCTAGAAAATACTAACGACTTATTGTTAACTAAAAAAGAATTGCTCATGCTTCGCCGTGAGCGCGAAAAACTTTTCAAAAATCTTGACGGTATTCGTAACATGACTAAATTGCCAAGCGCGATATGGGTTGTAGATACTAAAAAGGAGCACCTCGCAGTTGCCGAAGCCAATAAACTTGGGATTCCGGTTATTGCAATTTTGGATACAAACTGTGATCCAGATGAAGTTGATTTCAAAATTCCAGGTAATGATGATGCAATCCGTTCAATCGGTTTACTAACACGCGTTATCACTGATGCAATTGCGGCGGGCCTACAAGCACGTTCTGCAAATGTAAAAGAAGAAGCGAAAACGGAAGCACCTGCCGAAGTTGGTGCAGGGGAACCACTTGCCGATTGGGAAAATGAAATTCTTGCTGGAACATCACCGGTTGAAGAAGCTGCTGCTGCACCTGTAGTGGAGGCATAAGTGGGCGCATATACTGCCGAAGACATTAAAAAGTTACGCGAAGCAACTGCTGCTGGAATGCTCGATTGCAAAAAAGCACTCGATGAAGCCAGTGGTGATTACGAGAAAGCCGTTGAAATCATTCGTGTAAAAGGTTTAAAGGGTGTAACAAAGCGCGAAGGTCGTTTAACTTCAAATGGTCTTGTGACCGCACGAGTTCAGGGCGATCTTGGTGTAATGCTTGAACTCAATTGTGAAACCGACTTCGTCGCAAAAAGTGATCGCTTCCAAGCACTCGCTGATGAATTAATTGCACACCTTGAGAAATCAAAGATTGATTCAGTCGATGCTTTCTTGGCTTCAACTATGGCTAATGGCAAAACCGTTCAGTCAACAGTTGATGAAGGTAATGCAACGCTCGGAGAAAAAATTGAAATTCGTCGCATTGCAGTTCTCACCGGTTCACCTGTTGGAATTTATATGCACAAAACAAGTCCAGACTTGCCAGCACAAGTGGGTGTACTTGTTCAGTTAACAAAAGATGCAGTAGGAGTTGGCAAAGATGTGGCACAGCACATAGCAGCTTTTGCGCCACGTTTTGTTAACCGTGAAGAAGTTCCTGCTGACTTAATCGAAAGCGAACGACGCATTGCAGAAGAGACTGCGCGCGAAGAAGGCAAACCAGAAGCATCACTTTCAAAGATTGTTGAAGGCCGTGTTACTGGATTCGTCAAGGAAGTTTCTTTGATTGAACAGGCTTTCGCAAAGGATGCCAGGAAGACAGTAAAGCAGATCCTCGATGAAGCCGGAACTGCCGTAACGGCGTTTTATCGCTTCCGCGTGGGTCAATAACCGCTAGATTAGAACTAGTTAGCTAAGGAGCGCTCATGCCCGGTACAAGAGGAACGTATCGTCGAGTGCTCCTTAAACTTTCTGGTGAAGTTTTTGGCGGTGTAAAAGGCATTGGTGTAGATCCCGATGTAGTGCAAGATGTAGCAAAACAAATCGGTGATGTTGTTCGCAGCGGTATTCAAATAGCAGTAGTGGTCGGTGGCGGTAATTATTTTCGCGGGGCAGAATTACAACAGCGCGGAATGGATCGCGCACGAGCCGATTACATGGGAATGCTTGGAACAGTTATGAACTGTTTAGCACTTCAAGATTTTCTGGAAAAAGAAGGCGTTGATACTCGGGTGCAAACTGCCATCACTATGGGCCAAGTTGCTGAACCTTATATTCCGCGTCGCGCAATTCGTCACTTAGAAAAAGGTCGCGTTGTAATTTTTGGTGCAGGAGCAGGAATGCCATTCTTTACAACCGATACTGTTGCCGCTCAGCGTGCGTTAGAAATTGGTTCTGAGGCGTTACTTCTGGCTAAGAGTGGGGTAGATGGTGTTTACAGCGCCGATCCTAAGAAGAATCCGCAAGCGACTAAATACGACACTATTTCCTACGACGAAGTTCTAAGTAAATCTTTAGCAGTTGCTGATGCTGCAGCTTTCGCACTCTGTCGCGAAAATAAATTACCAATTATAGTCTTTGATTTAATGAAGAATGGCAACATCGGTCGCGCAGTTCGCGGTGAAACTATCGGCACTCTCGTTAATTAAAAATTCAACTAAAGGAGTTAGGACTATGGCAGATGTAGCAAGTGTTCTTAAAGACGCTGATATTAAGATGAGCAAAGCCGTTGAAGTGGCAAAAGATGATTTCGCGTCAATTCGCACAGGTCGTGCTCACCCATCACTATTTAATAAAATCATGGTTGATTACTACGGTAGTTACACTTCGCTTTCACAATTGGCTTCTATCCAAATTTCAGATGCGCGCATGGCAATAATTTCTCCATTTGATAAAGGTGCCATGGCTGGAATCGAAAAAGCAATTCGCGAATCAGATTTAGGCGTTAATCCTGGCAATGACGGGGTAGTTATTCGTGTGGGATTCCCGCAATTATCGGAGGAACGCCGCAAGGAATACATCAAAGTTGTAAAGACAAAGGCCGAAGATTCCAAAATTTCGATGCGTAATATCCGCCGTACTGCCAAAGAAGCAATTGAAAAAATGGAGAAAGATAGCGATATTGGGAAAGATGACTTAGCTCGTGGAGAAAAAGAATTAGAAAAGATTACATCCGAGCATGTTTCAAAAATTGATGAACTCTTAAAGCATAAGGAGGCCGAACTCCTCGAAGTTTAAGGAGTTCTACACCTTACGTGTCTGATTTAAATTCGATCAACGAAGCGATCAATAAACGCGCAGGGCGCAGATTACTGCCATCTATTGCGGTAGGCCTTTCCTTGGTTGCCATCATCTGGTTTGCACTTCTATACCGCCGAGAAATTTTTGCTATCGTCGTTGGCGTTGCAGTAATACTTGGAATTCGCGAAATTGTTCGGGCATTCCAAGCGCGCAACACCTACGTATCATTTGCATCCCTTGTCATTGCAACCATTGGCCTTAGCGCCTCCACTTGGTTTGGAGGAGTCGCAGGCCTTGCAATTGCCACTGCCATTGCTTTTCCAATTCTTCTTATCTCTCTCTTGCTTCGTGGACCGCAAGGTTTTGTAGCAAGTGCAACTGCCACAACTTTCTCACTTATTTATCTGCCATTTTTGGCAGGTTTTCTTATTCTTCTTGCCCGCCCCGATAATGGGTTAGAGCGCGTTATGACTTTTGTAATTTTGGTTGGCTGTAGTGACACATTTGGATACTTTGTCGGAGTTCTATTTGGTAAACACCCAATGGTTGCCAAAATTAGTCCGAAGAAGACATGGGAAGGTCTAGCCGGTTCAATCGTCTTTACTATTATCGGTGGCGTAATTATGTTCCATTACGTTTTAAATTTGGCGCTTTGGATCGGCGTACTTGCCGCGCTAATGATTGTCTTTACAGCAACAACTGGTGATTTAATTGAAAGCGCCATGAAACGTGATTTGAGTTTAAAAGATATGGGTACCTTGCTTCCGGGCCACGGCGGAATGCTCGATCGTTTGGATTCAGTACTTTTATCAGCCCCTGCATTGTGGTTAGCACTTGAATTAGTAGAGCGTTTTTTATGAATAGTGGTCCACAAGAAATTAAATTAATTTTTGATGAACCACCCCAGCGTAAAAAGCCACCGAAACATATAGCCGATTTTCCACCAGCAGAGCGCAAAGAATTTGCAACTTCTTTTGGTCTGCCCGGCTTTCGTGCATCACAGGTTGTATCACACTATTTTACGCATTTATCTAATGACTCAACAAACTGGACCGATATCCCAGCAGAGATGCGCCAAGGTATTGCTAAGCAATTAACGCCAACGCTTATCGAATTAGTCAGAACTGTTACCTGCGATAATGGTATGACGCGCAAAGATTTATGGAAATTACACGATGGTGTGTTAATAGAAAGCGTCTTAATGCGCTATACCGAACGCACCACTGTTTGTATTTCTTCGCAAGCAGGGTGTGGAATGAACTGCCCATTTTGCGCAACCGGGCAGGCAGGTTTAACGCGAAATTTAAGTGCGGGCGAAATTACTGAGCAAATTGTTGCTGCGGCACGTGCTTGCAAAAACGGTGAATTACCGGGCGGTCCAACTCGACTTTCTAATATTGTTTTTATGGGAATGGGCGAACCGCTAGCCAATTACAACGCGGTGATGCGCTCAGTTCGAAACATTACCGACCCAAATCCGGATGGCCTTGGTATTAGCGCACGATCCGTTGTGGTTTCAACCGTTGGCTTAGTTAATGGAATTGAAAAGTTAACGCAGGAAGGTTTGCCTGTGACTTTGGCTGTTTCTCTGCACACTCCTGATGATGAATTGCGTGACACTCTTGTTCCTATTAACTCTCGGTGGAAAATAAAAGAAGTTCTTGCCGCAGCCGATGCTTATGAAAAGAAAACCGGGCGACGATATTCCATCGAATATGCCATGATTCGTGATATTAATGACCAATCTTGGCGTTCAGATTTATTGGGGCGACTGCTTAAAAATAGAAATGCCCACGTAAATTTAATTCCACTAAATCCGACTCCTGGTTCTAAATGGACGGCATCTCGGCGTGAAGATGAAGCTGAATTCGTTCGAATATTAGAGAGTTATGGCGTGCCTGTGACAGTTCGTGATACCCGCGGCAGAGAAATCGATGGGGCTTGTGGCCAATTAGCCGCGGCCGAAAAGATTGCAAAGTAATGAAACTTGCGGGTGCGTTGACAAGCGGCAACCAAAAGCGTGCATTTCTCTATCTTTGCCAGAGATTGAAGGCGGCAGGCATTTCCACATAATTCTTAGTTGTATCTTTTACTACAAATGTAGTAAACTAAGATTATGAGCATGCCAGTACGAATAGACCCAGATTTATACGAACGCGCCAAAAAAGAAGCGGCGATCGAACATCGAACAATTGCTGGGCAGATCGAATTTTGGGCACAAGTCGGGCGTGCCTCGATTGATAATCCTGACCTACCCGTAGGGCTCATTCTCGATTTGCTAGCCGCTGGTGATGAACCTAGCAAGAGCAAGCAAAGTTTCAAACGCCGCGAGATTTAATTGCAATTTAACGAATTTGAATCACGTCGCTTTTCGCGATCATATAAGAAACTTCCGAAAAGAGTTCTTATGGTTTTGCATGACATTATGGATCAAATCATGGAGAATCCTCAACTGGGTGAAGAAAAAAAAGGCGATTTAAAAGGAATATATATTCGCAAATTTAAAGTCGCAAGAGATGAATTTTTGTTGGGTTATTCATTTAATATTGAAAAGAAAAAAATCACATGGGAGGCAATCGGCCAGCACGAGAATTTCTATCGTGAATTAAAAAATAATGGAAGACGCTTGCGTTAGCACGGTGCGCAAAATTCCTTCTATTTCATCGAAATCTTTTTGAGTGGAATTTAGCGGTGGTGCTATTTGAATTACTGGATCTCCGCGATCATCAGCTCTGCAATAAAGACCGTTATCAAAGAGCGCCTTAGATAAGAACCCACGCAGCAATCGTTCTGACTCGTCCTGGCTAAAAGTCTCACGGGTCTTTTTATCTTTAACCATTTCGATTCCGTAGAAGAAACCAGCACCGCGCACATCTCCGACAATAGGTAAGTCATAGAGGCGTTCCAGAGTTGCAAGAAGTGCACCTTCGTTAGCGCGAACATTTTGGTTGATTTTCTCTTCTTCGAAAATATCTAAGTTAGCAAGTGCAACTGCAGCTCCTGCTGGGTGTCCACCAAAAGTGAAACCATGTAGAAATGCGTTATTTCCATGTTTAAATGGTTCAAATAGTTGATCATTTGCAATCATGGCACCCATTGGGAAATAACCAGAAGTCATTCCTTTGCCGCAAGTAATAATGTCTGGAACAACGCCGTAGCGCTTCATTGCAAAGTAATCACCGATTCGGCCAAAGGCTGTGATGGTTTCATCGCAGACCATGATCACGTCATATTTTGTACAAATTTCGCGAACGCGTTCTAAATAACCTGGGGGAGGCGGAAAACATCCGCCCGAATTTTGAACGGGTTCGATAAAGACTGCCGCTACCGTATCTGCGCCTTCAAAATTGATCATTTCCTCAATTCGATTTGCAGCCCATAGACCAAAATCAGTTAATGAATCGCGATGAACAAGGGGCGCGCGATAAAAGTTGGTATTCGGCACACGATGGTGTCCAGTTAAAAGTGGTTCAAAGAACTGCTTTGCTGCCGGGATTCCAGTAATAGATAACGCGCCTTGGGTTGTGCCGTGATACGCCACATTGCGACTAATCATCTTATGTTTCATCGGTTTGCCGACTAATTTAAAATATTGTTTAATTAATTTTGCGGCAGACTCAATTGCTTCACCACCGGAAGAAGTAAAGAAAACGTGGCCTAGGTCTCCAGGGGTGTGATCAGTTAGGCGCTCTGCTAATTCAATTGCACGGGGATGGGCATATGACCAAAGCGGAAAATAACCAATCTCTTTAATTTGGTTAGCGTATGCATCGGCCATCTCGTGTCGCCCATGTCCAAGTTGAACAGTGAAGAGCGATGAAATCCCATCGAAATATTTTTTACCACGATCATCCCAAATATAACTTCCTTCACCTTTTACGATGATTGGAATTGAACCACCGTCATCGTAGGCACCCATGCGAGAAAAGTGCATCCATAAATGATCTTTTGCCCGATTGGACCAATCTGCATCTCCATCTGAATCGTAATATTGAACGTTGTCGAATGTACTTGTCGTAGCCATGATAATCAGGTTCCCCAGTTGTAAAGTTGCTTGCGCAATTTTAAGTAAATGAAACTCTCAGTGCTGCGCACTTGAGGTAGAGCACGAACCCGTTGCAAAAGTTTAAGTAAATGTTCATCATCGTTGCAAATAACCTCTGCCATAACATCAAAGCCACCCGATGTAATAACTACATAGTCGACTTCTTTGAAATGAGAGAGCACATCAGCAAAAGCGGTGAGATCTCCTTCAACTTTGATACCAATCATTGCCATGCGAAAAGAACCCACAGTTAGTGGATCTGTCACAGCAACGACTTGCATCACTCCAGATTCGATGAGTTTGGCAATGCGATGGCGCACTGCTGCCTCAGATAAACCAATGGCGCTACCAATAGAGGCATAAGGCTTTCGCCCATCGATTTGCAGCTGCTCGATGATCGCCCGTGAGGTCTCATCGAGAACGCCCTTTTTTGCCCGAACTTTTGGTGAAACCATTGACATACTCTCTCGTACCTTGCCCAATTAAGCAAAGGAATTCGTACATTTTTGCCCTTTTTGGTACTGATTTCGTATCTATAGGGGCAAAAATAGACTAAATTCGTACCTTTTACGCCTATGGGGGTACACATTGCGCCCTCTAAGGCGTACGCTCCCAGCATGGAAAAGTTATTGAATTTCATCAATGGCAAGGCCGTTGAGAGCACATCCGGTGAAAGCACTTCGATAGTAAATCCAGCCACTGGAGCGGCTTATGCTACCGCGCCAAAATCAAATTCCACCGATGTTGATGCAGCGATGAGCGCAGCTAGTAACGCATTTAGCCAATGGCGCGACTCAACACCTTCGCAACGCCAGCGAGCATTACTAAAAATTGCCGATGCAATTGAAAATCGTGCAGATGAAATTATTGAAATTGAATCGCGTAACACTGGTAAACCAATTTCGCTAACAAGGTCGGAAGAAGTTCCACCGATGATTGATCAAATTCGTTTCTTTGCAGGGGCTGCGCGAAATCTTGAAGGCCGAGCCGCCGGTGAATACATGCCCGGCATGACTTCTTTTATTCGCCGCGAACCAATTGGTGTGTGCGGACAAGTAACTCCATGGAATTATCCAATGATGATGGCGGTGTGGAAATGGGCGCCAGCAATTGCGGCAGGAAACACAGTTGTTCTTAAACCAAGTGATACAACACCAGCATCAACAGTGTGGATGGCGCAAGTTATGTCAGAATTTTTACCTGCTGGAGTTTTCAATGTTATTTGCGGCGAACGCGAAACTGGCCGAGCCATTGTCGAACATATTCGCCCAGATATGGTTTCAATTACCGGTTCGGTACGTGCAGGAATGGAAGTTGCTTCATCGGCTGCAAAACAAATAAAGCGCGTTCATTTAGAACTCGGCGGCAAAGCACCTGTAGTCGTCTTTGATGATGCTGATCTTGAAGCCGCTGCCGCAGCCATTGCAATTGCGGGCTATTTCAATGCGGGACAAGATTGCACTGCGGCAACGCGCGTAATGGTTGAAGCCAGCGTTTATGATGAGATGGTTGCTCTGTTAACCGAGCAAGCAAAAAATAACATTGCAATCGGAATGCCAGATCAAGATGTCTTATTGGGTCCAGTAAATAACGCCAATCAATTAGCACGAGTAGCAGGGTTTCTAGAGCGCACTCCAGCGCACGCAACTGTGACAACTGGTGGCACAGCCCTTAAGCAAGCTGGATTCTTCTTTCCACCTACTGTCGTGGCTGGACTTCGCCAAGATGATGAAATGATTCAGAACGAAATTTTTGGGCCAGTTATCACAATCCAAAAATTTAGCGATGAAGCAGAAGCTGTGAAGATGGCTAATGGTGTCGATTATGGCTTGGCATCTAGTGTTTGGACCAGCAACCACGGGCGTGCAATGCGCATGGCTAAAGCCTTTGATTTTGGTTGCGTATGGATCAACACCCACATCCCAATCGTTGCCGAGATGCCACATGGCGGTTTCAAGCGCAGCGGATATGGAAAAGATTTGTCGAATTATGGCTTCGAGGATTACACCCGAATCAAGCATGTTATGAGTAATCTTAACGCCTAGTTAGTAACGAACCCCTGACCACCTCACGAGAAAGTACGAGCCAATGACTGCAAAGAAAACCGTATCACGCGAAGCACGTGAAATTATAAAAGCTCAAATGTCGCGCCGTGGTTTTCTTGCCGGCGCCGGCGGATTAGGTGCAGTAACTTTCTTAGCCGCATGTGGTAGCGGGTCTAGTGGAGATTCAGCTAGCGATTCAGAGGCAGTTCGTTGGGCCAACTGGACTCTTTATTTAGATTATGACTCCGATAAAAAAGTTTATCCAACACTTGAAAAATTCATAGCGGATTCTGGAATCAAAGTAGATTACAAAGAAGATTACAACGATAACGATGAATTCTGGGGCAAAGTACAAGGGCAATTAAAGCTCAATAAAGATATTGGCTATGATATTGTTTCACCAACCGATTGGATGGCTGCTCGCTGGATTCGCATGGGATATGCGCAAAAATTCGATGCGGCAAATATTCCGAATAAGACCAACATTTTAGATGCGCTCTCAAATGTTAGCTATGACTCAGGTCGTAATTATTCTTTGACGTGGCAATCAGGTTTTGGTGGCTTTGGCTGGAATAAAGCGAAGGTTCCAGGCGGAGTCCATTCCCTTGACCAATTATTCTCGAAAGCAAATAAAGGTAAAGTAGAAGTTCTGTCAGAAATGCGCGACACAATTGGAATTATTATGATGTACCAAGGCGTGGATATCAGCAAGGACTTCACGGAAGCGCAATTCATGAACGCGGTAGATTATTTAAAGCAGAAAATTACTGATGGCTACATCCGTAAAGTCGTTGGAAATGACTACAAAGAAGATCTCATCAGCGGGGATGCCGTTGCAGTTATTGGATGGTCTGGTGATTTATTCCAATTAGCTACTGAAAATGCTGGAAAGTTTGATTTTACAGTTCCAGAATCAGGTGGCACTCTCTGGTCCGATAACTTGCTGATTCCATCAACTTCATCAAATAAGGCCAATGCCGAGAAGGTAATTAACAACTATTATGACCCAGCAGTTGCCGCCGAAGTTGCGGCATATGTAACCTATATCTGCCCAGTTAAAGGGGCACAGACTGAGATGGAAAAAATCGATCCAGAATTAGCCAAGAGTCCTTATATTTTCCCGACAGCTGAGACTCTTTCGAAAGTAAAAGTTTTCCGTTCACTCACACCAGATGAGGAAACCAAATTCACAACTGCCTTCCAAGAGGCCGCTGGTAATTAATGGTTGATGCCTCAACATCGACCCGAGGTGATCTCCGAATAGTTAGCGTCACTAAATCTTTTGGTGATTTCAATGCAGTCGATGACTTAACACTAACAATTCCTGAAGGTTCATTCTTTGCGCTCTTAGGACCTTCGGGTTGCGGCAAAACAACCACGCTTCGAATGATTGCCGGTCTTGATGAACCAACGTCTGGAACAATTTATTTAGGTGCAACCAATATTACAAATAAGCGCCCTTACCAACGCCCCATAAATACGGTTTTTCAGAACTACGCGCTATTCCCACATCTTTCAATTTATGAAAATATCGCTTTCGGGCTGCGGCGTCGCGGAATTAAAGATGTTAAGGAAGCCGTTGATAAAGTTTTAAAACTTGTAGAACTGCCACATTTGGCGCAGCGCAAACCAGCTCAATTATCGGGTGGACAACAACAGCGAATCGCTCTGGCTCGCGCCATTGTTAATCGCCCCGCGCTCTTACTTTTGGACGAACCACTGGGGGCACTTGACCTTAAATTACGCCGTCAAATGCAAATCGAATTAAAGTGGATTCAAACTGAGGTTGGAATCACTTTCGTTCACGTAACTCACGATCAAGAAGAAGCCATGACAATGGCCGACACAATCGCAGTTATGAATGAAGGAAAAGTTGAACAGATGGGTTCACCAGCTGATTTATACGATGATCCTAAAACCGTATTTGTTGCAAACTTCCTTGGTCAATCCAATTTAATCCAAGGAATAATTGAGGGCAACGATGGCGATGCACTAGTTGTTGGCGTCTTTGGCCAGAAAATTAAAATTATGAAATCGCGCAGCCATGCCCACGATTCATCTGTTCTTGCAGGAATTCGACCTGAAAAAATTAGAATCCAAAAAGCAGGAACGCAAATGAGTGGAAATATTTTAACTGGTGGCGTTATCGCCGATGTTTCATACATCGGAGTAAGTACGCAATACCAAGTTGAAATGCCATGGAAACAAGAACTCATTGTTTTCGAACAAAATGATGATGGTGTTGCGCCACTTAAAAAAGGCGATCCAGTCGTAATTTCTTGGGAACCAATTTTTACTTTCGCCCTCGATGGCGCAGAGGATGCCACAGCTGGATCTGAAGTAAATCCGGATGAAGCGTAATGGCTTTCCTGCACGCCAGTGCCAGCAAAGTTACTTCGCTTAAAGAGAAGAAGTCGCTACTTCCTTATCTTTTGCTTGCTCCAGGAATGATCTGGTTATTTACATTCTTTATCTTGCCAATTGTTAATCTTGCACAAACATCTACCCAGACTCCAGTTAAAGGTGGCGATACTGGTCAATACGAACAAACGCTGCGTTTTTCCAACTATGTTGATGCTTTTGTAAATAATCAAGAACAATTCACGCGCTCGTTTTTTTATGCATTTTTAGCTACAGTCCTAGCTCTTGCAATTGCATATCCATTGGCATACGGCATCGCATTTAAATCTGGACGTTTTAAGAATATTTTGCTCGTTTTAGTTGTTGCCCCTTTCTTTACATCTTTCTTATTGCGCACAATTGCTTGGAAACAAATCTTGGGCGAAGAAGGCCCAGTTATTGCAGTTCTTCGTGGCCTGAACATTATTAGCCAACAAACAACGCTAACTGCTAGTGCTTTTGCTGTTGTAACAGGTTTGACATATAACTTTTTACCATTTATGACGCTGCCGTTATATGTAAGCCTTGAACGCATCGACCCACGCACGTTAGAAGCTGCGGGCGATTTGTATGCAAATGCCTTTACAACTTTTAGAAAAGTAACTTTGCCATTATCAATGCCCGGAGTCGTTGCAGGTACTTTGTTGACCTTTATTCCAGCAGCGGGCGATTACATCAATGCTGCAATTTTGGGAAACCCAAATACAAGGATGATTGGTAACGTCATAGAATCGCGCTTCTTTAAAATTGTAGATTACCCAACTGCCGCCGCGCTTTCATTTACTTTAATGGCAGCAATTTTAATTCTTGTGACTATTTATATCCGTAAGGCAGGAACGGAGGAACTAGTATGAACAACTACATTAATTGGTTTCGCCGCAATTTAATTCGTATTTATATGGCTCTGGGTTTTACTTATCTTTTTATTCCAGTTGCTTATACTTTCGGGTTTTCTTTCAATGATGCAGGTAAAAGCAACTTGGTTTGGAAAGGTTTTACCCTTAAAAATTGGCAGAACCCATGTGGAGCCCCTGATGTCTGCGTGGCCCTCGGTAATTCAATAAAAGTCGGCCTTATCTCCACCATCCTTGCCACCTTCTTAGGAACGCTGATTGCATTTGCAATTGCGCGCCATCGATTTCGCGGTCGTTCTACCACCAACCTTTTAATTTTCTTGCCAATGGCAACTCCCGAAGTTGTTCTTGGTGCATCCCTTCTTGCAATGTTCTTGAATTTGGGAATTAATCCAGGATTTACTACACTCGTTATTGCCCACGTAATGTTTTGTATTTCATTTGTTGTTGTAACCGTTAAAGCGCGTATTGCAAGTTTAGATCCACACCTTGAACAAGCGGCGATGGATTTATACGCTAATGAATTCGAAACATTTCGCCGAATAACATTGCCACTTGTCGCACCGGGAATTGCCGGAGCTGCGCTATTGGCATTTAGCCTTTCCTTTGATGATTTTATTATTACTAACTTTAATTCTGGAACTTTTACAACTTTTCCTAAATTCATCTATGCTGCATCTGCGCGCGGAATTCCAGCACAAGCAAATGTCATCGGTTCGTCCATGTTTTTCCTCGCGCTAGCTATTGTTTTAGCGGGGCAACTAGTAAGTAAACGCAAAGCGGATGTGAAGGGGTGATTCCGGCAGAGGCTGGATAGCGCGATGGATTCCATCGACCCTTTCGTACTCAAACACCTTTCGCATATGCAGCCACAGCTTTATTGGCTTGATGCTGACCCGCTCGAACCAGATTCACATCCATCTTTGATTGGTGATGCCACAACAGATTTGTGCATCATCGGTGCGGGCTATACCGGTTTGTGGACGGCCTTGCTTGCCAAAGAGCGCAACCCAGAACGTGAAGTAATAATTGTCGAACAACGCGAAACTGGTGCCGGTGCATCTGGCCGCAATGGTGGTTTCTGCAACGCATCCCTAACGCACGGATTTATCAATGGTTACGGTCGTTTTCGCGATGAGATGGAAATAATCGAACGCCTAGGTCGCGA
This sequence comes from Candidatus Planktophila sp., assembly GCA_038905915.1. Classification (GTDB taxonomy): domain Bacteria; phylum Actinomycetota; class Actinomycetes; order Nanopelagicales; family Nanopelagicaceae; genus Planktophila. The sequence continues at coordinate 7,058 of JBCKHJ010000018.1, read as the reverse complement.
AAATATGGATGGAATTGAAGCCACCATTAAAAAATATAATATTGATTGCGATTGGGAACGAACAGGTGAACTTCGTGTTGCTACCGAAGATTGGCATTTAAGAGGCATGCAAGAAGAGGCCGATCTTCGAAACTCATATGGTGATCATGTTGAAGTTTTAAACCAAGGGCAAATTCAGGCCCGAGTAAATTCACCAATATACAAAGGCGGAATGTGGGATCCAGACGGAACAGCCCTTCTTGATCCTGCTCGTTTAGTTTGGGGACTCGAACGAGCCTGCCTATCTCTTGGTGTAAAAATTTATGAGAACACAAAAGTTGATTGGCTAGAGCGCACCAGCAACGCCATGATTGTGCACACTTCATACGGAAGTGTTTACGCGCAAAAAGTTGCCCTCGCTACAAATGTATTTACTAATTTAATTAGACGCACACATAAATATGTTATCCCTGTTTATGATTTTCAGTTGGTTACCGAGCCATTAACTCCTGAACAACTAGCATCAATTGGGTGGGCCGGGCGCGAAGGTTTATCAGAGGCGGGAAATCAATTCCATTATTATCGAATGACAAAAGACGGCGAAATTTTATGGGGCGGATACGACGCAATTTATAATTTCCGCGGGAAAGTGCGCCAAGAGTATGAATCTGATGCTGAAACTTATGCTCATTTGGCTTCAGATTTTCTGAAAACTTTCCCACAATTAAAGGGAATTAAATTTACTCATGGTTGGGGCGGGGCAATCGATACTTGCTCGCGCTTCTCACCATTTTGGGGCAAGGCTTATCGTGGCCACGTTGCATACGTTTTGGGTTACACCGGGCTTGGAGTTGCATCTACTCGTTTTGGCGCGCAAGTGATGCTTGATTTATTAGATAAGTCAGATAATGAACGCACCCGATTAAAGATGGTTCGAAAGAAACCAATTCCATTTCCACCCGAACCCTTTAGATATATTTTCATTCGTTTAACGCAATGGTCAATTGCTAAAGCCGACCTTAATGAAGGTAAGCGCAATCTTTGGCTCAAATTCCTTGATTATCTTGGTCTAGGTTTCGATTCTTAAATCTTTGCCCCTATTGTTAATACATGGCTAACCATGGAAATATGTACGGACCTAACTTCACATTCTTAGGAATTCCTGCATGTGATTTAGATGATCCAAAGAGTTATGTCGATGCCGATGTAATTATCCTTGGTGCACCAATTGATAGCGGAACTTCACATCGTTCGGGTGCCAAATTTGGACCTCAAGCAATTCGTGGGGGTGATTATTTACCGCATGATGGGCAGCGGCCCCATCTAGCGCTGCGTATTGATGCACTGACAGCGCTTAAAGTTTATGATGCTGGTGATTTGATCATGCCTGGTGGAGATTTAGTCGCATCCCTTAAAGTTTTGGAAGCTGCAACTGAGAAAATTTCGCGAGCAGGAATAATTCCAGTAATTCTTGGGGGAGACCACAGTGTTTCATCGGCCGATGTCGCAGGAATTGCACATCACCGCGGGATGGGAAAAATTTCCATGATTCACTTTGATGCTCATGCCGATACCGGCGAAGATCAATTTGGCGCACTAGTTGGTCACGGAACTCCGATGCGCCGTTTAATTGAGACGGGAACTGTTCGCGGTGATCGTTTCTTGCAACTCGGACTGCGCGGATATTGGCCAGATGAGAAAACTCTTAATTGGATGCGCGATAAAGGTATGCGTTCATATGAAATGACTGAAATTCATCACCGCGGATTAGCCAGCGTTCTTGATGAATCATTTGCAATACTTACAAATCAGTGCGATGGCGTTTTCTTATCGGTGGATATTGATGTTGTAGATCCTGGAATGGCACCTGGAACTGGAACACCTGAACCTGGTGGCATGACAAGTCGCGAATTATTAGAAGCAGTGCGCCGTATTTGTTTAGAACTTCCAATTGTTGGAATCGATGTAGTCGAAGTTGCACCAGCCTTTGATAGCGCCGATATCACGGCTATTTTAGCTAACCGAGTTGTACTTGAAGCCCTTAGTGCAATTGCAAAACGACGCTCTGGCACAAAGTATTCACCCATGCAGAACTTATTAGATCGCTAAAGCGCAGCTATTGCCTCATCTAAAATTTCTAGCGCTTCGCGCAATAAATGTTCAGGAATAACTAGCGGTGGCAATAACCGAATCACATTTCCGTAAGTGCCAGCCGAAAGAATTAGCACACCTTTTTGCTGGCAATATTTAATTATTGCGTCAAGAGCCACTGGGTTCGGTTCTATCGAACCTGGAATTACCAACTCAATTGCTTGCATAGCCCCGCGTCCGCGAACTTCACCGATTATGGAATATTTTGCTTTCATCGCATTTAATGCATCAACCATAATTGCGCCAATAACATTTGCCCGCTCGACTAATTTATCTTCTTCGATGGTAGCAATCGCGCCAATGGCAGCGGCGCAAGCAATCGGTGAACCACCGAAAGTGCCACCTAAACCGCTGGCATGAATTGAATCCATAACATCTGCTCGGCCAGTTACACCTGCAAGCGGTAAGCCACCAGCAATGCCTTTAGCAGTTGCAATTAAATCTGGGACAACTCCTTCATGCTCGCACGCGAACATCGCACCGGTGCGTGCAAAACCAGTTTGTATTTCATCGGCGATAAATAATGCGCCATTTTCTTTGCAGTAATCCGATAAACCTTTTAGGAAACCCTTAGGCGGAACAATAAATCCGCCTTCACCTTGAATCGGTTCTATAACGATTGCGGCAATATTTTTACCACCCAATTCTTTATTCATTTTATGAATTACTAAATCAAGAGCATCTTTTGCACAAGCATCCGCTCCACCTGGCCAACGCATTGGATATGCCATTGGCATGCGATAAATTTCTGGAGTAAATGGACCAAAACCTTCTTTGTAGGGCATATTTTTTGCAGTCATACCCATCGTTAAATTTGTGCGGCCGTGATAACCATGTTCGAAAACAACAATGGCTTGGCGTTTAGTAAATTGGCGGGCAATCTTTACCGCATTCTCCAACGCTTCGGCGCCCGAATTTAGCAAAATAGATTTCTTCTTAAAAGTACCGGGAGTCAATCGATTTAGCGCTTCGCATACTTCGATGTAACCCAGATATGGAGCAATCATGAAACATGTATGAGTAAATGCTTCGACTTGTTCTTGGACATTTTTCACAACGCGCGATGCACTATTTCCAACATTGACAACAGCAATTCCAGCGCCCATATCAATAATGTGATTGCCATCGACATCGACCAAAATTCCACCACCTGCACGCTCGATAACTGCAGGCAAGGCCATACCAAGGGAAGCCGAAACAGCTTCACTTCGCCGTTTAATAATTTCGGCAGATTTTGGTCCTGGAATGGCTGTTACTACTTTTCGGCTCTGTTCAACACCAGTATCGACATTTCTGACTGTGCTCATAACCCCAGTCTACTTATGGCGTGAGAAGATAGCGACATGCGCGATTTAGTCATTCTTGGTTCAACGGGATCTATTGGCGCACAAGCCTTGGAAATCGTTGATGCCCACCCCAATCTTTTTCGCGTTGTTGCACTGACTTCAGGTGGGACAAAACCCGCGGAAATAATCGAGCAAGCGCGCAAATATAAAGTCGCCATTGTCGGCGTTGCTACAAATGGCAATCTTGTACGCGATGGATTGCCAGGGGTGAGCGTTATAGATGGCAAAAGCGCTTCAACCGAAATTGCGGCAATTACATGTGATGTAGTTTTAAATGCGATTACTGGTTCTATCGGCTTAGGTCCAACTTTGGCGGCACTTCGCGTGGGAAATCGGGTTGCACTTGCTAATAAAGAATCACTTGTTGCTGGCGGAGATTTAGTAACTTCAATTGCAAAACCTGACCAGTTAATTCCAGTTGATTCTGAACACAGTGCAATTTGGCAATGTTTGCAAGCGGGAAAGCGCAACGAAATTTCAAAAGTAATTTTAACTGCCAGTGGTGGTCCATTTCGAGATCGCAGCGATTTATCAGATGTCACAATTGCAGATGCGCTGGCACATCCAACTTGGGCAATGGGCCCAGTTGTCACAATTAATTCAGCAACTCTTGTTAATAAAGGTTTAGAAATAATTGAAGCGCATTACTTATTTAATCTGCCGTATTCGCAAATTGAAGCCGTCATTCATCCGCAATCGGTTATTCATTCAATGGTAGAATACAACGATGGTTCGACAATTGCCCAAGCCAGTCCGCCCAATATGAAAGGGCCCATTGCATATGCAATTAATTGGCCCCAGCGAATTTCACGCGTAGCCCCTGCCATTGATTGGATGAAATCACATAATTGGAGTTTCGCGCCAATAGATGTAAATAAATTTCCAGCCGTTGATTTAGCCCGTCGTTGCGGCGAATTAGGCGGTGGACTTCCTGCAATTTTCAATGCTGCAAATGAAAGTGCAGTAGGTGCTTTCTTGCAAGGCAAGATTTCTTTCCTATCTATTATCGAATGCGTTGACGCAGTTGTGCAGAAAATGGGATCTGGTGCGCCGACGCCGCCACGCGATTTGGAAGATGTCAGCCGTATCGAGCATGATGCGAACTCCTTGGCCGCTTCGATTATTAAAGGATTGGTTGCATAATGCAGATTGTTGGAATTTTAGCTTTCATTGTCGCACTACTTCTATCAGTAATGGTTCACGAATTTGGGCACTACATAATGGCCAAGAAATACGGAATGAAAGTCAGCGAATTCTTTCTAGGTTTTGGTAAGCGCTTGTGGTCGGTGAAACGGGGAGAGACCGAATTTGGAATTAAAGCCATTCCAGCAGGTGGCTACTGTCGAATCGAAGGCATGGCACCAGATGATCAAATGCCTATCGGTGAAGAAAGCCGTGCATTTTACAGAGCAAGTTCAGGTCGTAAATTAATTGTTTTAGGCGCGGGTTCTTTTCTGCATTTTGTTTTGGCTTACTTACTTCTTTTCACTCTCTTTGCGGCAATTGGAACAACTCAAGTGATTCCGGTTGTAAATCAAATCGTTCCAAAATCAGGGGCGCAAAACGCCGGAATTAAAGCTGGTGATGAAATTACATCTATCAATGGCAAAAGCGTAACTAACTGGCCGAAGGATGCTTTGGCAATTCGCAATTCTGGCGGCAAAGAAGTAACCCTTGTCATAAAGCGCGGTTCAGAACTCCTGACAATTATCGCAAAACCTAAAGAAGAACTTATCGATGGAAAGAAGCGCTGGATATTAGGAATTATTAATTCCTACGGTCTAAAACGCAGCAATCCAATTACTGCAATTAAAAACTCCGCAATTGCAACTCGTGAATTAACTAAATCTAGTTTTACTTCCCTAATGCAATTGCCAGCCAGAATTCCGTCACTCTGGGGCCAAACCATCGGTGGCGATAAACGAGACCCAAATGGTTTGGTGGGAATTGTCGGAGTCGCACGCGTTTCAGGTCAAGCAGTAGGTAGCGATCGATTAACTCTTGGCGAGAGAATTGCAATTTTTGTTTTAATAATTGCGAGTCTGAATATTTTTGTTGGCATTTTTAATTTGTTGCCAATTTTGCCACTCGATGGTGGGCATATGGCAGTTGTTATTGCTGATGAGATTCGTGCCTTCTTTGCACGTTTGCGTGGTCGTCCACGACCAGCAGGAATTGATGTGACAACGCTTACGCCAATTACTTTGGTGGTCTTTGTAATTCTTGTCGCCCTTACCGTTTTGCTCTTAATCGCAGATATTGTCAATCCTGTAAATCTCAATCTTTAGCGCAATTTGCATCTATACGGCACAATAAGAACATGGTTGATTTAGGAATTCCTTCTGCTCCACCACCTGTCCTTGCCCCCCGTCGCAAAACAAAACAGTTGATGGTTGGCAAAGTTGGAGTTGGTAGCGAATCACCAGTCAGCGTGCAATCAATGTGCACGACAATTACATCCGATGTAGACGCAACCTTGCAACAAATTGCTGAATTAACGGCATCGGGTTGCCAAATCGTTCGCGTTGCAGTTCCAAGTCAAGATGATGCCGATGCGCTGGCTCAAATTGCTAAGAAATCACAGATCCCAGTAATTGCCGATATTCATTTTCAACCTAAATATATTTTTGCAGCAATTGATGCTGGGTGCGCCGCAGTTCGGGTAAATCCTGGAAACATCAAACAATTCGATGACAGAGTAAAAGAAGTTGCCAAGGCTGCAGGCGATGCCGGTATTTCAATTCGAATCGGTGTAAATGCGGGCTCACTTGATCCACGTTTGCTTGCAAAGTATGGCAAGGCAACCCCAGAAGCCCTTGTCGAATCTGCGCTTTGGGAAGCATCCCTCTTTGAAGAACATGGATTTAGCGATATTAAAATTTCGGTTAAACATCATGATCCAGTCACAATGGTTAGCGCTTATCGCCTTCTGGCGGCTAAATGTGATTATCCATTGCACCTTGGCGTAACGGAGGCGGGACCGATTTTCCAAGGCACAATTAAATCTGCAACAGCATTTGGGATTTTATTGGCCGAAGGTATCGGTGACACTATTCGTGTTTCACTTTCGGCACCACCAGTCGAAGAAGTAAAAGTTGGAATTTCAATTCTGGAATCACTTAATTTACGTCAGCGAAAATTAGAAATAGTTTCTTGCCCATCGTGCGGTCGCGCACAAGTAGATGTCTATACCTTGGCTGAAAAAGTTCAAGCGGGGCTAGCAGGATTGACGGTGCCACTTCGTGTTGCAGTTATGGGTTGTGTAGTTAATGGTCCGGGTGAAGCGCGCGAAGCCGATCTTGGTGTTGCAGCGGGTAATGGCAAAGGGCAAATATTTGTTAAGGGCCAAGTCATTAAAACAGTTCCCGAAGCCCAAATTGTTGAAACCCTTATTGAAGAAGCGATGCGTTTAGCCGAAATAATGGAAGCCGCTGGGATCACTTCAGGCCGACCATCAGTTGTAGTTAGTTAACTTCACGCAACTTTTCCACTTGCTCGGGTAGGCTCGCGCCTATGTTGCGAATGTCGACCCTGTTCTTGCGCACTTTGCGCGATGATCCAGCCGATGCCGAAGTTGCCAGC
>JBCKHJ010000017.1:0-20881 GCA_038905915.1 Candidatus Planktophila sp. | reverse complement strand
ATCAAAGAGATTGCTTTAGCTCTTCTTGCAGAAACACTTGTCATGGTGTTATCGCTTTCTTTAGCACAGATGAAAAAACCGAAATAAATTTATCAACCTGGGCTGGACTCACAGTTAGCGCTGGCGCGATCCGAATTGTTGTTGGCGTCGGCGCATTTACTAATATGCCGCACTCTTGCAAATCTTGCGCAATTTTTTTCGCATCCAAATTGATGAGTTCAATGCCGAGCAGCAAGCCAGCCCCACGTACTTGCGCGACTCCAGTAAGTGCACCGACGGCCTGCTTAATTCTTTTCTCATGGACAAGGGCCGCATTTAGTAATTTTCCTTTTTCAATTACCAAAATTGCAGCAAGGGAAGCCGCACATGAAACTGGGTTTCCGCCGAAGGTAGAACCATGGTCGCCCGCTTTAAAATATTGGGAACAAGGACCAATGGCAATCATCGCACTGAGCGGAAGTCCACCGCCCAATCCTTTTGCAAGAGTTATAACATCAGGAATTATTGCTTCATTTTCAAAACCAAACCATTGCCCAGTGCGTCCCATTCCGGTTTGAACGCAGTCAAGGACCATCAACGCACCCGTGGCATCGCAAATATCTCGAATACCTTTGAGATAACCCTGCGGTGGGGTTACAACTCCAGCCTCACCCATAATTGGTTCGATAATTACCATTGCAGTTTTGCGCGAAACAGCGCGTCGCATCGAATTTAGATCGCCATAAGGAATATGGGTTACCCCTTTTAATAGCGGTAAAAACGGTTCACGTTTATCGCTCTGGCCGGTAAGTGAAAGGGCGCCCATTGTGCGTCCATGAAATGCACCAATCGCTGCCACTATTTTGGTGCGGCCGATACGGCGCGATAATTTCAGCGCAGCTTCATTTGCTTCCGCCCCTGATTGAGCGAAAAAAACCCGCGCCTTTGGTGCACCCGTTAATTCAATAAGTTTCTCAGCTAATTGGATTGTGCCCGCATGCATATAGAGATTGCTGACATGGGAAAGTTCCCTAATTTGTTTGCTAACCGCTTTAATAATGGCAGGATGGGCATGCCCAACGATATTTGTTGCGATTCCCCCTAGAAAATCTAAATACTTTTTTCCTTCACTATCTTGGAGTACTAAACCTTTGCCTTTGGTAAGGGCAATGGAAGGGGTGCCATAATTTGCTTGCAAACTTTGATCCCAACGTGCGGCAAAATCGGAATTCTTCACGCCATCACCAACGTTCCGCCGCGACCGTGCAAGGCTTCTGAAAAACTATTGGAATTTGTGCCATCAATGATTCGCACCGCTTTCGCCCCATATTCGATGGCATCTAAACAGGCTTGGACTTTTGGCGCCATCCCTTGCGCAAAATTTCCCTTAATTTTTTTTAATTCACTGGCGGTGATTTGTTCAATTAGAGAGCCTTGATTTGGCCAATCCCGGTAAATTCCTGCCACATCAGTCATTATGATTAAAAATTCCGCAGCAAGGGCTCCGGCTAAGGCTGCTGCTGCTAAATCCGCATTGACGTTAAAACCTTGCGTACCTTCCGCGTTTGTGGCAATCGGGGAGACGACCGGAACGCATTTATCTTTAAGAAGAGCTAGAACTTCCTTGGTATCTACCGCGCTAACCTCGCCCACCAAGCCCAAATCTACTTTTGTGCCATCGACTAATTTAGCGAGTTTCTTGGCAACCAAAACCCCATTGGTGCGTCCTGAAATCGCTTTTGCTTTTATTCCACATGCCGATAAATGTGCCACAACCACACTGGCAACATCTTTAGTTAAAACTCTTTCAACTATTGCGAAAATTTCAGGCGTCGTGACGCGAAAACCGCCTACGAAAGTACTTACAATTCCCGACTCTTTAAGGGCGGCATCAATTTGCGGTCCACCACCATGCACAACGACAACATCGGTGCCAGCATCTACCACGTTCTTGATTGCTTTTGAAAAATTTCCGTTTTCATCTTTCATGGCATGGCCGCCAAATTTCACGACGATCATGTTGCGTAAGCCGAATTCTCGTGGACATATGCGGGGCTGAGATCATTAGTAATAACGGTAGCCTGCGCATCGCCAACATTTAAATTGATAAGAATCTCAACTCCTCGATTGGTAAAGTCAACAAGGCTTTTATCAGCAAATGGTGCGCTACCTTTGGCAACTTGAATTCCATTTAGCCAAACATCAATGTTGAACGGTTCCATATAAGCCGTAGAAGTACCCACAGCTGCCAACACTCTTCCCCAGTTTGGGTCACCCCCGAATATTGCGCATTTCAACAAATTATTTCGGGCACATGCTCTAGCAACAGATAGCGCATCGGCTTCGTTTAACGCACCTGTTACGATAATTGAAATACTCTTAGTTGCGCCTTCGGCATCGGCAATTAACTGAGCAGATAAGGATGCACATACTCTGGTCAATAAGTCTTGGCATTGGCTCTCATTTAATTTTTGACCACTGGCCCCAGATGCCATAAGCAAAACAGTGTCATTAGTTGAAGTGCAACCATCTGAATCAATTCTGTTAAAAGTTCGATCAACTACATCCTTAAAAATCTCTTGGCTATTAGTTGGCAAAATAGCATCGGTCATTACAACGCAGAGCATGGTGGCCAGCGCCGGTGCCAACATTCCGGCACCTTTTGCAATGCCAACTATCTCTATTCCAAATTCGTTTTCTTTGGCAATTTTTGGCACAGAATCAGTGGTCATTATTGCTCGTGCGCAATTTTCTAGCGATTTACTATTCATTTCTAGAAAAATTTCATCTATCCCAGCGAAAATCTTTGGCATTGGCAATAGCTCGCCAATTAAACCGGTCGAGCAGACCAGAACTTCACCCGATGAAATTCCTAACTTCTTACCAACGCGCTCTGCCGTTGCGTGAACGTCTTGGAAACCTTGCGGACCAGTACAAGCGTTAGCTCCACCTGAATTAAGAATTACTGCCCGCGCAATCTCGCCCTTGATTACCTGTTTGCTCCAGATAACAGGGGCTGCAATAACCTGATTTGATGTAAAGACAGCGGCGGCGAAGAAATTTGGACCTTGATTTTCAATCAGAGCTAAATCTAGCCCGCCATTGCTTTTTAAGCCTGCCGCTGTAGCGCCGGCCCTAAAGCCAAGGGGTAAATTCATGATCCGATTCCATCAAAATTCAAACCAGAAGTTTCAGCAAAACCACAAATTAAATTAGCGCTTTGAATCGCCTGGCCGGCGGCACCTTTTCCCAGATTATCAAGTGCAACCGAAATAATTAATCGATTGGTATGTTCATCAACCGCTACTTGCATTGAAACGTTATTGCTGCCCGTAAGCGATGAAGTTGAAGGCATTTGACCTAGTGGAAGAACGCGCACGAATGGCTCATTAAGGTAGGCGCCACAGAAAACTTTATGAATTTCTTGGGTAGATATCTTTGCCGTCAATTTCGCGGTAATTGTGGAAAGAATTCCACGAGGCATGGGCGCCAGTAACGGAGTAAAAGATATCTTTACGCTTTTACCTGCTACCTTCGATAAAGATTCTTCAATTTCGGGTGTGTGTTGATGTACTCCCCCAAATTTATAAGATGTCAGCGAGCCCATTACTTCACTGGCTAGCAAAGTAATTTTGGCGCTTCGTCCAGCCCCGGTTGTACCCGATGCTGCCACAACCACAACATCGCTTACTTCAATAAATGGCAACGCCGGAGCAAGTCCCAGTGCAATCGATGTGGCATAGCAACCTGGATTAGCAATTCGGTTAGCGCTCTTAATCAACGCTCTTTGCTTAGGTAATTCGGGCAAACCATAAACCCAAGTACCAGCATGGTTTCCACCATAATATTTTGACCACGAATTCGAATTTTCTAGACGAAAATCTGCTCCTAGATCCACTATTTTTGCGCTCGCTGGAATTTTAGGAATTAACGCCGCAGATTCTCCAGGTGGAAGAGCGATAAAGAAAAGTTCGTAAGAATTGAAATCTAGCGAGTCAACAGATGTAAAAGTTTTCGATCCATAAGATTGTAATTGCGGGTGTACCGATGTGACCACTTCGCCTGCGCTGCTAAAAGCAGTTACTGCTTCTACTTGAAAATGCGGATGCAGCGCTAATAAGCGCAGGAGTTCGCCACCTGCATAGCCACTGGCGCCGATGACCGCTGTTTTCATGGTCCTAGCCTAGCGCAAAATCTATAATTATGCAATCGAGTGCATAATTATGCGGTGCGAGCTACCGCCCCACATTTGGCGCTGGCGCTAGCAACTGCGCCTTCGCGTGCCTGTGCGACTTCAGCCCCAGTTAGCGTGCGATCTGGGGCACGAAAAGTTAGCGTGAAAGCCAAAGAGATTTTGCCATCGCCTAACTTGTCATAGCGATCAAAGAGTGTGATTGATTCAAGCAGCTCCCCTGCACCGATGCGTAAGGCTTGCTCTAACTCTGCGGCCGTAACGCTGGCATCAACAATTAACGCTAAATCCTGAACTGCAACTGGCATCGTTAGAATTTCTTGTGCTCGTACAATTGCGGAATCAGGCAGCGCATCGAGATTGACTACGAATGCGCAAGCACGAGCTGGAAGTGCGAATTGGGCTACAACGCGGGGATGGAGTTCACCTGCATGAGCAACTGGAGCGCCATTTACTAAAAACTCTGCGCACCGCCCTGGATGCCAAGGCGCAAAATCACTGCGTTTTATCTCCCATTTAAGATTTGCAAGGCGCAAAATACTTTCTACATAAGCAAGGGCGTCGCTCCAAGTAAATGAACGGACGTTACCTTGCCAACTATCTGTACCGATTTTGCCCACTAGTAACCCCGCGCAATGTATTGGTTGCGGTGGCACGCTTGCAAAAATTGCTGTGATTTCTTTTGCACTTGGTTTTTTACCTAGCGCTGGCGAAATTGCAGGAATCAATTTTTGTGAATTTCTAAAGATAGAACCAATTTCAAATATTGCGAAGTCTTTAGCACCGCGCCCGATATTTCGCTGGGCAACTTGTAATAATCCGGGAAGCAAGTGAGTGCGCAAAACTGGGCTCTCTTCTGAGAATGGATTGGCTAATCGATATGTGGCGCCACGTTCTGCGCGATAACCCAAAGATTTAATTAATTCATCACTTGTAAATGGGTAATTGAGGACTTCAGTGAAACCTTGTGCGGCAAGAGCGGCAGAAATAGTGCGAATACGTTTTTGCCCATGGGTAAGGCTTGCCGTTAATGGGCGTGGTGGAAGAAGCGAAGAAATCTCTTCGTAGCCAATCATTCGAGCGACTTCTTCTGTGAAATCTGCAGCACTAAGTAAATCACTTCGCCATGAAGGAGGATCAATAGTAAATGTTGTCTCATCAACATCGCACCCAATCGTGCGTAGAATTTGTGCGACCTGCGATGCTGGTACATCGATTCCAAGAGTTCGTGAAATATAACTTGGATCAATAGTTACGACCGGAGCGAAACGTGGTTCGCCATCGTGATCGGTCGAAAGGTGTTGTGCTGAACTATTTTCACAGAGTAATTGCACAAATCGAGCAGAGGCAAACTCAGCCAAGGATGGATCAACTGAGCGCTCAAGGCGACGAGATGCCTCTGTCGATAACTTGTGACGCCTGGAGTTGCGTGCAATTGCAATGGGATCGAATCGCGCCGCTTCAACTGCAATATCCGTAGTCGTTTCAGAGATTTCAGATTTTTGGCCGCCCATAACGCCAGCGAGGGCGAGGACTTCAACGCTATCTGCAACAACCATGTCATCGGGATCAAGTTTTCGGACTTGTCCATCGAGGGTAGTGAATTCTACCGATGACCCTGCGCGTCTAATCGTGAGCCCACCGGATACTTTCTTTGCGTCAAAAGCATGGAGCGGCTGACCCAGTTCGAGCATTACATAGTTGGTTACATCAACTACCAAAGAAATCGAGCGCATTCCCATTTTTTCAATGCGACGGCGCATCCAGAGTGGAGATGGTGCTTGAGGATTGAATCCCGTGACGGTTCGAAGATAGAAAACGCTGGCACATGTGGGATCGCCAATTGTTGCTTTCACGCCAGAGCCATTTTCAGGATAGGAAAGTCTGCGAAGGGCGTCAACGGGATCGCGATATTGGCAATCAAAAGCGCCCGCGATTTCGCGCGCTAGGCCACGAATGCTAAGTGCGTAGCCACGATCGGGATTTATTGCCAAATCAAAAATAACATCGTTAATTTCTAGGCCTGAAATAGCATCATCGCCTGGTTTCAAGCTAGAACCCGTCACAACCATAATTCCGGAATGCTCTTGCCCAAGTCCTAATTCGCGAGTCGAACAAATCATGCCATCACTTGTTTTGCCATAAGTTTCGCGCGCCGAAATTGCAAAATTTCCAGAAAGTACAGCACCGGGAATCGCAACGACTACTAAATCATCTACTACAAAATTTGTAGCCCCGCATATGACATAGCGTGTGCTTTTCTCGCCACAATCTAATCCAACATATCGAATGGGCTTTTTTTGATCAGTAACCTCTTGGATCGTAAGAACTTTTCCAATTAACAAGGGTCCAATTAAATCCGCTCCTTGCTGAATTATTTCTTCGACTTCAAAACCAACCCGAATAAATGCATCGGCTATCTCTTGCGGTGAAATTTTTGCTGGCAACGCCGCGAATTCGCGCAACCAAGAGAGCGGGGCGCGCATCAGAGACCAACACCAAATTGACGGGTAAAACGCAAATCGCCTTCGACAATGTCATGCATATCGGTAATTCCATGCCGAACCATTAGCGTGCGTTCGAGTCCCATTCCGAAAGCGAAACCCGAATATTGTGATGTATCAATTCCGCAAGTTTCTAAAACTTTTGGATTAACCATTCCGCAGCCGCCCCATTCAATCCAGCGACCATTGAAAAAAACATCAACTTCGGCGCTCGGTTCGGTGAATGGGAAAAATGATGGTCGAAGTCGAGTAGTTACATCAGGCCCAAACATATGGTGGGCAAAACTATCTAAGGTACCTTTTAAATGCGCCATGGAAATTGCACGGTCAACGACTAATCCCTCAACTTGATGAAACACTGGGCTGTGTGTTGCATCTAATTCATCGGCACGAAAAGTACGGCCGGGACAGATTACATAAATTGGTGGTTCTTGAGTCAACATGGTGCGAATCTGTACTGGCGAGGTATGTGTACGTAAGACCATTCCAGAATCAAGGGGTTCAATAAAAAGAGTATCTTGCATCGTTCGAGCAGGATGATCCGCAGGAATATTGAGTGCATCAAAATTAAGCCAACCCGATTCAAGTTCTGGACCGTCAACGACGCTATAGCCTTGTTCAATAAAGAAATCACTAATCTCGTTTTTAATAATAGAGATTGGATGCAAACCACCTATATGAGAACGCGTTGCCGGCAAAGTAATATCAACAACTTCTTCTAACAAAACTTTTGTATCACGAATATTTTCTAACTCGAGCGTGCGATTTTCCAGAGCTGTGGCAATTTGAGCCTTTGCTTGCCCAATAATTTTGCCAAAAGTTATTTTCTCTTCAGCGCTAAGAGATCCAAGAGTGCGGCTAGCCCCTGATATTGGTGACTTATCTCCGGCATGTCCAAGGCGCGCACTCTTTAAAGAATCTAAATCCGATGCCGATGCAAAAGCTTTACGGGCATCTTCGACCCATAATGTAATTTCTTCAGCACGCATATGGCCAGTCTATCGGCTCGACTATCTAGCGGTTGGGATATTGGCGAAGTGGTACATGAGAATTGATGCCGCCGCAGAAAGGTTAAGGCTTTCGGCATTGCCTGGCATTGGTATTTTTACGCCGACAACGCGCTGGCTTAATTCACGAGAATCAAGTCCTCGTGCTTCATTGCCAAATATTGCAAGTACATCAGAGTCAGTATCAATTTCCGAAAGATTGATTGCAGCGTTTGCATCGAGAGCGAAGGCTTTAAGGGATGGCCATCGGAGGAAGATATCTTTTATAGAAGCGTTTTCTATAACGGGAATGTGCCAGAGTGAGCCCGCACTTGAACGGATTACTTTGGGTGCGAACATATCAACGCTATTGGGTGAGGTTATTACAGCGCTCATACCCATAGCATCGGCTGAACGTAAGATGGTTCCAGCATTTCCAGGGTCTTGTATTTCGTAAAGATAAATAAAACGAGATTTTCCAGTCAGCGCCAAATCATTAATAGATACTTGGCTCTTTTTGCAAATAGCAAGAATTCCTTGCGGCGTAACGGTATCGCTCATTTCCTGCATCACTGCTTCACTAACATCTACGATATTTAAGTGAGAAAAATTACCGATACTTTCAATTCGAGCGCGCCCGTTTTGCGTTAAATAAAGCGTTTCAATGGGAAGTTGAGATGGATTGTCGAGCACTTCGCGTGCAAACTGCGCTCCCTCGGCCACGAATAGGCCAGTCGCTTTCCGTTCAATCTTTCCCCTAGCACCAATAAGAGCCTTCACCCGCGCTATATGTGGCGAGTGAAGGCTCTCAATCATTGGCCTAGTTTTTCTATTTTTTAAATTAAGCTGAAACTAAACTCTTGCGAGAAATTTCAACTAAAGTTTTAAATGTTGCTGCATCATTTGTTGCAAGTTCAGAGAGAACGCGACGGTCAACTTCAACACCTGCAGCCTTAAGCCCTTGCATAAAACGGTTATATGTCATGCCGTTTTCGCGGCTAGCAGCATTAATACGTTGAATCCATAGTCGGCGGAAATCGCCTTTCCTATCTTTACGGTCATTGAATGCATAGACCATAGAGTGAGTAACTTGCTCTTTTGCCTTTGTGAAAAGACGTGAACGTTGTCCGCGATAACCGACGGCACGTGCAAGCGTTGTACGACGCTTCTTTGCGGCGTGAACACCACGTTTTATTCTTGCCATTTAATTCACGCCCCTTACTTAAGACCAAGCATGCGCTTGGCAGTCATAGTTACAGTTGCTTTGGCTGATGTTTCAGTGCTCAGACGACGAACCTGACGAGAAGATTTACGCTCGAGCAGGTGGCGCTTACCAGCGCGCTCGTGCATAATCTTTCCTGTTCCTGTGACGCGAAAAGTTTTCTTCGCACCGCTATGTGTCTTCATCTTTGGCATTTCTTGCTCCCTTACTCCGTAGCCTTTGCTACAGCTTCGGCTTGCGCTTTGACTGCTGCTCGGGCTGCTCGTTGTTCTGCAACTGCTTCGTTCTTCTTCTTTGTTGGTCCTAATACCATTGTCATGTTTCGACCCTCTTGTTTAGGAGCGAATTCGATGAAAGCAAATGCTGCGACATCTTCTGCAAGACGTTGCAATATTTTGTATCCCATCTCCGGCCGCGTTTGTTCTCTTCCGCGGAATTTCATCGTAACTTTCACCTTGTCGCCACCTTTGAGAAATTTCTCAACTTGAGTACGTTTGGTTTCGTAATCATGGTTTTCGATTTTTGGTGTTAACCGCACTTCCTTGACCACAATGTGGGTTTGGTTTTGTCGCGCTTCCCGTGCCTTTTGTGCAACTTCGTACTTGTATTTTCCGAAGTCCATAATCTTGCAAACGGGTGGTATGGCATCTGGAGCAATTTCGACTAAGTCGAGACCGATTTCATCTGCCATCTTTAACGCGGTATCGATATCAACAATGCCAACTTGTTCGCCGGTATGTCCGATCAAACGAATTTGGGGGGTGCGAATTCGATCATTGATGCGCGGTTCAGTCGTGATTTGTGCTCCTATCGGTTGTGTTAACGCTTTAGTTTCACAGCGCTACAAGATGAGAACCGCATAGGAAGAAGAAATGGTTTAAACCATTTATAAATCCGACAAACCAGAGCGCCGAAGCGATTTAGGTGGGAGCGGTAACTCCTCTTGCAGCAGCCATTGGCTACTGGTCTGGGGCAAAGGTTACCCTTAAGCCCCCATGGCGTGCAAACCGCCGTCTACATGGATGATTTCACCCGTAGTTTTTGGAAACCAATCAGATAGCAAGGCGACCGTAGCCTGAGCTGCTGGTACGGGGTCATTTACATCCCAAAAAAGTGGGCTTCGCTCATTCCATGCTTTTTCGAATACTTCAAAACCCGGAATAGATCTTGCCGCCATTGTTTTTATGGGACCTGCCGCAACAAGATTGACGCGAATATTTTCCGCCCCTAAATCGCGTGCTAAATAACGCGAAGTTGATTCAAGGGCCGCTTTAGCAACGCCCATCCAGTCATATTTTGGCCAAGCCACACTTGCATCAAAATCTAGACCAACAATGGATCCGCCATTTTTAAATAATGAACGGGTCGCGCTACTTAACGCCTTGAGTGAGTATGCCGAAACATGCAGCGCCGTTGATACATCCTCCCATGAAGTATTGAGAAAATTTCCACCTAGGGCAGACTCTGGTGCAAAGCCGATTGAATGTACGACCCCGTCAAGGTGTGACACGTGCTTCTTAATACTAGATGCAAGTCCATCAAGATGTTCTTGGTTTGTAACATCAAGTTCAATGACCGGAGCCGGCTGCGGAAGTCTGGTCGCAATACGAGTGGTAAGACTTAAGGCTCGACCGAAAGAAGTAAGCAAAACTGTTGCACCTTCGTCTTGTGCAATCTTTGCAATGTGAAAGGCAATTGAGGAGTCAGTAAGAACTCCGGTAACAAGAATATTTTTACCTTGCAAAATTCCCATTTAGTGACCCATTCCTAATCCGCCATCGACTGGGATGAGGGCTCCAGTTATATAACTTGCTTGGCTAGATGCAATGAAGGCTACAACATCTGCAACCTCATTTGCACTAGAAAAACGTCCAAGTGGAACCGAACTAGCAATCTCATTTCGTCGCTTTTCATCCAAGTTTGCAGTCATATCGGTTTCAACAAAACCTGGTGCAATCACATTCGCGGTAATCCCACGGCTTCCGAGTTCGCGTGCAAATGAACGCGCCATACCAATTAGCCCTGATTTACTTGCTGCATAATTTACTTGACCAGCAGAACCCAAGGTGCCAACTACCGAGCCCACAAAAATTAACCGACCCTTTTTAAGTTTTAGTAAACCTTTTGTCCCTCGCCTTGCAACACGAAATGCTCCCGTTAAGTTTGCATCAATAACGCTTTGGAAGTCTTGATCACTCATTCGCATCACTAGGCCATCTTTAGTAATTCCAGCGCTGGCCACAATGCATTCGACAAAGCCCCATTGTTTTTCGATTTCATCAAAACCTTGATCCACGCTCTCGGTCGAACTAACATCCATCACTACAGATTTAAAACCTGAAGGCGCCGTGCCGCTGCGATATGTAACGATGACATCAAAACCGCTAATTTTCAAGGCGTTAGCGATTGCCAAGCCGATTCCGCGATTTCCGCCAGTTACTAGCGCCAAAGAACTCATGTCTAGAACCTAATGGCTACTCTGGCGTAATCAAAAGATTTAAGCCGCCCCTACCCTAGAATCAGTGTGCATCTCATTCCAAGGAGATCTAGACTAAGTAGATGGCCTCAGATAACGAAATTTTCAATATCACGAGTGCTCAGGCAAGCTTTAGCGCGGATCAAAGCGCGCGCCGACGTAGATATTTTATTTCCATGATGATTAGAACCGCATGCTTTATTTTGACTGTCATTCTTCCAAATCCTTTTCGCTGGTTTGCTCTCCTTGGCGCGATCACACTGCCATATATTGCCGTCGTTGTAGCAAATGCTGGGCGGGAAACTTATCCATCTGGTAGCGCAATCATCAAAGAGAAACAACGATCCCTTTCTTAAACTAAACTAAAAATTGTGAATCAAGAGCGCGAAAGATACTCGCTTCTAAAATCCTTTATTGCTCTGATTTTAATTGGGCTCTGTATTTGGGGTGCGCAATGGCAATATCAGCGAGGCATCGATCGACATGCTAGAAATACGACGATTAAAACGCATGTGCTAGAAAAACCAATCTCCCTTTCACTAGTCTCGAAAAATCCCATTCCACATGAGTGGCAGCGTGTTTCTACATCAGGGAAATTCGATTCTGGCAAACAAATCCTGCTTAAAAATCGCTACTACGAAGGAGTGTACGGTTTTGAAGTTTTAACCCTTTTTATCAACGAGATTGGCGAAAAATTTTGGGTGGACCGTGGCTGGGTTAAAGCTGGAGCCAACGCCACTATTGCCCCGAAAGTTTCACCAGTTCCAACGCAGACGGTAGAAATTATTGGGCGATTACGACTTGATTCATCTTTGCCGCGAGGATCTTTTTTCGCTCTTCCTGGGGATGGTTCATTAATTTCGAAATTAAATGCACAAACAAAGGGTGAGACAGAAAATTTTTATTTGGATTTGCTTTCAGGTTCAACTCCCGAGCTAACGCCAATTGTTCCAGCGCAATTACCGGAATTAACCGATGGGCCACATATGGCATATTCGCTGCAGTGGATATTTTTTGCAGGTTTGGTAATTTATGGGCGGATACTAATTCGTCGCACCCGTTAAGTCTTGACGATCGTATAGAGCGGCATAAAGTCCGCCCTTACTTACTAGTTCTTCATGGCTTCCTCGTTCCACGATAAAACCTTTTTCAAGAACTAGAATTTGATCTGCTTCTTTAATGGTGCTTAATCTATGGGCAATAACAATGCTGGTTCGACCTTTTAGCGCGCTTTTAAACGCCTCGTGAACTAGTGCTTCATTTTCTGAATCCAAATGCGCGGTGGCTTCATCCAATATAACTATTGCAGGTGATTTTAAAAGCAATCGCGCGATTGCTAAACGCTGTTTTTCGCCACCCGAGAGCCTGTGTCCTCGTTCGCCAACCATTGTTTCAAAACCATTTGGCAGCGAAGAGATAAGTTTCCAGATTTGCGCTGCTTCACATGCCACTTGCATCTGTGCATCAGTGGCATCAGGTTTTGCATATCGCAGATTTTGCCCAATGGTTTCATGAAAAAGATGCGCATCTTGCATTACAACTCCGATAGAACCGCGCAGCGACTCTAAAGTTAGGTCGCGAATATCGGTTCCATCTATAAATATCCCACCAGAAGTTACGTCATAAAGGCGAGGCAATAGCGCGCTAATTGTTGTCTTACCGGCGCCAGATGGACCGACAATGGCCGTTAAAGTCCCTGGTTCTGCAATAAAAGACAAATCGCTAAGCACTTGACCGCTTGGCACGGTTTCAGCCTTTGCCACTGATTCCAGTGAAGCTAACGAAATTTCTTCGGCCTTTGGATAAGTGAAATTAACGCTTCTAAATTCAATCCGCGGATTTTTTGTCTCCAATTCTTTAGCGCCATCTCTATCTTTAACCATAGGTTGCAGATCTAGAACTTCAAAAACGCGTTCGAATGAAACAAGAGATGTCATGATATCGATGCGAACATTTGAGAGAGCAGTCAACGGGCCATATAAACGTGCAAGAAGTGCGGTAATTGCAAGCAGAGTCCCAACGGTTACTCCCCCATTAATCGCCAAATGACCGCCAATTCCATACGCAAAAGCTGTTGCAACTGCGGCAACTCCTATGAGTGCGATAAAGAAAAGACGGTTAAGCATCGCAATTGTTATGCCAATATCAGCAACTTTTCGAGCCTTTGATCTGAAAAATTCTTTCTCTCGATCGCTTTGACCATAGAGTGCGACTAGCATCGCCCCAGATACATTAAAGCGTTCTGTCATAGTGTTCGACATCTCGGCATTGACTTGAAAAGATTCGCGCGTGAGTGCTTGTAATTTTCTACCCACCCATTTGGTTGGTAATAAAAATGCTGGCAGAAGAACCAAGGCAACAAAGGTGATCTGCCATGACAAAATCAACATTGTTACCCCTACCAGAATGAGACTAACAACGTTGCTTACAACGCCGGATAAGGTAGCTGTAAAAGCTTGTTGAGCACCCATAACATCAGAATTTATTCGTGAGATAAGGGCACCTGTTTGCGTGCGAGTAAAGAAAGCAATCGATTGCTTTTGGACATGGGCAAATACCAAGGAGCGCAGGTCATAAATTAAACCTTCACCGATGCGTGATGAGTACCAACGACCTAACATCGACATCGCCGCATCACCTATCGCAATTAAACCAACATAAATTGCCAAACGCGTAACAATTGCGCCATCACCCGGAATTACGCCATCGTCGATTAAGCTTCTAAGAAGAAGTGGAGTAGCGATAACAAGGGCCGCATCAACAACAACGGTGAAAAGAAAAATAACTATGCTAATTCGGTAAGGCTTGGCGAAGGAAAAGATTCGCTTAACTGTTCCTGGCTTTAGTTTTTGTGCTTTAACCGAAGGATCTGCAGTCATAGACCGGTGTGACATCCACGCCGCATGCATTGACATTATTTAAACCGTAAACCCAAGTGCCCGAAGCTGCTCTCTTCCGTCAACCGATATTTTATCTGGGCCCCAAGGCGGCATCCAGACCCAATTAATTTTCACATCGCTTGTTAGTGCTGCGAGAGCTTGGCGCGTTTGATCTTCAATTACATCTTGTAGCGGACATGCAGCCGAAGTTAAGGTCATGTTAAGAATTGCAGTATTGCCTTCATCAACCATGACATCATAAATTAAACCAAGGTCAACAACATTGATTCCCAATTCTGGGTCTACCACATCCTTCATAGCTTCGGTCACATCATCGATACTGGCTACCATTTTTATCCTTTAGCTAGAGTGTAAATTCTATTTGTTTTTCACTTGAATTGCCGCATCCTTAAAGGCCATCCAACCCAACAGAGCGCATTTTATGCGGGCTGGAAATTTGGATACTCCAGCAAATGCAACGGCATCTTCCAAAATCGCAGTATCACCAGTTTTATTACCTTTACTTTGCATCAATTCCATAAATGTATTGAGAATATTTTCAGCTTCCTTGAGGAGTTTATCGGTAAGTAAGTCACTCATCATCGAGACACTTGCCTGCGAAATCGAACAGCCAAAACCGTCCCAAGTAAGAGAGGATATTTTATCTTCCATAACACTTATATTCAAAGTGATTTCGTCACCACAACTTATATTTACATGTTGAACTTGGACATCATAAGTTGGATTCAAACCCTTATTTTGCGGATGCTTATAGTGATCGAGAATTACTTCCTGATACAAATTATCGAGTTCCATTAGAACCTACTGAAATATTTCTGGGCCGCAATTATGCCTTCAGCTAACGCATCAAGTTCACTTTTTTCGTTATAAAAATAAAGGGATGCTCTGGTAGAGGCCGGAGCTTTCAATTTTCTGGCTAGCGGCCATGCGCAATGATGGCCGCTGCGAACTGCAATACCTTGACTATCTAAAAATTGACCGAGGTCATGTGGATGAATATCCGAAATGGTAAAGGAAAGGGCTGACCCGCGATTTAGCATATCTTCAGGACCTACAATTTTTAGCGTATCAATTTTTTTTAATATTTCCAATCCATAAGCAGTTAATTCCATTTCGTAATCGTGGATATTTTTCATGCCAATTGCCATTAAGTATTCAATTGCCGCTCCAAGGCCTACAACTTGGGCCATATTTGGAACGCCAGCTTCGAATTTGGCGGGAGGAAGGGCGTAAGTAGATTTTTCCATTGTTACGCTTTCAATCATCGATCCACCATATAAAAAAGGTGGAAGTTCCGTGAGCAATTCCATGCGACCCCACAAAACGCCAACACCTGTTGGCCCTGCCATTTTATGTCCAGAAAAAACTATGAAATCGACGCCAAGTTTTTGTGCATCAAGTGGCATGTGCGGAGCTGACTGACAAGCATCAAGTACGACTACTGCGCCGACTTCATGGGCTCGCGCCACAATCGCTTCCAGTGGATTAACAGTTCCAAGCACGTTCGATTGATGCGTAAGGGCAACAACTTTCGTTGATTTGGTAATTACCTCATTAATACGTGAAAGATCTAGTCGGCCTTGCGAGGTAACTTCAAACCAAGACAGAACCGCACCGCTTCGACGAGACAATTCTTGCCAAGGAACGAGGTTGGAGTGATGTTCCATCTCTGTGACGACAATGCCATCGCCCTTACCTAAATGAAATCTATTTCCAACCTCAGCGTTTCCCATTGCATATGCAATTGCATTTAGAGATTCAGTTGCACTTTTGGTAAAAATAACTTCTTCTATGCCAACATTGATAAATTTTGCAACGCGAGCCCGCGCGCCTTCAAATAAGGCATCGGCTTCTTCGGACAATTGATATACGCCGCGATGAACCGCAGCATTGTGAAATTCATAAAAGGATGCCTCCGCATCGATTACTACTTGCGGTTTTTGACTCGTTGCACCACTATCCAGATAGATAAGTTTCTTACCATCCCGCACAGTGCGCCCCAAGATTGGAAAATCGCGCCGGATAAGTGCGGGATTAAAAGTCATGAAATGAGTGTGTACTAGCTAGAGACATACTCTGCATAACCATCGGCTTCGAGCTTGTCGGCGAGTTCTGGACCGCCTTCTTCTACTATCCGGCCATTGGCGAATACATGCACGAAATCAGGCTTGATATAGCGCAGAATTCTTGTGTAGTGGGTAATCAGTACGACTCCTAGATTATTTGCCGCCTTTGCGCGCAGAACACCCTCAGAAACAATGCGCAGCGCATCTATATCGAGGCCTGAATCTGTTTCATCCAAAATCGCTATTTTTGGTTTTAATAATTCTAATTGCATAATCTCATGGCGTTTCTTTTCTCCGCCAGAAAAACCTTCATTAACATTACGAGAAGCAAAAGCAGGATCAATCGCTAGCGCATTCATCGCATCTTTTACTTCGCCAACCCATGTGCGAAGTTTTGGCGCTTCGCCACGAAGCGCGGTCGCAGCAGTTCGTAAAAAATTAGAAACCGATACGCCGGGTATTTCTACTGGGTATTGCATCGCTAAAAAGAGACCCGCCTTTGCGCGTTCATCGACGCTCATCTCTAACACATTCGCACCATCAAGGCGCACGCTGCCACCCGTGATCGCATACTTTGGGTGGCCAGCAATTGAGTAAGCCAAGGTCGATTTACCTGAACCATTTGGTCCCATGATTGCGTGAATTTCGCCTGAATTAATCGTTAGATCAACGCCTTTTAGAATTTCGACGCGGCCATTTTCGGTATCAACGCAAACTTGAAGTCCACGAATTTCTAGCGTGCTCATCATTTCTCGTCTCTCTAATTAATTTTCACAAGGACGGAGTCTCCGTCGATTATAACTGGATATATTGCAACGCTTTGGGTAGCCGGTAGTGCTAAGACTTCGCCAGTTCGCAGATCAAATTCGGCCCCATGTAACCAACATTCGATTTTAAAGCCAGTTACTTCGCCCTCGGTAAGGGATGCTTCAGCATGAGAACAGGTGTCATCAATAGCGAAAACTTCTTGACCAACGCGAGTTACGCAAATTGTTTTCCCCTCTTTTTCTAATTTCACAGATTTACCAGATTCAAGTTTTGAAAATATCAAATCAGACATCATGAACTTGCTTTAGCGAGTTCAGAATCAATCCGGGACATTAAACGATCTTGGATTTCTTCATTACCAATTTCTGAAATAATTTCATTAAAGAAACCGCGCACGACTAAACGACGGGCATCTGCCAGCGTGATACCGCGAGACATTAAATAGAAAAGCTGCTCGTCATCAAAACGACCAGTTGTGCTGGCGTGGCCTGCACCAACTATTTCGCCAGTCTCGATTTCTAAGTTAGGCACAGAATCAGCACGCGCGCCATCGGTTAATAAAAGGTTGCGATTTAATTCATAAGTATCAGTTCCCTGAGCGCCGGCTCGAATAAATACATCACCGATCCAAACAGTATGAGCGCCTTTCCCTGCAAGGGCGCCTTTGTAATTAACTCTCGACTTAGCATTTGGCACCAAGTGATCTATATGTATACGATGCTCAAAAAATTGGCCGGTTGCAGCAAAATAAACGCCTAGTAATTCCGCCGATGAGCCTTGACCGATGAATTCAACCGTTGGCAAAATACGTACTAAATCACCGCCCACTGTGACCGTTACGGATTTAAAAGTTGCATCCTTATCAATAATGGCGTGATGGCGCGCAGTATGGACTGATGTAGCGCTCCATTCTTGTAGCGTTACAAATTTCAGATTTGAACCTGGTGAAAGAATTATTTCCACATCTTCGGCCAGTAGTGCATCGCCATTATTTTCAAAAATGACGGTAGCGCGTGCGTGCTCGGCCAGACAAATTTGAACACGCGATAATTCTGCAGTATCCGTATCACCCATAGCGCGTTTTAAATAGATTGGCTGCGCAACTTCGGTATTTGCAGCAACCGACAATACCGCGCAATCAATTGCTTGGCCTCTAATGCGTTCAATAATTACGTCATCAGTTGCAGATTGCGAAGAGATTAGTTCGCGCGGCAGTCGTTGGAAAGTTACGCCGATTGGAAGGACGCTTTTTGGAGCAAGAGATGCGCGCCCACCAATAATTGCGCTGCCATCATGTAAACCTTTAAGACGTTTAAGTGGCGTAAATCTCCATGCTTCTTCGCGTCCTGTGGGTGTCAAATAATTGGTTGTGAGTAAGGACATTAACCAACAGCGCCTTCCATTTGAAGTTGAATTAAACGATTCAGTTCAAGGGCATATTCCATAGGTAGCTCGCGTGCGATTGGTTCAATAAAGCCACGAACAATCATTGCCATTGCTTCATCTTCGTTAATTCCACGCGACATTAAATAGAAAAGTTGATCATCGCTGATTTTAGAAACGCTCGCTTCATGTCCGATGGAAACATCGTCTTCTCGAATATCTACATAAGGATAAGTATCAGATCTAGAAATTGAGTCCACTAAGAGCGCGTCGCATTTAACGGTGCTCTTAGAATGATGCGCACCTTCTTGAACTTGAACTAAACCACGGTA
Organism: Candidatus Planktophila sp.; assembly: GCA_038905915.1. GTDB lineage: Bacteria > Actinomycetota > Actinomycetes > Nanopelagicales > Nanopelagicaceae > Planktophila. The sequence continues at coordinate 2,073 of JBCKHJ010000017.1, read as the reverse complement.
AGAAGTGCGACCACCATTTCGTGCTACTGATTTAGAGATAACCGAAGAAGATGTATATGGCGCAGCATGAACCATTTTGGCACCAGAATCTTGATGTTGACCTGCACCTGCAAAGGCAAGTGAGAGCGTCTGCCCCTTGGCATGAGCTCCCATTAAGAAAATTGCAGGGTATTTCATAGTTACCTTTGAGCCAATATTGCCATCAACCCATTCCATAGTTGCACCTTCGGCACATGTAGCGCGCTTGGTTACCAAGTTATATACGTTGTTGGACCAATTTTGAATAGTTGTATAACGAACACGGGCACCCTTTTTTACAATAATTTCGACAACGGCAGAGTGCAAAGAATCTGATTTATAAATGGGGGCAGTGCAACCTTCAACATAGTGAATGTAGGAATCTTCATCGGCAATAATTAAAGTGCGCTCGAATTGCCCCATATTTTCGGTGTTAATTCGGAAATATGCTTGCAAAGGAATATCTACATGAACACCCTTTGGAATATAGATAAAAGATCCACCCGACCATGCGGCAGTATTTAACGCAGCAAATTTGTTATCGCCAACTGGAATAACAGTCGCGAAATATTCCTTAAATAGCTCTGGGTGCGCCTTAAGTGCGCTATCGGTGTCAAGGAAAATTACGCCTTGTTTCACTAAATCTTCACGAATTGAGTGGTAAACAACTTCGGATTCATACTGCGCTGCAACTCCTGAGACTAAACGCTGTCTTTCGGCCGCTGGAATTCCAAGGCGGTCATAGGTGTTCTTAATATCTGCAGGCAAATCATCCCAAGTTTGGGCCTGTTTTTCAGTTGAGCGCACAAAATATTTGATGGTGTCAAAGAAAATTCCAGAAAGATCCGCACCCCATGTTGGCATTGGTTTCTTTTCAAAAAGTGATAAACCCTTTAGGCGCATATCTAGCATCCATTGTGGTTCAGATTTCTTAGATGAAATATCGCGTACGACTTCCTCGTTAATGCCACGTCTTGAATTCGCACCCGCATCATTTTTATCAGACCAGCCGTATTCGTAATTTCCAAGGCCTTCCAGTTCTGGATGTGCGATTGTCATTAACGTGCCTTTCCTACTGCAGTTGTGGCTCTATTTGGAATAAAAGTTGTGCAAACACCATCGCCGTGCGCGATAGTTGCCAGACGTTGAACATGAGTGCCCAGCAATTTCGAAAATGCTTGCGTCTCGGCTACGCAGAGTTGTGGAAATTCGGCGGCGACGTGAGCAATTGGACAATGGTGCTGTAAAAGTTCCTCACCCATTGGGCGCGGGGCAACGCTTGCGGCATATCCCTGTTCTGAAAGAAAAGTTGCCAGGGCCAGCGTTTTATGCGAACGTTTGGCAATAACTGGCGCTGCTTTTCTTTCAATCTCATCGGCACGACTCTGCGCAAATGCTTTAATTAAATGTTCTCCTGCTTGCGCCGACATAAATTTAAGTGCTGCAACGGCTAAGTCATCATAAGAATGCTCAAATTTTTCACGACCAGCATCTGACATAACAAATACTTTTGAGGGACGACCTCGCCCACGAACAAGAGTCGAACGCTTCTGGCGCGCCTCTAGTACGCCATTGGCAATGAGTAGATCTAAGTGGCGACGAATTCCAGATGGCGTTAGATTTAAACGTTGCCCCAAAACAACGGCAGTGGAAGGTCCATTTTCAAGAATTGAACGCGCAATCGCATCTCGCGTACGAAAATCTTCCCCTGAGAGGCTCTGGATTGAGGCGGTTAATTTCACAATACTATTCTAGCGTAATTCGTAAATCGCAACGCTCGAGGCTACCTCGCGATAAGGCCTCGGGGTTCTAGGCTACGGGGATGAAGAGAGCATCTCGTAGCGCCCTAACTCTGCTCTCTGGGGCGTTGCTCTTTCTTCAAAGTGCTCTGGTCGTAACTGGTGGCGCGGTTCGGTTAACCGGTTCGGGGTTGGGTTGTCCAACATGGCCCGAATGCACCCCCGGCTCATACTTTCCAATTCCTAATCAAGCCGAAGGGCAATTACACGCTTGGATCGAATTTGGAAATCGTTTATTGACTTTTCTTCTACTTTT
>JBCKHJ010000016.1:0-21816 GCA_038905915.1 Candidatus Planktophila sp. | reverse complement strand
CAGACCAATTTCTTCCCTGATTTAACGCAGGTGAATTTCTTTCCAGCGTAAGTAGAAGTAGCGCCGACTTTAGAGCACGTAGTGCCTGCTTTAGGGGTTGCTGCAAAAGCACTAGGAACAGAAACGAAAATTGCGATAACAATACCTACCGATAAAGTCCGCTTCACATCTTCACCCTACTCAACTCTTCTACCTTTGAATGGTCATAAACCATTTTAATCCATCCTCAATAACCAATGATGAGAAGTCCTGTCAGTGGAAGTTGCAAACGAGCGCTGGCATAGATGGTTTCTATGAAGGTCACGACCTTAGAAAAGTCATCTGAGCCGCGATAGTCCCGACGGACTGCAATAACTGCGTAATCAACATCCTGCATCACGCAGGCTTGAAACAAATCTTTTAAGAATTGATAATTTGTAACGCCTCGCCCCGCTTCTACCTCTACTACAATTTTTTGAACTGGGTGATAGGCATCCGCCTCAAAAGATTTCTCAACTTTTCCATTCGCACCATATAGAACTGGAACCTTTATCTTTGCTTCCGCTGTCTTTCCAGTCTCTACATTGAAGCCGAGTCTTTCTAATCCAGGCCTAACCTTTTCTAGGACCGCATTGCTTACTTGCCCGACATTTTCTAGGGATGCGATAGAAGGGGCGACTTCTTCAAAACTTTGAACAACGTTTCTAAGAAAATCTGGGCACGGTGAATGCTTTGGAAAATATTGCCAGCTAATCGGATTCTTGGTCATAAGTCGACCCTACTCAACTCTTCTATCTTTGCCCAGACTTCTACGACTACTTGTAACAGATGATTTAACGGCGTATTTGCGTCTATTGACTACCTACTCAAGTAAGAAAGCCAGGGACTTCGCCACTGCAAAGTCACCTGACTTCCTATGGCTTAAGTATTTAAGGGACTTACCTTTATTGAAATAGGGACTGCCTATTTATTTTTTCCCCTTGATATAGGGCAGACCCAGGGTTGGTAGGTTTAAAAAGTTAAAAGTAAAATTGTTAAATAGATGAATTAACTAAAAGCCTGAATTAGACGAACGTAGAGTGGGAAACTCTTAGAGGCATAGGTCTCGAACCCATCGTAGAAGACCTGGTATCTCAATTTGCCATTCAGGGATTTTATAGACTCAATGAACCGAGGAGATGAGGTGCCTTTAGATTCATCTATCGCTCCTCATTTTTTAAGTGAAATCTCCATATATTTTGTACCGCCTCCACCTTCCTGCCAATCGTCACCAGTCAGAGTAAGATATTCCGATTCCAAAATTTCGTACACGCCAATTCCAAAATTCACTTTTCCTTCATAAGTAAATTCATTCGGGTGTTCCGGTTTAGTACAGCCGTCATCGCTACCTCCCCCCGGATTGCCTTTAACGCGTCCCCCATAGTGATTTTCAATTAAATCAGCACCACCTGTTCCTAAAATAAATGGATTCAAAACTTTAGAGATAGAGCAAAATGACGCATCAAAATTAGGGTAATCAGCACACCCAAAATTCTTGGTCTTTTCTTCATCGCCATAAATACAAATTTGTCCGTTAATTTTTAGTGCAGATATTTCTCTTGCATTACTAATTTGGTTGTATCCAAATACCAACCCGCCAATCATCGCCACACTTATCATAAAAGAAATTGGAAGATTGTCGCCCGAGAAACTCTTGGTAAAGAATCCACCAATCTTTTTTTGTAAAACAACCTGAGCGCTTGGACCTAAATTGCTTCCACAATGTTTGCACTTAAGAGCCTCTGCTTTAATAATTTCTGCACATTGTGGGCACTTCTTATTCTGTGCACTCTCATTTTCACTATTTCCTTCTTGAGTCGCGTTCACTTGCGGCTGGTGTCGAAGATGGCCACTTAACTGAGGCTCACTACTTGCAGAAGGGGTTGAACCAAGTTTTCTAATTCCGTACAGCAATGGCCCCCTGAATACGAAGGCAAGGATGGCGAGTCCACCAAATATTGAAAGTAACCCAGCCGAATTTCCCGACATAATTCCCAAATTATCAGCACGGCAAGTTACCCGAACTACTCTCCCGCCACCACCAAAGTCTGCAGTTAAGCAAGCCGGGTCTGTAAGAACTTGTAATCCGGTGACTAGAAACGAGCCAGCAGCGATTAAGCCAATGATGAGCCATATCATTCGAAACTCCTACCTGAAAGTCTTCACCCTATTCAACTCTTCTACCTTTGAATAGATGGTTGGTAGGCTGAACTTTCGATGAATCAACGTGAAAGAGATTCTCCTTAACCCTGTCTCAAATCACCATACGGGTTAATTTTTCTATTTGACATTTATGGTTTCCTTTTTCTTAGTTTATTTCTGCCGGCGCTGATGATGGCGGCGATGGCGATGAAGATAGCGCCAGCGAAGCCGCCGAGGATACTGGCGCCGAAAGCGGCGATGACGATGTTGCCGATGACGGTGTCGCCGGTGATGGTGTCGCCGAGGTTGGTGTTGCCAGCGATGCTCTTGCCGGCCATGTTGCCGTCGGTAATCATGACGATGAAGATGACGATGGCGGTGACGGCGCTGATGATGATGGCGGCGATGGCGATGGCTGCGGTGTTATCTTTTTTCTGTCCCATTTAGGGTTTCGCCTTTCATTACGATTGAATTCTTTGAGCCCGTATATATCTTCCGCATACATACACTGTAAAGCAACCTGACCATCATTACAACACAATTTATTTAGGAATAACCAGATTATTTAAAAGAAATAATATTAAATTAACCTGTTATCAATTAAGACATGCCTACGCATCTTATTATTCTATGAAGATTCCTGCTGAGGCCCTGAGAAAACAGATGAGGCATAAAGGAATTACAACTGCCATGCAATATTATGTTCATATTAAGGAAGCAGATTTATTAAATGTTATGTGAGTAGATAATTAACCTTTAAATCTGTAGAAACATGGCAGATTAAGTAATATATCTAAACCACAATTAACATCATCTGCAGACTGAGAAAATGGGGCAAGTATCCAACTGCCTACATAAAGACCAATGCCTAACACAACAACAACAATGACTAACTGAATAAAAACATTTAGTTCACTAAACTTCTCCATCATTTGTTTTCTCTTTTGCACTTCATCATCATTTGTTTTCTCTTTTGCCACTTCTTCATTATTTGTTTTCTCTTTTGCCACTTCTTCATCATTTGTTTTCCCTTTTGCCGCCTTCATAAAATCAAATTGGCATGAAGGGCAGACAGTTAGTCCCCTTTTTACATTATTACCGCAAGCAGGGCACTCACGCTTCTTGCCTCCTGTGACTCTGTAAAGAACATACATAAATGTGTTCAAAATTGCCAACCAGAAAATAAGGAACACGAACCCAAGACCAATAGCAGTGTCCCCATCATTTGGGTCTACACCACTGAAGAATGCATAAAAGAAGTAAACATTGATGGCAATGATTACCCATCCAAATGTTCTGATGTTCTTCATCTTTTTCTTACAAAGTACACGTTACATCAAAATATTTAATTGACTTCACAATTTTCTTTGTTGTTACTTCAACCGCGTCGCCAGGTCCATAGTGAACAATAACTCCATTATTCACAGTGTTGGCCCTGTATGTCCTTTGAATCAATACATTATTTTTGGAATCCAAAGCCTTGACCGTGCAATCCATCTGTGTTCCTGGCGAAATGTTCTTACCTTTAAAGGACGCTCCCCAATACCATTCATTTTCCTCTGAGTCATAGTCAGAACCATCTTGAATATCAATTATCTCTACCATCTTTCCTGCGCTTGTTCCTGTATCAGAAGTTGTTGCAGTGCACTCGCCTGAAAATTCAGTAACAAATTCTGCGCCCTCTTTTGTGATAGTCAATTGACCACCTATCAACTGACTAACTCCAGGTTCAATTGGGTTAGTAATCTCAAAAATGTCAAACCCTTTATAAGTGCCGCTTGGGTCATATGCCCTAATTCTGCACGATGGCGTAATTGGTTGAGTCCCGTCATTGGTAATTCTAAAACGCACTGAAAGAGTTGCAGGATTAATAACTATAGAGTTAACAAAAGTTACTGGATAACTTCTCGTTGAAGTTGATGCACTCTTGGAGTCAGAATTATTTGGTGACGTATCTTTTGGCGAGGTAAGGTTACCGATTATTAAAAAAGTTGCCAATATCAAAGGGATTATGAATCTTTTTTTCTTAAACCAAGGCTTTCTATATTCCGTAATCGTCATCTCTTCACCATACTCACCTCTTACACCTTTGCCCAGATAGTTGGTAGGACTTTGTAGCAGAAATTTTTGGGCAGACACTATGTGCTTAAAGCGAGCGCGAATTTAATAACCTGGGGTCAAATATGAGTTTTTAAGGTACGTAAACGGTCATAGTACTTTCAGTGAGATTAATGCAGGATTTATTTAATGAAATAGTACTTCCATACTGGCTTAATGAAGTCTTGTTGCTAAGAACAGAAAAGTCAGATTCATAATCTGACCCACAAAAAGATGGATAACTTCTATGCAAGACCCTGATATATTTCGTTTTTAAACTTCCGATTGAACCTGCTGCGCCAGTTGCCCCTGTATAACCAGTTTCACCAGTTTCACCTTGCGCTCCAGTTTCACCTTGAATGCCCTGTGGTCCTGGACCGCCAAGAACTACTGCTCGCTCAGTTGCTTTACACCTCTTAACAGCGCGCATCGCATAAGTTTTTTTATCAACACAAACATTTAGGACCTGACCTTGTTGAATTGGTGCAGGAGATTCTTCAGCCGATGCGCTACCAAAACCAAAAGAACCGATGATTAAACCAATAATAAGAGAAGCAGAAATTTGTAGGTACGAGCGTTGTATTTTCATAATCAAAAGGCTACGCCCTCAAAATATCAATTTCTACTGCCACTGTAATAACAGAGATTTTTGGGCAGAGACTATATACATATAGCGACAGCGGATTTAATAACCTGGGGTCCAGTCTCTACTTCAGAGTGAACTCGAGAATATTCTCAACACTGTTGGCGCAATGCATCACTTTGCCGCATTAACTCAATCGCTTGGTTGCCTAGTTGAACCTGTTGTTGCCATATTTCGTCATAATTTGGATTGAGTAACGAATTGTTTTGGCCTATGAGACTTGCCTCATTCTGTAGTTTCATAGATTGCATCGACAGTTCATTCGCCATCTGACAATTATTCCGGCGGATTTCATCGAGTTGGTCCTGCACATCATTTTGATTGAAGTTGTTGCCGCTATTAAATCCCGGACTTGGTGCTGGGACATACACAGTCACCGTTGGAGAAGGCTCAGGCGAACCAGAGTTTCCGCAGCCCGATAAGACAACCAAAGAAATCAGCCAGAAAATTTTGAGCAATACTTTCTTCATATCTTCACTCTAATCAACTCTTCTATTAGGGGTTCGATAGTTGACCAAAAAGTTCTTTCATACGATTTAATTGCTCCTTTTCTGCTGAACTGACATATGGCATTAAGGCATTTAACCCATTTACCGCTGCAATCTTTTTTCTATTTCCCAATAAAGCATACTGATTTACGTGGTAGTCAATTCTTTCCTGGGTAGCTTGAGGTGATAATTGCTCCTTCACTAGTGCAATTACTTCCATATATTGCTGTGGCGTGACGGTGCAGGCCTCCCTCAACATTTCATATGCCATATCAATAGCCAATTCTTTCTCACTCCCATCAACTCGGCGCACTGGAAGAATTTGGCAGGCCAACCGAAGTCGGTAGTCTATATCAGACATATTTGAATTTGCTACAGTCATTATGGTAGTCGCTTCAGTGAGGTCCATTGTTCCAGCTGAAATCGATTGTATAGCCTGCGCTACTGGGGCTACCGCCACATTCCATTCCCCGATGATTCGCGATATTTTCTGTTGTTTAGACAAAAACTCTGCGCCAAAATCTTTCGAACGTGAATTTTCAATCGCAACGATTGAAATTACCGATACAACTATTAATATCAAAATAATTCCAGGAATGGTTGTAAAAAATTTCCGTCTATTTTGTGGCATCAAAGTATCAACTGCCGAAGTATCAAGGGCAACTTCAATATTAGGATTGCTTGATTTTTTACGCACAAATTTTCTGATGAAATATATTAGAACAATCCATATAAAACTACTCAAAATCACAACTGCAGCGTCTATAGTTCCAGAAAGGATTCCAAGAGGAGTCGTACTGAGTCCTCCTGAGTTCATAACTCTTTGAAGACTGGAGATAACACCCCCAACAAGAATAAATATCCAGACCCAAAACAACCAGTCCTTGGTTACAGGAACGTCAAATAGGAATTTTGTCTTTTTCATTGAGAACTCCCTTCAAGCGCCAATAATTGACTTAAGAAATATTAACCCTTCAAATTGCTTTATGGAATAGTTATACTTGAAGAACAGTTGATAGGTAGGCGAGAATCTTGTTCCTCGACCCTACTCAACTCTTCTACCTTTGCCCAGATAGTTACTTGCTATCTCTATTCCGCTATGGATGGTTGGACGCACAAATACAAACTATAAAAAGGTACGAGAATAAGCCAACCAGACTTACCTACATCGTGATTTCGACGCACTTGCACAGATATGGCTGGCACAAAGAGTGCAATGCATGGGAGATAGAAAATAAAATTTGTCCCTAAAATTAAATCGAGAATCCCACTGAACATAAGAACAAGAAAATAAAATAGAATGAACCACCAAAATTCAGACCTAGTAGCCCGCCCTGAAAAGTTTGCATAGTTGCTAAGCCCCGATTTAGCCGCCTCTTTTATATCCATCTATTCACCCTACTCAACTCTTCTACCTTTGCCTAGATATTTAGGAATCAATTAGTTATGAGTTCCCATTTTTCAAGATATTCATCCATCCACCCGTGAGGCGTATTTTCGCTCACTGGATTTGGCTTATTCGTCATAACTCTCATTGGAGTTGGATTGTGCATCTGTCCCTTTTTACCTGGAGTAAGTAACCAAGCAAAGTGAGATTCTTTTAGAAATTCTGCAACCCTTTTCGCTGGCATCACAAATACTCTGGGATGCTCTGGTTCTATATCAACGAAGCAGTAGAACAGGTCGTCCTCTAAATGGTGCTCACTCTTTTCGTTCATTGCCCAGCCATCGCCGCCTTTTCCTGAGCGAGTTTTTACTTGCACTAGGCAGGGCGGTTTACCATCAAGATGATTTACAAGAATGTCTGCTTTACGCGTTCCACGTGGCGCTTGTGCGGCAAGAATTCCGCGAGTGAGTAGGCGAGAAAGAACTAAGTGTTCCCCAGCCGCACCAACAAGATTTTTATCTGCATTAGATACATCGTTCATCTCTTCACCCTACTCAACTCTTCTACCCTTGAATAGATTTTTTCTTTACTAATTCGTCAATCAGATTTTTAACGTGAGGGATATCGATTTCATCAATTAGCCCGCACGGATGCCAACATCTCCTCAACAGAGACTGTGCTATTCATTCGCATGCCCACATAACCAACTTCCACCGCAATCGAGAGAAGGTGTTTGTAAAAGGGTATGTCTTGGAAATGTAAACGTACTTCCTGCTCCTCACCCAGATATAACGTCACTCTGTAGATTCCATTCCAGATTGAGGGATGACTCTTACCTGCGAGCATCAAACCAGATTCCCACTCAACGATTGCCATTCCGCATCCCCAGGTCATACATCTCCCCAACATTTGAGTGGCGTCATCAGTCAAACTAGGCGCCACGCGCCTTCGCAATGGGGCTAAGTATTTTTTAATTACTGACCGAATTTCTGCATCATTCTCGGTGGCGCCAGAAGCCTCCGCAGATGCAATGTAGGCTTTATCTAGGTTTCCTTGCTCTTTCTCCTTCATCATTAGTGACAGGTTAGGAACATGTACTACTGAAGTACTTGGTAGCCGCAATGGCGTGTATTCGCCTTCACCGAGACGAGGAAGTACGCCATTGCCCGAAGAGTAATCAAGTTTCTTGCTAAATATTCCCATTATTATTCCCACCTTACAAAATGTCAGCCGCACCCAGAAATAGTAAGCACACGACAACTTATGGTTAGAGTGCTAAAAGTTACCTTAGTAAATTTTTCACCTCTTCACCCTACTCAACTCTTCTACTCTTTGCCTAGATAATTGGTAGGTCTACTACTGAGGTTACAAATTAACATTGACGGCCTTCTCGGTCTACAAAATAGCGTCCATTTCTGTAATCCTTTGCTATTCTTAAGAGACACCGAAATGCATCATCACTGGTTTCTGCGAGCGCATATTGATTGAGTTGCAACGCTAGATTTTCAGCAATTTTGTTACCTGGGAAAACTACCTTATGATTCTCTAAAGCATACGAGAATAGTTCTTCAATTTTAATATGTGTATATTTTGTTGATTCTGAAATATCTATCTCGTCTAAAACGTATTCGTTAGCATGAATACTAGCCTGTATGGCTATACTAAGTTCATTATTTTTAAGATAAATATCAAGGGCCTTATCGGTCTCATTTGTAAACTCAGAATTAAGTAGAAGAAACAAATACCAACGTTGCTCGATAGACAAATTTATAGAAAGTTTATTAGAAACATCGGCCGCAATGATTCTCTCTAGGGTGCCGCCTAGTGATTTTACAGAATCTAATCCTATGACATTCGAAAGTGACTTCCAATGAAGGAATTTGGGATGCTTTAAATAGTACTGATAAACCACATCGAGATTCATTGTGCCGTCAGCGCGTCGAACAGTAGGCGCCCTCCACCACTTCTCTGGTTCATTCACGCTTAGAGATTAGACCCAAGCCCCTGCTAGTTTCAAGGCCGATTAGGAACCGAAAAGTGGCCAGAACTCAGGTAAACCGATGTAAGCCACACGTATGACTCGCGCTCAGAACGTAAACGCGTGTAAACCCGAATTTCCCCCCAGTGATTTTTCTATCTCCTGGTTAATTGATAATCTTTTAAGTCCCTTTTATTACAGATATTTTTGGGCAGAGAATATGTACTTAAAGCGAGCGCTGAATTAACAACCTGGGGTTGGCTTGTCCGTTCCTTGTCCGTTTAGCAAACTGAAAGCGATGAAAACTCTAGTTACTGCCACTTAACCATTGAGCGTGCGTCACGTGCAGGAAGTAAACCTATGTAAAAGGGAAACACCGCCCAGTGATTTCTCTTAAAGACCACATTGTTGTCATAGCGTTATTGGTTCACTGCCTCCACTTTATTTATCCTGAGCATAGATACTAAAAAAAATCGTGTGCGGTGGCGAACAGCCCCCCCCCCACTCCCGTTCTTAAAGTAAATCACTCCCTGCCCCCTAGTTAAAGTTTCAACGAGATAGTTGCCTCTTCAATTAAATATTTATGCCCGTTGAGGGGAGATGAAGCGCATCCTGAATGTGGAGCCAATAATTAATTCAATGTGGAGCATTGCACTACGAATGATGCAACGCCATATTTAAAAGTCGTAGCAAGGTAGACGAAGTTGTGGTTTTTGCTTACACCTTGCTTACACCCTGCTAGTACATAGGAGTGCAACTAGGTACAACTACACACTAATTACGCTTAAATGACATCAACTAGGTACGACTACGCACGTCTAGAAACTAAAGTTTTAGGATTGACATTGTGGGGGTCACTGGTTCGATCCCAGTATCGTCCACCATATGACCTGCACCTTTAGGCCTTAAGCAATAATTTATTTCCAGGCTGAAGCGATAACAATATTGAGGATCGTTAGACCAATCATCGTGACCCATACGCTCTTTTTAAGTTCTTCCTTCTTTACATTGGCGTAACCGAGCCCAATAATGACCAGAAGAACAAGGAGCTTGATTCCAATTTTAGTATGGTTAAGAACTTCATCCGGATACGCGTTCTTAAATAACCCAATCATGATCAGACCTGCCAGTAGAGCAGTGAAACCAGCATGGAGTAGCCAAGGTAAAAGTTTGCGTGGAGACTTCTTTATTTGAGAGAGCAATATCGCCAAGATGCCAACGGCCGAGAGAATGTGAACCACTAAGAGAATTGAATAAATTGTTTTCGCGTTCATAATTGCTCCCTTGTCATGCGTTACTCGCCTTCAAAGTTTCTAGAAAAATTTTATAATCGGCTGGCGTAACCACTTTTACATTAAAGAGCATTCGGGCGTGATCGCGGCCGCAGAATATATTGCATAGTCCTGGGAAGGTTCCTAATTTATTTGCAGTAAATTCAAGGTAATTTGTCACGCCAGGTAAGTTCTGCATTTGAATCCTAAGGGCCGGAATCCAGAATCCATGTGCCACATCATTAGAAGTTAGGACATATCGAACTGATTCACCTTGCGGGACTACTAATGTGGGAGGCTGCGTAGGTGTTCCCGTGACAATTGCTTTTGCTCCGGCTTTTCGATAAATAAATTGCCACGTCCACTGAATACCTTTAACTTCGATTTCATGCATAACCGATGCAGTCGATTTCGGTGTCGCTGAAGGTGTCGGTTTTAGCGTTGGTGTTGAAACCGCTACGCCCTTATTCCAGACCAATTTCTTGCCTGATTTAATACAGGTGTATTTCTTCCCAGCATAAGTAGAAGTTGCACCTAACTTTTTACAAGTGCTACCTGCAGTAACCGCTGCGTATGAGTTTGGAATTATGGATATAAAGAAAGCAATAAGTGTGGCTGTCGCTAGTAAGCGCTTCATCTATTTACCCTACTCAACTCTTCTACCTTTATGCAGAGCCACTTGGCCTTGACCCCTGTTGGTGGACATCTTTTAAGAGAGGATGTTCATCGCGAAAAGTCAGCGGAGGGTGTTTACGCCTGAGTTTAAAGATGAGACTGTGAAGTTGGTGGTGAATTCAACCGGTCGGTGCAATGACTACAATGACGGTTGCAGCGCCTTCAGAGCTATTGTTTAAACTGCTCAACTGTGACAGTATTCACAGAGGGAAACTCAATAGGGGGTATGGAATGTTATTTAGGCGTTCGCGAACAAGTCGAACCATCACAAATATATCGATGATGGTGGTGTTAGCGGTAGGACTCGCTGCATGCGGCACTGGCTCAGGTAATAACTCTAGTGCTGGAAATGCCGTTGAGTCAGAAGACGTAATCAAGATTACATTGCATGACTGGACAGGCCAATTGCTAACCAGCAACATCGCAGCCGCAGTCCTGGAGGAGGCTGGCTACAACATCGAACTGGTGAAGGCCGACTATTTGGCTCAGTTTGCGGGCCTAGAAACTGGCGACCTACATGTGGCGATGGAAATATGGGAGACCACGGGCCGGGAGGCAATGGATGCGTCATTAGCAACCGGCAAAACCGTAAATCTTGGCGAGACGGGCATGTTGGCACGCGAAGAGTGGTGGTACCCCGAATATATGAAAGAGCAATGCCCTGGTTTGCCAGATTGGAAGGCGCTGAACAAATGCGCATCCAAATTTGCTACTGCTGAAACTGCGCCGAAGGGTCGCTATCTCGGCGGGCCAGTGACTTGGGGCGGGTTTGATGAAGAGCGAGTTGCGGCGCTGGGTATGAATTTTGCCGTTGTGCACGCTGGAACCGACGCCGCACTTTTCGCTGAGTTAGAGTCCGCTTACGCACGAAAGGCTCCAATTCTGTTGTGGATTTACCAACCACACTGGGCCCCGGTGAAGTTCAAGGGAGAGTTCGTCGAATTCCCTCCGTATACGCCCGAGTGTTATAGCAATCCAGCAACGGGATTGAACACCAAGGCTGCATACGACTGCGGTAAGCCAGTGGGCCCAATTTGGAAGGTCAGTTGGGCTGGATTGGCCGACAAGTGGCCCGGTGCCGCCAAGATCCTTAAAGCCTTTACGTTGAACAACGACGAGATGGGTGCCATGGTTGCCAAAGTTGACCTGGACGGGAAAACACTTGAATCCGTCGTAGCTCAATGGATGAAGGATAACAAGCCACTTTGGAAAGGTTGGCTTGGCGCCTAATCGGTGAAACTCGTCTGTCAAGGCGCATGGAAACTATTCGGGCCAAATGCGGGCGAGTTTCTCGCTGCACATAACGGCGCGCCGACAACTGCGCAAATCAAGGAAGCAGGGTTGATTCCTGCCGTTCGAAACGTCAGTTTCGAGATTCAGGCAGGAGAGTGCTTCGTTGTCATGGGGTTGTCTGGCTGTGGGAAGTCCACATTGGTGCGCTGTTTGTCGCGGATTACCGAACTCACCTCTGGTTCGATCTTCTTTGACGGCCAAGACTTGGGCTCGATGTCTCGTAATCAACTCATAAATATTCGTCGACATAAAATGGGGATGGTATTTCAGCACTTTGCACTACTGCCCCATCTATCTGTGCTCGAGAATGTTGCCTTTCCGCTCAAGATCCAGGGTCGTTCACGAGAAGAACAGTTAAGTCGATCCCACGAATTGATTGAAATCGTCGGTCTAAAGGGAAGGGAACACTATTTCCCGCGCCAACTTTCGGGTGGACAACAGCAACGAGTTGGCATTGCGCGCTCACTTGCTGTGAGCCCAGAGGTCTGGTTTCTTGACGAGCCATTTTCTGCACTTGATCCACTTATTCGCAACGAAATGCAGGATGAGTTTCTGCGCCTTCGTGAATTGTTCAAGACAACTATTGTCTTTATTACACACGACCTAGATGAAGCGGTTCGCCTTGCCGATCGAATAGCCATCATGCGCGATGGTGAAATCATTCAAATTGACACCCCTGAGCAATTGATATTGAACCCGGTAGATGCCTATGTTGGCGAGTTCACGAAGCGTATTTCACGCTCAAAGGTGCTTACTGTCGGTTCGGTGATGAGTTCACAGGCGGTGAGTAGCGATTCGACGGTCAAGGCATCAGAAAAAATTGCCGATGTCGCAATACAGATAATTCAGTCATCTGAACCAATTCGGGTGATAGACGCAAACGGTGTGGCCGTTGGCTCAATTGATAAAGAGGCCGTGATTAAAGTGCTTGCTCATACCAGGGCGTAATGGTCCAATCCCTTATCGCTCGATCGCATCGTCGATTCACCAGCAAGAGCTTGGTCTGGCTGGTATTGATTGCTATGACTGGCGTGTTAGCAGCTACTGCCAAGAATATGAGTAAAAGTCTCAACCAAGCGTGGTTCGCGGGCTACCCAGATTCGTGGGTACGCACACCAGCGAGCACCATCTCGCGATTTACAAAATGGTTGGTCAATGATGCGGCAATTGGTCCACTGTCGTTTACCGATATGACCCGCGCCGTCTCCTTCGCCGTGGAGCAGCCGTATAACTGGTCACTTGCCATTTTGGCTGAAGGTTTCATGGATGGCGTGGGGCGACGCGCTACTCAAATCGTGCCGCCTTTAAGTTGGATTGCAGTCATCGCCATTGTGGTAGCCCTTGCTCATCAGGCAAAGAACTGGCGTCTAGCAGCCCTCGTGGGCGCACTCTTTGGGTATCTCGCAGTATTCGGTCAGTGGGAAAGCGCAATGGTCACTTTGGCCTCAATGGTGATCGCGGTGCCAATCGGTGTCGGTGTGGGATTGGGTATCGGCTTGTGGTCATATCGATCCGTGGCGTTCGAACGTGCGATCACTCCTTTTCTTGATCTGATGCAAACCATTCCGACCTTTGCCTATCTTGTGCCGATTCTGTTCTTCTTTGGATTTGGTCCGGTTTCAGCACTCGTAGCCACGATTATTTATGCCATGCCTCCGATGGCCCGCATCACAACGCTGGCGATACGCGGGGTAGATCCAGATATAAAAAGTTTTGGTGAAATGATCGGCTGCTCGCCTCGGCAAATGACATGGAGAATTTTGATTCCTTCCGCTCGGGCTGGTCTCATGTTGGGAGTTAACCAAGTGATCATGTTGTCGCTCAATATGGTGATCATTGCCTCAATGATCGGGGCTGGAGGTCTCGGTTCTGACGTTTTGGAATCTCTGCGGCGACTCGATATCGGTCGTGGACTTGAGGCCGGACTTGCCATTGTTGCGCTAGCAGTTGTACTTGATCGTTTGAGTCAGTCATTTGCGGTGAAGAATCAGGTGTCGAACGAAACTCGAACGCCCCGATCGTTGTCGGCACTACCACCGTGGAGACGTTATCCACGCCTCGCTCTTCTGCTCTTTGCCGTAACCGCTACCTTTCTGGTGGGGCTCGCAGTCGAGGGTGTTCAGCGTTACCCAAAGAATTGGCAGGTAACCACCGGTTCGTTTTGGGATGACTTGATTAGCTGGATCAACCGAAATTTTTTCGACGCGTTAGAGTCCGTCAAAATATTCATTTTGGAAATCTTCATGCTGCCGATTAGAGAATTACTTCTGGCGATTCCGTGGTGGTGGACTATCGCCTTAATCATGATTGCCGCCTTTGCCGTGGGCAGGATAAAACTCGCACTCACTTGTGGTGCACTTATGACTTTCATTGCCGTTACAGGACTCTGGGAGTACGCAATGTTTACGGTGTACTTGTGTGCAACCGCAGTCATCGTGGCGATGCTTATCGGCGTTCCTCTTGGCATTTGGGCGGCACATAGCGAACGCGCTTCGCGATTCATCGGGTTGCTCATTGACACGTTGCAAACCTTGCCGAGTTTTGTCTACCTTATTCCGGTAGTGATGTTGTTTCGGGTGGGAGACTTCACGGCGTTCATCGCCATTGTGGTGTACGCCCTGGCTCCGGCGGTTCGATACACCTGGCACGGTATCCGCGGAATTGATGAACAGATTGTGGAGGCTGCAATGGTGTCGGGTTGCACACCCCGACAATTGTTGCTGCGCGTGAAGTTGCCGTTGGCGTTGCCGGAAATTCTGCTCGGGTTGAATCAAACCATCATGCTGGCTTTGTCGATGCTAGTCATTACTGCACTTGTAGGTACGCGTGACCTGGGTCAAGAGGTGTATATGGCATTGGTCAAGGCAGACACGGGCCGAGGCATCGTCGCCGGATTGGCAATTGCGTTTATCGCCATTATCGCTGATCGCTTGATCGGTGCTGCCAGTCGGGGCGCCCGCGAGCGCTACGGCATCGTGCGCTAGGCGCAATCCCGGGGTGGGACGGAAGGTGGGCGGTAGTCCAAATCAGTTCACGATCCGGTAGATCTTGCCCTGCAAGGTAAGCACATAGGCGGCGCCCCCGTAGACGGTGCGCACCGCTGTGATGGAGCCCACCTTTTTAGCGAGTAATACCGTTCGCGTGGATTTGTTGCCTTCTACCCAAATTGCGGTGAGTCTCCCACTGCAGTAATCGCCATAGACGTACCAGTCCTTCAGTGAGATTAGGCTCGTATCACGAATTCGCGTGCCCCCAGAGATGGAACAGTCAGAATCGCCGTGCTTGTAGGCATGAACCGGAAAGAGATGTCCCGCGGCAGGTTGATCGGTGTTAAAACGAGAGTTTGCTTCGAAAGCGCTCCATCCGAAACTTTTTCCCTTGCCCGCCCCCGCGGTGGCCCGTGCCAAATTGACCTCTTCCCACTTATCTTGGCCGACATCGGCAATCCATAGATTGCCCTGCGAATCAAACTCGAAGCGCCACGGATTACGTAAACCCCGTGACCAAATGAGAAGGTCATTGCCGGCTTGGCTGGTTGCATCGGCGTTCAGCGAAAGCATTTTCCCCAACCTGGATTTCGGATTGAGGGATCGGCGCTGCGGGTCACCACTTCCCCCACCATCGCCGGTTCCAACGAAAAGGCGACCATTCGGAGCAAATGCAAGTCCACCACCATTGTGATTGGGATAAGGTTGTTTCATCGTAAATAGAACAACGCGTGACGAAGACTGGGCAGTTCCATCTTCTTTCATCGCATAGCGCGCCACAACCGTGTTGCCATTCAGATCGGTGTAGTTGACGAATAGCGATTTGCCGGTTGGGTGAAATACCAACCCGAGCAGGCCGCGTTCCCCCTCTGCTTTGGTGTGGGATGATAAGTCAAGAGCCACCGTGGTCACGCCATCGCTCCCAAAGCGCACTACTTGTCCGGACTGCTGAGCGATGTAGATACCGCTGTCATTAATACGCGAGGCGATATCGACCGGTTTTACAAAGGAGGCCACCTCTGCAAGTTTCACAGAGGGCGTATCCAACGCTGCGTATGAGTTTGGAATTATGGGTATAAAGAAAGCAATAAGCGTGACTGTCGCTAGTAAGCGCTTCATCTCTTCACCCTACTCAGCTCTTCTATCTTTCAAAACCTATGTTCTCCATCTATTTCGCATATCTGTTGGAGAAGTCTTACAGGTGTAAGTGGTTCCAGTGAAACAGGACATTAACGAATTGATTGGTAGGCAGGCAAGAAACCTGGTTTGCGAAAGATAACCTGGAAGAGTTGAAGGTTTCTCGCTCTAAAACTTGCGGCAGAGGCAAGTAGGTAGTAATTCCACATCCGCTTAAAACGTTCGTCGTATTTTGGAATCTCACTCCATCTGGCATTTATATTCTTATGCCACTCCATGAGCGTGCGGTCATAGTCAGAGCCAAATTGGTGGACATCTTCGATTATGAACTTCTTTTCGGCTGCTGCAAAGATTTGCGTAAGGGATGGAAGAACCCCACCTGGGAAGATGTAGCGATCAAAGAAAAGATCGGTTGTGTTCTTTAAATATGTCGAGCCAATGGTGTGGTGAAGCATGACTCCATCCTTTTCTAGCAAGTCATCGCACTTGTTGAAGAAGGTATTTAGATTCTTTGGTCCTACGTGCTCCATCATTCCGATTGAAACAATGCGATCAAACTTTCCTTCTAAGTTTCGGTAATCCATCTGCTTAAAGGTGATGCTCATACCTCTAGAGCGTTCCTTAGCAAGTGTGATTTGATTATCTGCTGGTGAGATTCCAACCCCAATAACGCCATAGTGCTTTACTGCGTGGCGAAGAAAGCCGCCCCAGCCGTGCCCGATATCTAGAACTCTCATACCGGGTTCTAGATCGAGTTTCTGGCAGACCAGATCTAATTTATTAAATTGCGCCTTCTCTAGAGTCTTTGCATCTTCCCAGTAGGCACAGCTATAGACCATCTCTTTGTCGAGCATCCGCTCATAGAGATCGTTCCCGATGTTGTAGTGGTGTTTAGCGTTCTGTGCTGCACGTTGTTGGGTTTGGCGATTTAGAACTGTTGACCTTGCGAAATTAATTAGGATTGAAAACGATGGGCGAAAGTTTTTCTCTATCTGCGCAGTTAATATCTTGGTGAGCATCTGATCCATCGCCTTGCAATCCCACCAACTATCAATGTAAGCCTCACCGAGGCCTAGGGATTGTTGGGAAACTACGCGATCCCAGAGACGGTCATCGTGAACTTGGATGCTCCATGGCTCACTTGAGTTCACTGGGATGCCAGCGCTTTCAAGCAAACTCCTGCAGAGTTCCTCACTCTTCATGGGGCAAATTTATCACTTGTTTTCAGTTGCAAAGAAGGATCAATATCGGAGATTCTTACTCGCTTCGATCCCTGCGACTCCGGTGTAATAGGCGAAGGCAGAGCGGGGGCAGTGGTTATTCCATAGAGCCATCGCCAGTCTGACTTGACGGGCGCAAATAGCAAGAAGGTGATTGCGGATGGCCTTCTTGCTATTCAGCGATTTCTGACAACGCAAAATTCATGACCTTCAACATCTTGCATCCGAATCCAGGTGGAACCAACTTCGGTTATGGGGTTTACATCTATTCGCTTTGCACCAAGTGAGACTAATCGATTTGCTTCAGCATTTATCGTCTAAATTGTGAACTAAGTAGGAATTTCTACTATATGGATATATAGAGATATATCTCACTGGTTCGATCCCAGTATCGTCCACTCTATGGCCTGCACCTTTAGCTCTTAAACGATAATTTATTTTATTGCTTCGCCAGTTTGCCTAACACTGCGCCCGTCAAGTTTTTGAGACACGTTGATTAGTTTTTTATGCAGCTGCCGGTCGGCATCTGGCTTGATAGGTGGCGAGGGCCGCTGTTGGTGTTAGTCCGGCGTTGCTGCTTGATTATCATCAATGACGACGGAAGTCGAATCTGGGTGCCACCCTCCTTGTGGAAAAGGAGTCACTGTATCTACTCTAATTCAAGGAGTTGATGAAGAAAGAAATAGTGATCTCTGTGTAAGGAGAGCTAACCATGGAAAGCCACTTCAAAGATCGACGAAGTGCGGGTCGATTGTTGGCTCAGGCGCTACAGCCATATCTTGGATGTAAAGACCTACTCATTTTGGCACTACCGCGCGGTGGCGTGCCCGTTGGTTACGAAGTCGCAAAATGGTTGAGCGCTGAACTTGATGTTCTAATAGTTCGCAAACTTGGCCTACCTAGAGAATCAGAAGTTGCCATGGGTGCCATCAGTTCTGGTGGGGCTCTCTACTTGAATGAAGAAATCATTAAGTTAGTCCAAGTAACTCCCTCAGAAGTCGAGGCGGTCTTAACAGATGAACGCCACGAGTTGGCTCGTCGTGAAATTCTCTATCGCGGTTCGCGTCCAACTGCAAAAATCAAAGGTCGTACCGTCATAGTTGTCGATGATGGAATTGCTACTGGTGCTTCAATGCGAGTGGCGCTGTTGGCGCTACGTGAAAAAAATCCAACAAAGATCGTTGTGGCCGTACCCGTTGCCCCGCATGATGCAAGAGAAAGATTTCGTGATGTGGCCGATGATTTTGTCTGCGTGTTGAATCCACCCGATTTCCAAGCAGTGGGTCAGTTCTATGAAGATTTCAGTCCCACGCAAGATGATGAAGTTCGCAGATTGCTGGTCGAAACAGAGAAGGAGGTGAGTTAATGCATCCGGCATTGCGCGATCGCCATTTCTCGCGTAAGCAAGACGCATAAACACTTTACCTAGGTGGGGAGTAGTCCTAATCTTTGTCTCATGAAAAGTAGCTTCTTTTTTCGCTCAAAACCTGGAATCGCAATTCCTGTTGTAAACCTGATTATTCTGGTATCAACCCTATGGGCTGTCGTTGCGCCACTCTGGATGTCGGTTGGTCGTTCAAATCCGATCAACAGCGTAACCCACGCTCTCTCGAGCAATTCTCCTTTTAAAACCGCCGTAGGGCAGTATTTCGTAACGAAATTAAAGGAGGATGCATCAGGTAAAGAATTGATTCTTCTGAATAAGAAAGAAACGCAAATATCAACTGCAGTCACTAATTTATTGAGTGCTCCTGAGTTCAAAACAAACATCGATAACATCACAACTCAAATTTATAACTATTATATTTTAGGATCTAAACAAGCAAAGACAATTTCAGTTAAGCCGATTGCAGTCCAGGCGTTGCGCGCCTTTACTCATGTGGATCCTCAATTTAAGCGACTTCAAAAAGAGATTGATAAGATTAAACCGATTGCATTACCTGAATTGCCAATAACAAACGGTCCCGATCTGAAACAGATTCATTCATCACTGAAACAGATTCATTCATCACTAAATCTTGCATTCACATTAATTTCTCTCTTGCTACTCGTATTAATTCTGCTTTATGCAGTTTTTGCGAGAAATAGGAATGTATTTTTTCGAACTGTTGGGTTTGTTTTTCTTTACATCGGAGTCCCCTCTCTTGTGATACATGCCGTCGGAACGGCAATTGCGAATAGTCAGATAAAAACTATTAGTGATGATTTAGTGAGGGCTGCCGCGCCTATTGTTATTTCTCAGCTATTAAGCCCGCGCATGACAATTGGAATAGTTTTCTCCATATTGGGAGTTATTGGAGTGGTTCTTGGTTTTATAAAACAGTATGGATTTCCTCGAGCTATTGGGTTTGTTTTTCTTTCCATCGGAGTCCCCGCTCTTGTGATATATGCCGTCGGAACGGCAATTGCGAATAGTCAGATAAAAACTATTAGTAATAATTTAGTGAGGGATGCCGCGCTTATTGTTATTCCT
Organism: Candidatus Planktophila sp.; assembly: GCA_038905915.1. Classification (GTDB taxonomy): domain Bacteria; phylum Actinomycetota; class Actinomycetes; order Nanopelagicales; family Nanopelagicaceae; genus Planktophila. The sequence continues at coordinate 2,007 of JBCKHJ010000016.1, read as the reverse complement.
CAGCTATTAAACCAGCTCATGATAATTGGAATAGTTTTCTCCATATTGGGAGTTATTGGAGTGGGTCTTAGTTTTATAAAACAGAATAGTAAAGCTAGCCAGCGGCAATAAGACGCTGAGGTATCTAAACCGGATCTTCACTCTACTCAACTCTTCTACCTTTGCCCAGATAGTTGGTAGGTTTTAAAAAAGTTAAAAGCAAAATTGTTAAATAGATGAATTAACTAAAAGCCCGAACAGGACGAACGGAGATACCGCTGGCCAAATTGGCAGGCCCCGATTTACAGTAGGTGGTCATTAACTGTGTGTTTCCTTTACCTTTTCCGATTTCAGTTCCAATTAGTTTCTTAAATTCTGGGTCCGTCACCGCGTTTGAAAGAGAAACATTTATGACATCACACCACAGAGCCCATGGGTCAGTGCTTGTGCCATTCCAGCCAATAGGTGCAATTTCTAAGTACTGCCCCCAGGATTGGGGCGTTGGTGGTGGTGGCGCTAATTTTTCTATCGGCCATTTAGGGTTTCACCTTTCATAGCAATTGATTTCTTAATGCCGACGAGGCCGAGGCCGACGGCGAAGGAGGGATTTTCTAACTAGGGGGGTTAACCCCTGACGGCGGCGGCGATGGCTTTGGCGATGGCTTTGTCGTTACCAGCGGAGATGGCTTGTGTGATGGCGGCGAGGAAGGCTCCGACGTCTTCGGCGTATTCGACGAAGGCGCTGGCGGAGGCGATGGCTTTGTTGATGGCGGCGCTGGAGGCGGCGCGGGCGGCGCTGGAGGCTTTTGCGGAGGCGGAGGCGGCGGCGTCGGCGGCGGTGGCTTTGGATCTGGCGGCGTCGATGGCGGCGTTGTAGGCGGCGGAGATGGTGGTGTCGGAGCCGCCGCTGGCGGCGATGGCGGCGATGGTGGCGGCTGTGGCTTTGTCGATGGCGGCGTAGTAGGCGGCTGTGGCGGCGATGGCTTTGGCGTTGGTGGCATCGTGGGCGGCGATGGCGGCGTCGGCGAAGTCGGCGGCGGCGATGGCGGCGGCGGCGTCGGCGGCGGCGATGGCTTTGGCGGCGATGGCTTTGGAGGGGGCTTTGGCGGGGGCTTTGGCGGGGGCTTTGGCGGCGGGGGCTTTGGAGCCGGCTTTGGCGTCGGCTTTGGCTTTGGCGGCGGCTTTGTAGGCGGGGCTGGTGGGGTGTTCATCGAAGAATTTCAGGCCCAGCGCGCGTACGCCGGCATAGTACGTATATGCAAGCACATAGCAGTCGCTTAGTGGCAAGGGGCTTTGCTTCGGGAGTTGATCCCTACACATCTGTTTCAAATTGGTCAAGAAGAGTGAGTCCAACTCTTTCCGGGACCAGGTGCTGAAGTCGATTTCCTTATTGCCACGCAATGGATCGCGGACGAGCGCACCTGAGTAACCAGCGTCATGGACATTACAGGCTTGACGGAAGTTAACTCTATATTTGTCCCCGGAGACAGAGAAGAAAGTGTTGGTGTCTAAGAATTGCGGGTTGGTGCTAGCAGGACCGCCGCCACAACCATTTGAAACAGACTTCAACGAAACTAGTTTGGGTTTTAACACCGACGGAGTCGGAGTCGGTGCGGCCTTGTCGGAGTCGGCGGCATGTGAAGGTCCATGTGCAGCAGCGGCTCCTTGAATCTGCACAGTTGAGAACGCAAGCGCCAGTGCGACTATTAGAAAAAAAGATCTCGGGCTATTTTTTCTATTTGACATTTGGGGTCTCCTTTTTTCCTAATTCATTTCTGATGGGGAGGCCGGCGGCGGCGATGGGGTTGAAGGTGAAGGTGCGGCCGATGGAGTTATCTTTTTCTGTTCCATTTAGCGGTTCACCTTTCATTATGTTTGAGTCCCTTGAGTCCGTATCTACACACTGTAGAGCAATCACTTAATAATGGGTGCTGTTTTTGAGAGAAAACACGCGCTTCATCTCTTCACCCTACTCAGCTCTTCTACCTTTGCCCAGATAGACCTATCGCCAGGCTGACCTGACGGGCG
>JBCKHJ010000015.1:0-23371 GCA_038905915.1 Candidatus Planktophila sp. | reverse complement strand
CACGCAAGCACCTGTGAGGAGGCTTTTGGTGTCATTTTTACGCTCGGGCCTCGTTTCCGAACATAAAGGTAAGTTGCTCGAGACTTCACGTCTGAGAGCACTTCGTAGGTCTAAATATCTAGAGATATTTGCTGAGCCATTGAGCTCTAGCGTTGGCGGCAAATGAATCCGAACAGAGCGTCCGAAACGCGTGATTTTAAGTTCCCCAGTAGCGATCAGTCGCCTTACTGAGTTTTCACTTAATTTTGCCTTAAGACAAAATTCCTTTATTGTTACTAGTTCTTGCATCTTGATGTCTCCTTTAAGTGGTAGTTAGATAGGCAATCCAATTCCATACGGCTCTCATAGGGAGGTGATTTCCTTTGAAGAAGGAAATCGAGGCAGAAAAACGGGTTTACATCAAGCGTTCCACGCTAAAGGTCGACCCCGAGATTGACGATCTGAATTCGATCATGAGGCAAAATTTTGCGCATTTAAAGCGTCAACTAACACGGGATTTGGTGGAAGAAAAACTCCTGGCAGATAAAGGTCAAGATTGGATGGATCAACTGCGTCGTGAGGGTTTGTCGGTTCGCGCAAGCAAAGACGAGCCATTCAGACTTAACCTAGTGAGACATGTGGCGGAAATATCTGGTTTGGTCTATTGGCAAATCACTGAACCGCTGCTTTTTCCAGAACCAACCCGTAAATGGATTGCCAAACACACAGGGATTACGGTTAAAAGATTGGAGGGAATTGATACCGAGCTAAAGACACCACACCCTTCGGGAAAAACAACTGGTGGAAAACCATGGAGGGTGGATGAACTCGTTTCAATTGCTCACGCAATGAACGTCACTGTGGCCTATATGTTGACCCCAAACAAAGATCTCATAAATGTTAAAACAACGTTGAACATTCGTGGTTTCGAGCGGAGCCCAAAAATATCCGTAAGAACTTCTACATGGGTTCTCTGGCTCCACAATCTAGTGCCGCTACCTAGACAATTGCCCTCTGCTTTTGAAAAGCGCTTATCTTTTCCTTCCCTTAGCGAAGAGGAATTGTCTCGAAATACCCCCGCCAGTTATCTCGAAGTGATCACATCGATTCGCGATGGACATCAAGGAGTCTGGAGCCATTTCAAAGATATAGATAATTACGCACCTCTAACTCCTGCGCAGTCCGTTGGACTTGCCGATACATGGCATGTCGAAAAAAGAGGCCCGATAGATATTGAACGCAATCTCATCTACAGCGCCAACGGACTCTTTGTGGAACTGCGTAAACTACTCAAGGATTCCAACCTTGAAGATGCTGGAGGTACTTACCTTGCATCCTTTGAGAGCGGATTGGGTAAGGTCAGAAACCATCTAATTTGGATGGTTAGATATCTTCGACTGCGTCTTAGTGTGGCCCCAAAAAAAACCACAACTGGAATGGAAAAGAAGTGACCTCAAAAAATGTATGCAATTGTGTATGCATTACAGGGCTACCTGAGGATGCCCCTGATGGAAAAAACGGAGTCTATGTGGGATAATTGGGCTCAGAGAGCGCGAGAAAAGCGAACTTCCACGAACTAAGAGTTACGGGATCGATTGCAATCAAGGCCGAGAGAGTATGGATTCCTGGGATAGCGCGCAACAAGGCCGCGATTTCTAAATCGCTTTTATCCACTTTTAGTTGATTTATTTCAACTATCGCTTGCGAGCTCATACTGTGAATCCTGTAGATACGCACTGACAACTCAAAAAAGTTATGCACACTTGCAAAAGAGCGAGCCCAGATTTCCTGCAAAGAGATTTGCGCTAACCCTTATTACTAAATAAGAACCACTTTAACTTTCTTGAACTTCAATCGGGGCACCATGTACATTTCGAATATCGGCGCCAAATTTGCGCCCTTCGCCGGTGCGATTCATTGGGTGTTTAATTTTATCAACTGTAGGAATTGAGCCAAGCACACCATTTTGGAAATCTTCGAAGGCTTGCAGAACTTCGCGCTTAGTATTCATTACGAATGGCCCCATCCACGCAACGGGTTCCTTAATTGGCAGGCCACCCAAAATAATTAATTCCATTTCAGGTGAACGAGATTCCTGAACTTGCGCGGCACGCATAACTATGGAATCGCCATCGGCAAATACGGCGAGTTGGCCGGTAGCGATCGGACGTGATTCCGCACCTGCGAAACCAAAACCTGCTGCGCAATAAACAAGTGCGTTGTAATCAGCGCGCCATGGCAAATGCAATTGCGCACCGGCCGTAAGGCTTACATGGAGCAGGGTGATGGGTGTTTGCGTTGAACCTGGACCTTTGTGTCCGGCCAATTCACCAGCGATGACGCGAATTAACGCGCCACCATCGCCAGATGCAAGCAGTGCAACTTCACTTGCGCGCAAATCTTGGTATGCAGGAGCAGACCATTTTTTGGCTGCAGGCAGATTCACCCATAATTGAAAACCATGGAATAAACCACCACTCATAACTAAATGTTCTGGTGGCGTTTCAATATGCAAAATTCCAGCACCAGCAGTCATCCATTGCGTATCACCATTTGCAATTGTTCCGCCGCCACCGTTGTTATCGCGGTGATCAAAGATTCCATCAATTATGTATGTAACGGTTTCAAAACCACGGTGCGGATGCCATGAAGTTCCTTTCGGTTCACCAGGGGCGTATTCAACTTCACCCATTTGATCCATCATAATAAATGGATCAAGATCAGCAAGATCAACACCGGCAAATGTACGACGAACTGGAAAACCTTCACCCTCTAAACCTTGGGGCGCGGTTGTAATACTTTTAACACGACGTGCGCGAGAATCTGGTGAAACAACAATGCGTGGAAGAATTGTTATATCGCTAACGGTTATTGCAGGCATCAAATGTCCTTAAGGGCTGAAACAACTTTGGTCAGCGAAGCTTTTGCATCACCAAAGAGCATCATAGTCTTTGGGTCATAAAGTAATTCATTTTCAATTCCAGCAAAGCCTGGGCGCATGGAGCGCTTTAAGAAAATAATATTTGCCGCATTCGATACTTCCAAAATTGGCATTCCATAAATTGGGCAACCAGGAGTAGTTTTTGCGGCAGGGTTAACAACATCATTTGCACCAATAACAATTGCAACATCGGTCTGTCCAAAAGTTGGATTAATTTCATCCATTTCAACCAATTGATCATAGGGAACGCTTGCTTCGGCCAGCAATACGTTCATATGGCCGGGCATGCGACCAGCAACTGGGTGGATTCCATAGGCAACATCAATACCTTTTGCAATCATCAAATCCGCTAATTCGCGCACAGTGTGTTGTGCTTGTGCAACGGCTAGTCCAAAGCCAGGAACAATTACAACTCGGCGCGCATAATTAAGGAGAATTGCAACATCAGCGGGTGAACCTGAACGTACCGAACGATTTTCTGTTGCTCCACTTGCTTCTTGTGGCTTTGCAGTAAAAGCGCCGAATAAAGTTCCAAAGAGCGAACGCCCCATCGCTTCAGCCATTAAACGTGTAAGAATTGTTCCGGAAGCGCCAACTAAAGTTCCAGCAATTATTAATAGAACAGAATCGAGCACATAACCACTCGCAGCAACGGCTAGACCAGTAAATGCGTTTAACAACGAAATAACAATTGGCACATCTGCGCCACCAACTGGCAGTACAAAGAGAACACCAAATAATAATGAAAGCCCGGATAAAACAAGTAGCGGAGTTGTTCCCATGGCCGTTACAACCCAAGTGCCAACACCCAGAACACTGGCAAAGGTTGCGGCAATAACAAATCGACCGCCTGGGAAAACTACTGGGCTAGTTGTCATTAATTCTTGCAATTTTAAGAAGGTAATTATCGAACCGCTAAATGAAACGCATCCAACTATTACTGTGAAAACAGTGAAGATAACTACAGCAGTTGTTGCACCAGCACCAAGGCGGAGATATTCAACAATTGCAACAAGGGCTGCTGCGCCACCACCGGCACCATTAAATAGTGCAACAAGTTGTGGCATTTGTGTCATCTGAACTTTGCGCGCTGCTGGTACACCAATTGCTAAACCGATGGCCATTGCGCCAAGGATCCAACCTAAGTTGTTAAGTGGAAGCGCATGCGCTGCGGAACCATCTTTAGGTTTTGTGACAAAAAAGAAAACAACAATTGTGGCAATCGTTGCACCAAGTGCGCCAATTAAATTACCACGACGTGCAGTTCGCGGATGCGATAAACCCTTTAGCGCCAGAATAAAACAGATACCGGCAGATAAACCTACGAGGTCATAAAACATCCTGCTCATTTTTTCTTACCTTTAAACATTTCAAGCATTCGATCGGTCACAACAAAGCCGCCCACCATATTTATTGTTGCTAAAACAATGGCGGCTACGGCTAGGCCCAATTCAAGATTGGTTGTGCTGTGGTCGGCAACGATGATTGCTCCAACCAAAATAACTCCGTGGATGGCATTTGCACCACTCATAAGCGGGGTGTGCAGCGTAGATGAAACTTTAGATACAACTTCGAAACCGATGAAAACGGCTAAAACAAAGATTGAGATGATTGCGGTTGCATCCATTATTTTCCTCCCGCAATTCGCTTTGCACCGGCATGAGTTAGGGCAGAACCATTAATGATTTCGTCTTCAAAGTCCAAGTCAAAACTTGCGGGGTTTGCATCAGCGGCTGGCTTTGTCATAAGCGTTAACAGATTTACAACGTTGTGCGAATACAAACTAGATGCATGAAATGGCAATTGGCTTGGAACATCTTTTCCGCCCCAAATTTGAACTCCATTTGATGTAACGACAATTTCACCAGGCTTTGATCCTTCAACGTTACCGCCAGTTTCTGCAGCAAGGTCGACGATGATTGTTCCGGTCCCCATTGCGTTAACCATTTCGGCAGTTACTAATCGTGGCGCAGTACGGCCTGGAACAGCCGCAGTTGTAATTAATACATGTGATTTAGCAATGTAGGGAGTCAATAATTCGCGTTGTTTAGCCGCGCGGTCATCGGTCATTTCGCGCGCATAACCGCCAGCACCTTCCAGTGATTCAAGTTCTAATTCAATAAAAGTTGCGCCCATTGATCGAACTTCATCAGCCGATGCTGGACGAACATCGTATGCCGAAACTACTGCGCCAAGTCGTCTTGCAGTTGCAATTGCTTGCAGACCTGCCACGCCAGCACCCAGAACTAAAACTTTCGCGGGTGTAACTGTTCCAGCAGCGGTCATAAGTAGTGGGAAAAAGCGTGGCGATAATTCGGCTCCAACAATTGCTGCGCGATAACCGGCACAGAGCGCTTGCGAAGTAAGTGCGTCCATGGATTGCGCACGCGAAATGCGCGGAACCATTTCCAATGAGAATGCAGTAACACCAGCACTTGCGGCGGCATCAATTGAATCCATGGCGGTAACAGGTGAGAGAAAACTAATTGTGATTGCGCCTTTTTTTAATTTTGCCATTTGTGCTGGCGTTAATGGCGTAACTGAAAGAATCACATCAGCATTTGATAGAACTTCACCCTTGGAAATAGATGCGCCAGCGCTTTGATATTGAGCATCGGATGCTTGTGCATGCAGGCCCGCACCTGATTCGATTACAACATCTAGACCTAAGCGAGTTAATTTTTTAATTATGTCGGGGACAAGAGCGACTCTTTTTTCGCCATCACGAATTTCTTTTGGGACGGCAATAAGCATGTTCATATACTAATACTTAAAACCCTCAAGTTCACCACGTGTGAGGTGATACACAATTGCTTGAATCGTGGTTCTACGATGAAAAGCCTCGCGCCAGATTACTGATTTATTTCCATCAATGACGGTTGCCTCTACTTCTTCACCTCTATGCGCAGGTAAACAATGCATGAATATTGAATCTTTAGAAGTCGTAGACATTAATTTTTCGGTGACTGAAAATGGCGAAAGGGCTGCAAATTTTTCCGCGCGATTTGATTCAGAATTACCCATGGACATCCACACATCGGTATATAAAACGCTGGCATCTTTTGCTGCAATTTCTGGGTCATGAAGTATTTCAATCTTTGCGCCACTGTGCTTAGAAATTTTTTGCGCTGTTGCAATTGCATGTGCACTTGGCGCCCATTTACCAGCTGGAGTTGCAGTTACGATATGCGCGCCCATTATGGCGCCCATGATTAACCAAGCATTAGCCATATTATTTCCATCACCTAGATAGACAAATTTGCGACCAGAAATATCTTCTCCAAAAGTTTCGCGAATAGTTAACCAATCCGCAAGTAATTGGGTTGGGTGGTCATCATCGGTGAGTGCATTAATAATTGGGATACTGGCGTGCTTTCCTAATTCATCAACATCGGCTTGGGCAAAGGTGCGAATTATTAGCGCACTGCAATACCCGCTAATTATTTTGGCCGTATCGGCGATTGTTTCACCGCGACCTAGTTGTAATTCATCACCACGAATAAAAATCGGTGTTCCACCTAAATGTGCGACAGCTGTTTCAGATGATAAACGGGTACGAGTTGAAGGTTTAGTCATATAAATTGCAATGGTTTTATTTGCAAGTGCGGTGCTCGAGCGCAAAGGATTGGCGGCGAATTCGCTGGCAGTATCGAGTAGCAACTCAACGTCTGCACGGCCAAGGTGCTCGGTACGCAGTAAGTCCTTCATTTGCTAATTCTACCCGCTTATTACTTCGTCCATGTGCGAGTATTCTTCGCTACATTATGGGAATGAATATGGGCATATTTAAACGAATCGGCGGCGACTCTCAAGCCGATACCGATGTGTTGACTCGACCAATTCTTGAAGAAGATGATGGCGGTCATGATCGATTTTCTCATTATGTTAAAAAGGAAAAAATTGTTGAATCGGCAGTAACTGGTAAAAGTGTTAAAGCCTTATGCGGAAAGAAATGGATACCTTCCAGAGACCCTGAAAAGTATCCAATCTGTCCTACTTGTAAAGAAATTTATGCAGGCTTGCCTCCTTCTCCTGAGGATAAATAACGAAAATCAGGAACTGCAAGCGCGCCACGCGCCTCGGAGTTTTACTCTCTCTCATATTAATAATGAGTGAACTTTCCCTGCCAACTTCGGTGCAAGCCGCTAATCCACCAAGGCCAATTCTTTCTGGATGGATTCCTTACTATTCAGTTAAAACAGTTCTACCATTTGTAAAGAAAATTCCAACAATTGTTGCCCCCGTTCTCGGTGCTCCGATTACATGTGAAGATTCGGAATACACACCTTCTGATCTAGCCCTCATTAACGCCTCCTATCTATATACAAATCGCGATTTAATGAAAGAAGTAACCCCTTTTTGGTACACGCTAAAAAGTCCCACAGTAATTAGAGATGATTACATAACTGCCAATCCTTCTTGGCCAATGAGTGGTGTAGTTTGTTTAATGAAAAAAGCTGGTCTATTGATAGTACCGACTCTTACCGATGGAACAGCTAAATTAGTTCTTTCTAATTATTTGGCAGATACAAATTCTCGCACGAGCATAGTTAACACGATTTATGATTTAGTGTTAAAGAACAACTTCGATGGTATCGATTTAAACTTTGAAGGTTTTGCTTTTGTAGACGGAAATACGACTTGGGCAAAGACGGCACCTAACTGGATTGCATTTATTAAAGAATTAAGTGCAAAATTACATGGAGCAAGTAAAATTTTATCTGTCACATCCCCAGTGCACTTTAATCCGACCGAGAGAATTAAGGGATACACGATTTATTCATGGTCGGCCATCGCCCCGTTTATTGATCGGTTAAGAATTATGGCTTATGATTATTCAGTTTCAAATCCGGGGCCAATTGGACCAATAGATTGGACAGAAAAATCTGTTCGGTACGCAATAAGTGTTATGCCAGCAGCTAAAGTTTTTATCGGTCTGCCAGGGTATGGAAGAGATTGGATCACTAAAGTCACGGGAACTTGCCCAACTTCAGCGCCGCCGGGCTTATCTGCATCTAGCAAGGCAGCGACTTTCAAAATGAACTATGCAAGCGCAAAGGCAAGCATCGATGGCGCAGTGCCCATTTTTAATGAGAAAAATAGTGAAGCAACTTATTCTTATATGCGAATTTTTAACGGACAGACTTTAAAGGGTGCGGCGACTTCTTGCATTGTTTCGCGCACTGTTTGGTATCAAAATGCGCGTAGTTATGCAGAACGTCTCGCACTTGTTGCTAAATATCGCCTTGCCGGCATATCTCTGTGGACACTTGGCATGGAAGATGTGAGTGCAACAAATGAAATTAGGAAGGCAGCCCATGCTATTGCACCTGATGAGGTTGTGAGTGCGCTAACCAGTGATCGCAGTGAATTGCAATTCGGGGAGATATTTACAATTACGGGGAATATTTCCTTAAAAGATAAATCACCAATTTCTGGTTTGTCCGTTATTCTCGAGGCGCGCAAAGCAAATCAAACAGATTGGACCAAGATTGCCGATGCTACAACAGGAATTGATGGTCTGATTTCAATACCTATATTGATTGGAACAAGCACAACTCTGCGCCTTAAAACTGAAGGGACGTGGGAGCGTTCGGCATCACTTAGTAACGAAACAAATATTTCTCTCAAATCCCGCTTAAATATAATTCCACCCACTGCAGTTAAGCGTGGTGCTGCGATAACAATTTCTGGGGGAATCCTTCCTGCAGAATCTGGCAGGTCGGTAAATCTGCAAAAATTACTTTCAGGAAAGTGGCAAAATAGTGGCGTGGCTGTACCAACTGATATTGCAGGCAACTTCAGTATTACGACTACTGAATTGAAACGAGGAATCGTGAAGATGAAAATAGTAATTTCGGCAACTTCGGCAGCACCTGAAATTTCATCGCCGACTTTCGCTATTATTATTCGCTAGCCATGGTGCTCACAGCAGATAAAATTGAGGAAGATATTAAAGCCATCTTCAGCGCCGAAAAACCTTGGATTACAATTGTTTGGGACGATCCAGTAAATCTAATGACCTACGTAACCTATGTTTTAATGGAACTTTTTGGTTTTACAAAAGAAAAAGCAACAGAGTTAATGCTTAAAGTTCATAACGAAGGCAAAGCAGTTGTTTCAACGGGCAGTCGTGAAGAAATGAAACACGATGTTGCACGGTTACACGAATACGGACTGTTGGCAACGCTACAACGCGGTGATCAAATTTTATGAGTCAGGATAGACTTTCGCGCGTGAGTGATGCATCGATAGGTATCTTTGATTCAGGCGTCGGCGGTTTAACTGTTGCACGTGCAATATTGGATCAACTTCCTAATGAATCCACTCTTTATATTGGCGATACTGCGCGCGGCCCATACGGCCCACGTCCATTGGCTGAAGTCCGCGAATTCGCTCTTGAAACTTTAGATTTTTTAGTTGACCAAGGCGTTAAAGCTTTAGTAATTGCTTGCAACACAGCAAGTGCTGCAATGTTGCGCGATGCGCGGGAACGTTATTCAATTCCGGTTGTTGAAGTTATCCAACCCGCAGTTCGGCGCGCAGTTGCTGCGACTCGATCTGGTCGAATTGGTGTTATCGGTACCCGCGCCACAATTGAATCAAAGGCCTATTCAGATGCTTTTGCTGCTGCCTCACATTTACAAATCACATCAATTGCTTGTCCACTTTTTGTTGAATATGTAGAACTTGGTCAAACCTCAGGGGAAGAAATTACAAAAATTGCACGCGAATATTTAGCCCCTGTAATGGCAGCCGATGTCGACACACTTGTTTTAGGTTGCACTCATTACCCATTACTAACCGGAGTTATTTCATATGTCATGGGCGATGGAGTTTCATTAGTTTCAAGTGCTGAAGAAACAGCAAAAGATTTATATCGTGTTTTAGTTGAAAGTTCATTATTGCGAAAACAACAATCGGCACCGTCCCCACATCGCTTTTTGGCAACTGGAGATGCGCACGCCTTTGAATTATTAGCACGCAGATTCCTTGGCCCAGAAGTTACAAAAGTTGAACATCGCGATTTATAAAGGGGAGAAAATAATGGCACGCAATGACGGACGAGAAATGAGCGACCTTCGCGAAATTAAATTTACGCGCGGATGGCTAGACCATGCCGAAGGTTCAGTACTTGTTGAGTTTGGCAAGACTCGTGTCTTGTGCGTTGCATCTTTTTCACCAGGTGTTCCTCGCTGGTTAAAAGATACGGGCAGGGGTTGGGTTACATCAGAGTATGCAATGCTGCCGCGTGCAACACATACTCGCTCCGATCGTGAAAGTGTTAAAGGGAAACTCGGCGGGCGCACCCAAGAAATTTCGCGATTAGTTGGTCGTTCGCTGCGTGCAATAATAAATATGGAAGAACTTGGTGAAAACACAATTGTTATAGATTGTGATGTATTGCAAGCCGATGGTGGAACACGAACTGCGGCAATTACTGGTGCATATGTCGCGCTTGCCGATGCAATCACTTGGGCCAAGAAGCAAGGCCATCTTAAAGCAAATGCAAATCCGTTAAGTGATTCGGTTGCAGCAGTGAGTGTGGGAATTGTTGATGGCATACCAATGCTTGATCTTTGTTATGAAGAAGATGTCCGGGCCGATACTGATATGAATGTTGTGTGCAGCGGGGATGGACGCTTTATCGAAGTACAAGGAACGGCTGAAGGCACACCCTTTGATCGCGACTTACTCGATCAACTATTGAATTTAGCAGTTGCAGGTTGTAAAGAATTGTGTGTAATGCAAGATGCAACTCTAACGAAATAGACTTATTATCAATGCCCCACAAACTAGTTTTAGCAACACGCAATCAAGGAAAGATTCTCGAGCTGCGAAGAATTCTCGACTCTCTTTCGGTCGGAGTAATTGAACTAGTTGGTTCTGAGGAATTTCCCGACTTAAATGATGTCGAAGAAACAGGAAGCACTTTTGAAGAAAACGCTTTGATTAAAGCGCGTGCAATTTGCGCGGCAACAGGATTACCCGCAATCGCTGATGATTCTGGGCTTTGTGTTGATTTCCTAAACGGCGCCCCAGGAATTTATTCAGCAAGATTTGCTGGTCTTCATGGGGATGATCGCGCAAATAACGAAAAATTATTGAAAGAACTAATTGATGTACCCGAGGGTGCGAGAAGTGCCCATTTTTCTTGTGTTACCGCCCTTGCAATGCCAGATGAACGAGAAGTAACGAAATATGGGCAATTTGATGGCTCAATCCTTTTTACACCAATCGGGGATCAAGGTTTTGGGTATGACCCAATTTTTAAGCCCTCTGGGTATGAGATTTCCAGCGCACAAATGAGCCCTGAAAGCAAAGATGCGATAAGTCATCGAGGCAAATCAATGCGTGCTATCGCACCTTTGGTCATAGAAATGCTCACTGCGCTGGGGTAAACTTTATTTATCCGAGTGCGTTACTTGCGTGCGTACCGCTATCCAAGGAGTCAAAGTGGCCGTAAAGAAGAAGAAGAGAGTTAAGAAATCCCCAGCAAAAAAGCCTGTGACTAAAAAAACCGTGGCTAAAAAGAAAACTGCAAAGCGTGTAGTTAAGAAAACCGCAAAGCGTGCCGTTAAGAAAACCGCAAAGCGTGCCGTTAAGAAAACCGCAAAGCGGGTAGTTAAGAAAACTGCAAAGCGTGCCGTTATGAAAACCGCAAAGCGTGCCGTTAAGAAAACCGCAAAGAAAGCAACATCTAGAATTTCAGTTCCAGCGGTACCGGTTCGTTCTGCCCGCACTTCTGCGCCGATAAGTTTTGCAATGACCCCAACGGCCATACCAACGACCCCAGCGGCCATACCAGCGGCCATACCAGCAAGTACTGCCAAGCCAGTTGTGCAACCAAAACAAAGAACATCTAATCGAATGATGCTTGCGATAATTGTCGGAATCGCATTGCTTGCAATCATTGTTTGGTCAAAGTCTTCAGGTAATGGTAGCGATGGCGCTGCACCTGCTCCTTCAATTTCAGCACCGACCGAACCAAGCGAGAACGCAACTACCGAACCAAGTGAGAGCGTAGCCCCAGTTACCAGCGTTGAAGCACCAAGTAAATTCGTTGCCCGTGCGAGCGCAGATGGTTTAACTCTTCGCTGGGTTGCACCAATGGCAATCGATGGTTTAACTGGATATAACGTTGAAATTCGCGCTGGTGGTTCAGCGGATTGGAAAATAATTGCAACTGTGCCTGCAGATCAATTAACGCAAAGTGTTACTAAGAGTTCAGATTCTGGTTGGACTCAATTCCGTGTTTCATCTGTTTACTCAGATGGACAGACTGCATCAGCAACTGTCTTTGGAATTCCGGGAGAATTTGCTTAAAGAAAATCTTTAATTAAAAAAACCTCACAGCGATGTGAAGTTTTTTATGGCAAGAATTGCGAGATTGCATCAATATATGCAATAACGCCAGCTGGAAGTAAATGCACGCCATCAGGTGCAAAATATTCTGGACGGCCTTGCGAAATAGTGGCCCAATCAATAAGTCTCGCTCCGTAAAGTTTGGCATACTGTGAAATGAGAGCGTTGTTTTCATCTCGCCAACCACGCGGTACTGCAGTATTTACAACAATAATTTTTGGCTGATCTTTTACTTCATCAAAGATCGCCACCACTTGCTTGGTTGTTAACTTATTATTATTTCCAAGATTCAAAATTACGGTTGCGCCAACCATACGGATTTTGTCATTTTGGATAACTTCGAGAAGTTCTGGCGCTTGCCGGCCGACTCGGGCATTTATTAGACCAATAGCGTGTCGGGCGTTCATTTCATGGCGTATTCCAAGAATTACTGAATCACCAATAACCCACAAGCCCGATTTCGCATCCTTCATAATCGCGGGTTCAATGGGGACGTTTAATTCTTCCTTTAATGCAATTTCTACTTTGTCACTTGTGGTAATGGCTCGAGTGGTTACCAGCGTTGTTGAAATAGCTAAAAGAAGAACTGCGAAAACTAACACGCCCTTTTGTCGCATCTGTACTCGTTTGGTGCGATATTTCATACCTTTAAACCAATAGCGAACGGCTCCGACACGAATAGGTAGTTCCACCCAACGAAGTGAAATATCAGCCAAAGCAAAAACAATAAGAATTCGCAAGGCGTATAACGCCCACGGCGAACCATCAATATCAACGGATGGTCTTGTAAGTTGGAAAACAATCCAGTGCCATAAATAAATAGCGTAAGAACGCTCGCCAATCCAAATCATTGGTTTAGAACTCAGTAGCGGGGCAAAGCGAGATGCAGGGTGAACGATTGAAGTAAGAATTGCACAACCAAATATTGCTGCAAGTGGAAATGCTAATTTGTAGAGTGTCGCATCACTTTCGTTGACTAGCAGAAATGTGGCAATTATTCCGAGAAAACCAATAACTCCGATTCCGTCAATAAAATCTTGGGCTTTTTTGGTAACAACTTCTTTTAAATTTTGCGGAATCCAACTGACTGCAAGTGCTGCACCCAGAAATAACCCAATACTGTGGGTATCGGTTCCAAAATAAACATGACTTACTTGTGAAGCATTTGCAGAATCGATGCGAAAAGATAGAAAAAGCAAGGCTGTTCCTGAAATTGCAGCGATGAAGAGCGCCACACCTGAAATTCTTCTTTTACCAAACTGGCGCAAAACTAAGAGCAAAATTAAAGGCCAAATTAAATAAAATTGGGCCTCAACCCCTAACGACCAAGTGTGTTGCAAAAGGGGTGGACGCCCAATAGTTTCGAAATAATCAGTATGGCGAAAGACTAGCCACCAATTCATTACACCAAGTAGCGAGAATGGCGTATCGGTAATAAAGCGCTTCATGGTCTCTGGTGCCCAAAAACCAATGAAGAGCGCGGTGGTAATTATCATGAAAACTAGTGGCGGCAATAAGCGCCGAATGCGTGCTAAATAAAAAGCGCGTAGATCTAAACCTTCACTCTGTTGAATTGAATCAAGTAATAAACGGGTAATGACATAGCCAGAGATAACAAAGAAGAGATCAACCCCTAAAAAACCTCCCGGAATCCACTTAAAGCCCAAGTGATAAAGCATGACTGCAATTACTGCGACGGCACGCAGACCATCAATTGCTGGGATGTATCGGAGTCCACGAGAAGTTTGCATAAAAATTACTTACGTTTTGCAGGCTTCCTTTTCGCAGCTTTCTTAGCAGTTGATTCCTTAGGTGCACCAAGTGCTTTAGCGCGACGTTCGCTAGCAACTTTTATTGGTCCTGCATTAATAATTGAGTCATCTGAAGTTAAATTCTCAAGAACATTTTTTTGCAAGTCAGATAATTGATTAAATGCGGATTCAAGACGAGTACGGGATTGATGAATTGCATTTTCTGCTGCATCTAATGATTGTGTCTGAATTCTATATAAACGTTCTGCCTCAGAAATAACTCCGCCTAACCATTGGCGATAGTTTGAAACTTCGGATGTAGCAGTACTAATAATTCGCTCACCTTCACGGCGGGCTGCAGTTGCAATTGCTGTGGCTTCGCGTTTCTTACTTTCGACAATTGATTGGGCTTCGCTTTCAGCTTGTGCTACTAAATCTTGAGCTTCTGTTTCGGCAGTTTGAATATATTTGCGTCCACGAGATTCGGCCCCAGAAAGTACCGATCGTGCTTTAACTTCAGATGTTTCTAACGTTTCTTTTACTTGGCGAGTAGTTTCACTTATTAAACGCGAAGATGCAGATTGCGCTTTTGCCTCGCGCGCTTGGGCCGATTTAATCATGGCCATAGCGGTCTCAGTTGCCAGAATTTCAAATTCTTCTTTACTCAGCGATGTTATGTCTCGGCGCGAACGTAAATCAGCAAGTTGTGATTCCAGTTGGCGAATACGATCAACCGAAGATGGCGCATCATTTTCTTCGCTTTTAAAACCAACCCAATTAAGGAAGGAATTCTTCTCACTCATTTTTCTACCTCACAGAATCTGGAGCGCCAGTAATTATGTGCCTAGATTAGAGCACAGGAGGCTTTGCCAAAAGCCCTAAAAAATCATCCTCAAGCCCCTAAAGGCGCTATTTAGTGTAAATAGCGACTGAGATTGCTATGTATTGCGCGATCCAAGCAGCGAGGACTAAGACATGAAAAAGTTCGTGGAACCCAAAATATTTTGCATTTCTGCCGGGCCGCTTGAGCGCATAAAAAATCGCGCCAATTGAATACAAGAGCCCTCCGATAAGAATTGGAAGCAGAACCCAATATCCACCCTCTTTAAATAATTGGGGGGTATAAATAACTGCAACCCAACCAAGAAGTAAGTAATTGGCAACATATAACCAGCGCGGAGCGCTTACCCAAAAAACTCGCATCGCAACCCCAATGAACGCTCCCACCCAAACAACTGATAGAAGAATCGTGCGATCGCGTCCGTGTAACAGAGTTACGGCGAAAGGAGTGTAGCTTCCGGCAATTAATAAATTGATATTTGCGTGATCCCAACGGCGCCAGATTTTTTTCTTGGCAGGAGACCACGGCACGCGATGATAAATTGCAGAAACACTAAAAAGCAAAATTGCAGTTATGGAATAGAGCGCAACTGCAAATTTGAGCGAGTTTTTACTCAGAATAAATAAGACTAAAGAAGCAATAATGACTACAGGGGTTGCGCCTAAGTGAAACCAGCCACGAAGTTTTGGCGGAATCGGAGTTTCTGTCATCGGGCTCCTTTGGCATAGCAAGTAAGAGTTATCTTAAGCCCATTTGTATTAGGTGACAAAGGTCAAATACGCTGATAAACATGGTCCATGACAACTCATAGATCTCCAATTTTTGAACTTAGCGACACCTATATAACCGATAGCGCAGCGCTTTCGCCGATTGCTTGCACTTATTTAGGAATTTCAGAGCGAGATGACAAGTTAGATGACTTTTCAATCTCAGGTATGGAAAAAAGAGCTGCGCTAGTTCGCGTGACGCTAAAGTCACTTGCTGCTTTAAAACCGATTGATGAAATTGATCGCATTGCTGGCGCAGTAATGCAAGAGCGCCTTGAGTCAGGTTTGGCTCTGCATGATTCGATGGAACAACATGTTTTGTGGAATGTGCTGACTTCGCCGCCATCTAATATTCGCCAAGTTTTTGAAATGATGCCAAGGGCGACCGATAAGGATTTCGACAATATTACTAACCGCCTCCATGCCGTAGAAGGCGCACATAATTCTTGGATTTCTTGTATTAGCGAAGTTGCAAAATTGGCAATGACAACTTCACAACGCCAAGTAAAAGGTGTGGCAGAAAAATTAGAGGGTTATGCCAATGGTGGATATTCTGGGATGGCCAAAGATTTTGATACCGAAGGTAAATATCCAGCGCTGCACGTTGCGGCAAAGTCGGCAGAGAAATCAGCAGCGCAGACTGCAAAGTATTTGCGCGAAGTTTATTTTCCAATCGCAAATCCAATTGATGCAGTTGGTGAGGCACGATATGCCCCTTGGGCACGATATTTCACTGGCACAAAATTGGATTTGCGAGCGACCTATGAATGGGGAATGCAAGATTTAGCCCAAATTAATGAGCGCATGTGGAAAGTTGCGAAAAAGATTAAGCCTGATGCAAAGACGCTACGCGAAGTTGCCGATCATTTAGAGCATGACCCTAAGTACATAATTAAAGGTAAAGATGCCATTGTTAAGAAACTGTTGGATTTCACTGCTGCTGCGGTTAAACAAATGGATGGCACTCATTTTGATATCGATGATCGTATTAAATTTTGCGATGCTCGGTTGGCTCCCGAAGGCAGTGCATCTGCGCCTTATTACATGCCTCCGAGTGAAGATTTATCGCGCCCCGGAACAACTTGGTTTCCAACACTTGGCAAAGATGAATTTAATTGGTGGCATCTAGCTTCTACTTGGTATCACGAAGCAGTTCCGGGCCACCATTTGCAAGTTGCAACTGCCACACTTGAAAAAGATCGCTTAAGTAGATTTCAGCGCACCAATGCTTGGTGCAGTGGTTATGGCGAAGGTTGGGCGCTTTATGCCGAACGCTTCATGGATGAACTTGGGGCATTTGATGAACCCGGAATTGAAATGGGTTTTCTTTCAGCACAAGCGCTACGTGCAACACGAATCGTTATAGATATCGGAATGCATTTGGGTTATAAAGATGAAGACGGAAATGTTTGGAACGCTGAATTAGCAAAAGCTGCGCTAATGAATAAAGCCCTGCTAGATATTGATCATGCAACTTCTGAAACTGATCGTTATTTGGGTTGGCCAGGGCAAGCAATTTCATACAAAGTTGGCGAACGTGTGTGGGTAAAAGCACGCGAAGATGCAAAAGCGCGATTAGGAAATAATTTTTCAATGAAGAAATTCCATTCTTATGCACTAAAACTTGGCCCAATGGGGCTAGATCCATTTGCCGCTGAACTAGAAATGTGGGACGGAAAATAATGACAAATAAAGATGATTGGTCTTTTGAAACTCAACAGATTCATGCTGGACAAACTGCAGACCCAACAACTGGTTCGCGTTCTTTGCCGATTTATCAGACAACTGCATATCAGTTTCGTGACACACAACATGCAGCCAATCTCTTTGGAATTGCAGAAGTTGGCAATGTTTACACGCGCATCAATAATCCAACCCAAGATGCAGTTGAGCAACGCTTAGCCGCGCTTGAAGGCGGAGTCGCATCCCTTCTCGTTGCATCAGGAATGGCGGCAACAGCCTTTGCAATTATGAATGTTGCCGAAGGTGGAGACCATGTTGTAACTAGTCGCAACGTTTACGGCGGAACTTATAATTTATTTAATTACACGCTTCCAAAGTATGGAATTGAATTTACTTTCGTAGAAGATGCTAGCGATTTAGATGCATGGAAAGCGGCAGTTCGCCCCAATACGAAAGCCTTCTTCGGGGAAGGAATCTCAAACCCACTTGGCGCGGTGTTGGATATTGAAGGTATTGGAAAAGTCGCACATGATGCAGGCGTACCGTGGATCGTTGATAACACAATTGCGACGCCTTACATCACCAAACCATTTGAATATGGCGCCGACATCATCACGCATTCAGCAACGAAATTCTTGTCAGGCCATGGGAGTGCAATAGTTGGCGCAATTGTTGATTCAGGCAATTTCGATTTTGCAAAAGATCCCAAGAAGTTCAAAGGTTTTAACGAACCTGATCCAAGTTATAACAATCTTGTATATGCAAAAACACTAGGTGTTGGCTCTGATTTTGGTGCTAACTTGGCATTTATTTTCAAAGCGCGTTTGCAATTGCTGCGCGATATTGGTGCATCAGTTTCACCATTTAACGCTTGGCTTCTTGCGCAAGGTTTAGAAACACTGAGCCTGCGTATGCAACGCCATGTTGAAAATGCGCAGATAATTGCCGAATGGCTCGAAAAGCATTCAGGTGTAAAACGCGTCAGCTATGCGGGACTTCCATCTTCACCTTGGCATGCACAAGCCAAAAAATATGCGCCTAAGGGAGCAGGGGCTGTAATGGCATTTGAATTAGAAGGCGGAATTCAAGCCGGTAAGAAATTTGTTGAAGGCCTAAAGTTATTTAGTCATGTTGCAAATATTGGAGATGTTCGATCTTTAGTTATTCATCCAGCATCAACAACTCATGCACAATTAAGCCCAACAGAACAACTTAAAGCCGGCATTACTCCCGGAATGGTTCGCTTGAGTATTGGCCTTGAAAGCGCCGAGGATATTAAGACCGATCTGGAACTTGGTCTTAGCGCAGCGAAGTAGTTTTCTAAATTAACTAGTGCGGGAGGCGGGACTTGAACCCGCACGTCCGAAGACACAGGTTCCTAAGACCTGCGTGTCTGCCATTTCACCACTCCCGCAATTGCCAAGAAATTATCTAGACCAGACTAAGTGGAATAGGCGCAAGGTTACGGGCAAGACGGCGATGTTGCCAAAACGAGAGTTTTTCTGGCTCTTTTAAGTAATGTTTTTACTCCCCAAGAATAAAGGCGCAAACGGTAGCCTTACTTCTGTGTCCGCATCGCAATTATCGCAAGTAGAGCAACTCGCGCTCGCGCTTAAAGCTGCTATCAACCGCGCTATTTCGGCGGGGAGCATTAACGGGCCAATTCCGCAAAACATCAGACTAGAGCGGCCAAAGAATCGCGACCATGGCGATTATGCATCATCGATTGCCTTGCAACTTGCAAAGAGTTCCGGCAAATCGCCCCGTGATGTGGCCGAGATTATTGCTAAAGAGTTAGAGACAATTGCCGAAATTTCGCGCGTTGAAATTGCTGGGCCGGGCTTTATTAATTTAACACTAAATCGCGCCAAACAAGGCGAACTCGTTTTGAGTATTTTGGGCGCAAAAGAAAAATACGGCCACGGTGAATTATTAAAAGGCGTATCTATCAACTTGGAATTTATTAGCGCTAACCCAACTGGGCCGTTGCATTTAGGTCATACCCGATGGGCCGCAGTTGGCGATGCCCTTGGGCGCGTACTTAGTGCAGCAGGTGCGAGCGTAACGCGTGAGTTTTATATTAATGATCGTGGAAATCAGATGGATTTATTCGGTGCCTCCGTTGAAGCTGCTGCCCTAGGCAAAGCGATTCCAGAAGATGGATATCAAGGCGATTACATCGCAGACCTCGCTCGCGAAGTTGTGGCAGCTAATCCCGCGATTCTTAAAATGGCCGAACCGGCAAGAGTAGAAGAATTTCGTGAAAGTGCCTATGCCTTACAACTTAAAGATCAACAGCGAACCTTAGATAATTTTCAAACGCATTTTGATGTCTGGTTTTCGGAACGTTCATTGCACCAGAGGGGCGCAGTCGAACATGGTTTAGCGAAATTGCGCAAGGAAGGACATGTTTTTGAAGAAGAAGGTGCGCTCTGGCTTCGCACCACAGATTTTGGTGATGATAAGGATCGGGTATTAAAAAAGAGTGATGGTTCACTAACTTATTTCGCCTCCGATACCGCTTATTACATTAACAAGCGCGAACGCGGTTTTGATATCTGCATTTATATGTTGGGGGCTGATCATCACGGTTATGTTGCCCGCTTAAAAGCAACTGCGGCATGTGCTGGCGATGATCCTGATTACAACATCCATGTATTAATTGGGCAGTTAGTAAAGATTATGGAAGGCGGCCAAGAGGTAAAACTCTCAAAGCGCGCTGGCACAATTATTACTTTAGAAGAACTCGTCGAAAGAGTTGGGGTTGATGCCGCGCGCTATACGTTAATTCGTTATCCAGTCGATACTCCGATGGTGATGGATATCGATCTCTTAAAGCGCAACACCAATGAAAACCCGGTTTACTATGTGCAATATGCGCACGCACGTATTGCTGGCGTCTTGCGAAATGCCGATGAATTAAAAATTTCTACTGCGCTAAAAGATTTCGACCCATCACAATTAACCCATAATCGCGAAAATGAATTGTTAGGCGCACTTGCCGAATTTCCACGCGTAATTGCAGGTGCTGCCGATTTGCGCCAGCCACATCGTGTGGCGCGATATTTGGAAGAACTCGCTGGCGTGTATCACGGCTTTTATGCAGACTGCAGAGTTTTGCCGATTGGGGATGAAGCTATTGCGCCGATTCACACGGCACGTGCGCTTTTGTGTAATGCAACAAAGCAAGTTCTAAAAAATGGTCTTGATCTACTCGGCGTCAGCGCGCCAGAGAGGATGTAAAAATGTGGTCAAAAAAGATTTCTTTTGATAACGGCCAATTACACCTAGATGGCATAAGCGCAAAGCAATTAGCGAAGGATTTTGGTACTCCAACTTTTTTCATAGATGAAACCGAATTTCGTTTACGAGCAAAGACTTGGGACCAAGCCCTGCAGAACAGTTTTGGTGCAAGCGCTGGCTCGGTTTATTACGCGGCCAAAGCTTTTATCTGCGTCGAAGTTGCGCGCTGGATTAAAGATTGCGGAATAGGAATTGATGTTTGCACTGGTGGCGAACTTGCGGTGGCTATCGCTGGCGGAATTGATCCTGCAAAAATAGAATTACACGGCAATAACAAATCCGTTTCTGAAATTGAACGAGCCGTATCATCTGGTGTTGGCACAATTGTTATTGATTCGCTATATGAAATCGAGCGAATATCTGCATCGGCAAAAGTGCACGGGAAAACCCAACGCGTTTTGCTGCGACTTACCCCAGGCATTGAAGCCCACACGCACGAATCAATCGCGACAGCGCACGAAGATGTGAAGTTTGGTTTTTCAATTGCAAGTGGTGCGGCATGGAGCGCCGTTCTTGAAACTCGCAAACATTCATCCCTGCAACTTTGCGGTTTCCATTCACATATCGGTTCACAAATTCTAGGCGTTGAATCTTTTGGTCTAGCCGCCGATCGTTTAATAACTTTACTTGCTCGTTATCGTGATGAATTTGGCGCGCAGTTACCTGAATTAGATTTAGGTGGCGGTTATGGCATTGCATATCTGCCAGGTGAGGTTGATTTAGATCCGCAAGAAGTAATGGCCGCACTTGCTGCCCAAGTAAAGAAAGCATGTGCTGCAAATAAATTAAAGCTGCCGAAAATTTCGATAGAACCTGGTCGCGCAATTGTTGGTCCGACCATGTTTACACTTTATGAAGTCGGAACAATTAAAGATGTGACTTTAGAAAATGGTAAAACTCGGCGATATATTTCCATCGATGGTGGAATGAGCGAAAATATTCGCTCAGCGCTATATGGTGCCGAGTACACAAGCGTTCTAGCTAACAGAAGTTCAAACGCTGAAGTAATTAATTCTCGTTTAGTTGGAAAGCATTGCGAAACCGGAGATATTGTAATACGCGAAATTTATTTGCCTAGTGATATTGCGCCAGGGGATTTACTTGCAGTTCCTGCAACTGGGGCCTATGGCCGAAGTATGGCCAGCAATTACAACCATGTTCCACGCCCACCTGTTGTTGCAGTAAAAGATGGCATTGCTCGGGTAATTCTGCGCCGCGAGAGCGAAGCAGATCTGCTCGGACTCGATATTTAACGCGCATAGTGCCATTTGTGAAAGAATAAGCGCATGAGCGCCAATCAAAAAAATATAACAATCGGCATGATCGGTTGTGGAGTTGTGGGCAGTCAAGTTGCCCGTTTGCTTCGCGCAAATTCAGCCGAGTTATCAACTCGTGCTGGCGCAAATCTTGTATTGAAGAAAATTGCTGTTCGTACTGCTGGTGCCCGCGATGGTTTGGATGCTTCGCTTTTTACAACAAATGCCGATGAAATTATTAGCGATCCAAGTATCGATATCGTTATTGAAGTTATTGGCGGAATCGAACCTGCGCGCGGATTAATTCTTAAAGCAATTAAGAATGGCAAATCAGTTGTTACGGCCAATAAAGCTCTCCTTGCCACACATGGCGCAGATCTTTATTCCGCAGCCGATGCCGCCGGCGTTGATCTCTATTATGAAGCCGCCGTTGCTGGCGCAATTCCAATCATTCGTCCGATGCGCGAATCATTAGTTGGCGACCACGTGAAACGTATTATGGGAATTGTTAACGGAACTACAAATTATATTTTGACAAAAATGGATGAAGAAGGCCGAGCATTTAATGAAGTTTTAGCGGAAGCACAATTACTTGGTTATGCCGAAGCCGATCCAACTGCAGATATTGAAGGTTTCGACGCGGCAGCAAAAGCGGCAATTCTGGCTGGCCTTGCTTTCCATTCTCGGGTAACTGTCGATGATGTTTATCGCGAAGGAATTACAGCTATTACTGCTAAAGATGTTGAAGTTGCAAAAGCAATGAGCCATGTCATTAAATTATTAGCAATTGCTGAATTAACTCCGGCCAATGAAATATCGGTTCGCGTGCATCCTGTTTTAATCTCGCGCGCTCATCCACTTGCCGCAGTACGCGATACATTTAACGCAGTATTCGTTGAAGCCGAATCAGCAGGTCAATTAATGTTTTATGGTCGCGGAGCAGGTGGAAATCCAACTGCTAGCGCCATCTTAGGCGATTTAGTTGCAGTTGCTCGCCACCGCGTACTCGGATCCCTTGGTCCGCGTGAAAGTGATTATGCAGACCGTGCTATTTGTGCAATCGGAAAAACAAAGACTCAATTCTTAATTCGGTTAGCTGTTGCAACTGCATTCGAGGAAATAAATACAACGGCACCAATGCGCGCATCAACTTCCATATTCACAGATAACGAAACTATTGCGCCATATTGTTGTTCTTGCCACGCAATTGTTGCACCCCCATAAATTGCTGCAGCAACATTATCTGGGTGGCCTTCCATCTCGCTTGCAAGGTTAAGAATCGTTTCTTCGCTCATTCTCTCGTTACCGCCAAGAACGAGTGCCCTTGCAAGAAAGAGCCCGCCAACAATTGCGCTAGCAGATGAACCAAGTCCACGACCATGCGGAATTACATTTAATTGGCGTACGGCTACTCCGCGCGGTTTACCACCGAGAAATTCAAAACCTTTATACATGGAACGTACAACTAAATTTTTATCATTTCT
>JBCKHJ010000014.1:0-24865 GCA_038905915.1 Candidatus Planktophila sp. | reverse complement strand
CCCGATTCCGTTGTATCAACATATGTTAATCAATAATCGCTTAGTAGATCTTTTCTCAAATCCAGGTCAAATCAATCCCGAAATTCTACGGCTTGAACGTGAAGCAATGCGCAAAGTTCGAGCTCCAAGAGCCAAGCAAGAGCGATTCTCAGATAGCGGGCGTCTTTCGCGCGCAGATATCATTGAAAAATTACAACGCGAAAATCTTTTGCCGGCCATTACTTTCATTTTTTCTAGAATCGGTTGCGATGCCGCAGTTAAACAGTGTTTACAGGCGGGCATACGCCTGACTTCACCGGAAGAGCGAGTTGAAATCAAATCAACTGCCTTGCGTTATACCCAAAATTTAGCCGAGGAAGATTTAGAGGTTTTAGGTTTCACGGACTGGTTAACTGCGCTAGAGCGCGGGATTGCCGCCCACCACGCTGGTTTGATTCCAAGTTTCAAAGGCGCGGTTGAAGATTTATTTCAACGCGGCTTAGTCAAAGCTGTCTTTGCAACAGAAACTCTCGCTTTAGGAATTAATATGCCGGCCCGCACGGTTGTATTAGAAAGATTGGTTAAGTACAACGGTGAGGCCCATCTTCCAATTACTCCAGGGGAATTCACACAGTTAACTGGAAGAGCAGGACGGCGGGGAATTGATATAGAAGGAAACGCTGTAATCCTATGGTCACCAACAGTTGATTCGGCAACGGCAGCCGGATTGGCATCTACTCGAACATATCCGCTTCGTTCTTCATTTAGCCCCACATATAACATGGCAATTAATTTAATCGCGCGCTTTGGGCGCGAACGCGCACGGAGTTCCTTGGATTCTTCTTTTGCGCAATTTCAAGCCGATCGCGCTGTAGTTCCTCTGGCACGACAATTGCGTAAAAATGAAAGTGCAATAAATGAATTAACTAAGGATGCAACTTGTCATTTAGGCGATTTTGGCGATTATGCACGCATGAGACGTGAAATAAAAGATATCGAAACCTTACTTAGTAAACGCAACGGACGCAAAACTTTTGATTCGCGGCAATTCTCACGCCTAGGCAATGATTTAGCAGATTTAAAAAAGGGGTTGCGCAACCATAGTTGCCACGGTTGCAATGATCGCGAAGTACACGCTCGTATAGCCGAACGCGCCAATCGATTAATTCGCGAGAGCGATGGACTGCGAAAACGGGTAGAGAACCGGACTCACGTTATTGCTAAAACTTTTGACCAGATTTGCCAAGTTTTAGCGCATTTGGAATATATAGAGGGCGAGAAACCCACCCCGCAAGGAAAAATATTGACCAAGATTTATGCCGAATCTGATCTACTTTTAACTGAAGCAATTCGCTTGGGCCTACTAGATGAACTATCGCCACCCGAATTAGCATCAGTCGTATCTTCAATGATTTTTGAATCTCGGTCACAAGAAAATCTGGCACCAAAAATGCCAAATCAAAGCGTTACAAATAAATTGGCTGAGGTAGCCTCGCTGTGGGCAAGGTTGGAATCTATTGAAAATGAATACGGAGTAAAAACACAGCGCGAACCTGATTTTGGTTTTTGTTGGATTTCATATCGTTGGGCAAATGGCCATTCGCTCCAAAGCGTTCTAACAGGCAGCGATATATCAGTTGGCGATTTTGTTCGTTCCACAAAACAATTAATTGATTTATTGACGCAGATTTCTGGTGCTAGCGAGAAATTACGTCCGACTTGCAAAGATGCGATAAAACGTTTAGATCGCGGAGTTGTTGCATACTTAATGGGGGATCAATGACGCTGATGTTAATAGATAGCCCATCCCTCTGGTATCGCGCATATTATGGAATGCCAGAGACAATGGTTGCCCCCGATGGAACTCCGGTGAATGCTATTCGTGGTTATTTAGATATGACCGCACGGTTAATTGGAAGGTATAAACCAGACCGGATAGTTGCTTGTATCGAAGGCGATTGGCGCCCCACTTGGCGCGTAGCGCTATTTCCTAATTACAAAGCTAATCGCTTAGATGGCGATGGCGAAGAAGAGCCCGAAACGCTAACGCCCCAAATCCCTATTTTGCTCGATCTGCTTGATCTTTTCGGCATTGCCGTGGTGGGTGTAGATGATTACGAAGCCGATGATGTGATAGCTACTTTTGCAACTCGTGAAGCAGGTCCAATTCGTATTGTCACAGGTGATCGCGACCTATTTCAATTAGTAGATGACGAAGCCGACATTAGCGTTGTCTACCTTGCCAAAGGTGTATCCCAACATGATTTGGTCGACCGTGCCTATATCGCTAATCGCTATGGCATTCCGGGGGATAGATACGCTTTATTTGCAATCTTTCGCGGTGACCCAGCAGATGGCCTACCCGGAGTTAAAGGAATCGGTGAAAAAGGTGCTGCCCTTATTGCCAATAATTTTGCGACAACCACCGCAGCTTTGCAAGGGGCTAGAGCTGGCCACCAATGCCTGCCACCAGCTTTGGTAAAAAAAATTATCGCGGGTGCGCACTATTTAAAATTCGCGCCAACGCTAGTTCAGTGTGCGATAGATGTTGCGATTCCGAAGATGGATATTTCTATGCCAAAAGCTCCGAAGGATTTATCAGATATCTATCAGTACAAAGAAAAATATGGATTAGGAACTAGCGTAGATCGATTGATAGCGGTTCTTGGGTGGTAGTACTTACTATCTTTTCTGGCGCGTTATTATCCGCGGCATTTGCCCCGATTAACTTCTGGCCGGCCGCGATTTTCTCCTTAGCGATCCTAATATTCGTAATTAAAAAATCCAAAAGACCATATCTGCATACTTTTCTTTTTGCGCTGGTATTTAACGCACTTTTACTTCATTGGACAAGTACTTACGTCGGATCAATTCCTTGGTTATTACTATCAATACTCCAAGCGATTTTTTATATCCCGCTAGCTTTAATTAAGAAATGGGGGATAGGTTTTTTCCCTTTGATTTATTTAGTTCTGGAGGAGCTACGAAACCACATTCCTTTTGGCGGTTTTGGGTGGGCACGGTTGGCCTATAGCCAGAGCGATTCACCTTTGGCCCCGCTTGCAGCAGTTGGGGGAGTATGGCTATTAAGCGCCGCCGTTACTCTTTGCGCCCTTGCTTTACATGCTTTGTTAAGGAAGAAATTTCAGGTATTTCTGCTTTGCGTACTGCCGATATTTTTACTCATGCTGCCAAATAACGCACAAGTATCGGGGAAAATTAGCGCGCTATTAGTCCAAGGCAGCGTTCCTAAAATGGGATTAGATTATAATTCTCGTGCAAAAGCAGTATTTGATAAACATGTGGCCGAAACGCAAAGGGCGCTAGCGCTCAGAGATGAGAGTATCGATTTTATACTCTGGCCAGAGAACTCGGTTGATATTGATCCTTTCACAAATCCTGAAGTAAGCAACGCCCTTGATGCCCTAACTGAAAAAGCCGGGGCTCCAATAATTTTAGGTGCTGTGGTAGGCAAAGCACCTCATCTATTTAACCAATCAATTCTGTGGACGAAAACAGAGCGTCAGACTTATAGCAAAGCACATCTAACGCCTTTTGGCGAATATATTCCGCTGCGAACGCTGGCTCGACTAGTTTCACCATTTGTCGACTCGGTACAAGATTTCTCAAAAGGAGAAAGTAATAAGGTATTTGAAATTAATGCCAGCCTGATTGCGCCAATTATTTGCTTCGAATTAATAGATGATCAAATCATCGCGGAAAGGGCTAAATCTTCTAATATCCTGGTGGTACAGACAAATAACGCTACTTTCGGATTATCTGCGCAATCGGATCAACAGTTGTCAATTACTAGAATCCGGGCGATAGCGCATCAAAGAAATATTCTTTCGGTTTCTACAACTGGTAAATCAGCGCTAATTTCTTATAAGGGAAAAATTATTAAATCCACCGAGATGGGAAGTAGCGCGCATTTATTTATTGAAACGCAATTAATTAGTTCAAAGAGCAGATCCGATGCGCTGGGCAGATGGGCACAATTTGGGGTATTTGCGTACTTGTTTTTAATCGCTGCGCTCCTGCGCAGGCGGTATAAATAACGCCGATAAGTTACATTATGTAAAGTAAATAAGGCCTAATCAAGCGTAATCAGAGATTGGCGCGCACGAGCAAATCAGATTCCTATCCCCGAATACCCCATCGATTCGCCCAACAGGCGGCCAATATTTGCCCTTCATACCAATTAATTCACCCTCCACAAGCCCATTGCGCCGCCCTGGGAAGGCGCCTGCTTCGCGGGCGTATTTGCGCTCCCAATCGCTACTTATAACGCTCTGTGCCGTATGTGGTGCGTGGCGCAATGCGCTATCGGTTGCCAGTATTTTTCCATCTATAACATCTTGAATTTCACCGTGAATTGCAGCCATCGCTTCGATAAATCGATCAATTTCTAAAATATCTTCACTTTCGGTCGGTTCAATCATAAAAGTTCCAGGTACCGGAAAACTCATTGTCGGTGCGTGGAAGCCATAATCCATTAGACGTTTAGCAATATCGTCGACGGTTATGCCACTAATTTTCGTGATTTCGCGTACATCTAAAATACATTCGTGTGCTACTCGCCCTTTTTCACCTGTATATAAAACTGGAAAATAGGAATTTAATTTCGCTGCCATGTAATTTGCCGAAAGAATTGCCACACTTGTTGCACGGGTTAATCCTGCGCCACCCATCAAACGAATATATGCCCACGAAATTGCCAAAATACTGGCTGAACCAAATGGGGCGCCACTAATCGGGCCAGCTCCGCTAGCGGGGCCAGCAGTTGGATCGAGTGGATGATTAGGCAAGAACGGCGCCAAATGTGCACGTGAAATAACTGGACCAACACCTGGTCCCCCGCCGCCATGCGGAATGCAAAATGTTTTATGTAAATTCAAATGCGAAACATCTGCACCAAATTTTCCAGGCTGGACAAGACCTACCAGTGCATTTAAGTTTGCACCATCAACGTAGACTTGTCCGCCGGCATCATGTATTAATCCACAAATTTGCGTAATCGCGGATTCAAATACCCCGTGGGTAGATGGATAGGTAACCATTAGCGCAGCGATTGCCGCGGAGTGCTCGGCGATTTTATTTTTCAAATCCGAAATACTTACATTGCCTCTCTCGTCGCATTGGACAACGACTACTTTCATGCCAGCCATTACCGCACTTGCAGCATTAGTTCCGTGAGCGCTAGCTGGAATTAAACAGATTATGCGCGATTGATCTCCACGTGAATCGTGATAGTTGCGAATAGCTAAAAGACCTGCGAACTCCCCTTGGCTTCCAGCGTTAGGTTGCAACGAAACTGCGTCATAACCAGTAATTGCAATGAGGTACTGGCTTAGTTCTGCAATAAGTTGGCGCGAACCCTGACTCTGATCAATGGGTGAAAATGGGTGCAGATTTGCAAACTCGGGGCCAGGTAAGAGCCTGCATTTCGGTGGTTGCATTTAATTTCATGGTGCAGGAACCCAACGGAATCATGGTGCGATCAAGGGCTAAATCGCGATCAGATAGGGTTCGCAAATATCGCAACATTGAAGTCTCGTTGTGGTGTGTATTGAAAACCGGATGAGTTAAATATGGTGAAGTTCGTACGAGCGGCGCAGGAATTCCAGTTCGGCAATCTTTAAGAACTACTTCCCCACCGCCAAAGATTTGGGCTAAATCGTTAAGCAGTTGCGAAGTCGTTGTCTCATCTATCGAGATTGCAATATGTGTTGCATCTACATGGCGTAAATTAATTTTCTTATTTTTAGCCTTTGCATGTATAGCAGATGCATCAGATACTTCTATTAAGAGCGTATCAAAATACGTTGTATTTGAAATCTTATATCCAGCACCCGCTATGACCGCGGCCAGCGCCACGGTTTGTGAATGCACTTTTGCGGCTATAAATTCCAAACCCTTTGGTCCGTGCCACATCGCATAAAAGGCACTCATTACAGCTAACAGAACTTGGGCAGTACAGATATTACTTGTGGCTTTATCTCTACGAATATGTTGTTCGCGAGTTTGTAACGCCAACCGGAGCGCTGGATTTCCGTGCGAATCAACGCTTTGTCCGATTAAACGACCAGGTAGTGATCTTTCTAAACCTTGGCGTACTGATATAAAACCTGCGTGCGGTCCCCCGAAACCCATAGGAACTCCAAAACGTTGGGATGTACCAACAGCAATATCGCAGCCCCACTCCCCCGGAGGTTTCAATAGCGTAAGGGCCAATAAATCTGTTGCCGCAATAAGAAGTGCACCTTTATCGTGGAGCCAAGTAGCAAGTTGGGAGAAATCACTGATTGTGCCATAAGTGTTTGGATATTGAACTAGTGCTCCAAATATTTCCATATTCGAAAGAGTTCCAATTGGCGCACTTAAATCAACCATTTCGATCCGTATTCCAAGTGGTTTTGCCCGTGTTGCAACAACTGCAATTGTCTGGGGATGAAGATTTATATCTATTAAAAATACTGCATCGTCTGCGCCGGTATACATACGACGGGCAAGGGTCATTGCCTCGGCCGCTGCAGTACTCTCATCTAGCATCGAGGCGTTGGCAATTTTAAATCCAGTTAAATCGCAAATTAGTGTTTGAAAAGCAAATAAGGCTTCTAATCGCCCCTGCGAAATTTCAGGTTGATATGGAGTGTATGCGGTATACCAAGCTGGATTTTCCAAAACATTGCGCAAAATTACCGCAGGAGTATTCGTCCCGTAATACCCAGTACCGATTACATTTGAAAAAATTGAATTCTTATTTGCTAATTCACGAAGCGCTGCAATTGTTTCTACTTCTGTTAATGGCGCTGGCAGAGCAGCTTCTAATTTTTCGCTCATCACAATATTTGCCGGAACGACATCGGCAATGAAGGCAGCTAGATTTGCATACCCAAGCTCGCTAAGCATCGTTTTTACTTGATCAGGCGTTGGACCGACATGACGATGTTCAAATGCCTCATACGAAGTATTCAATTAAATCCTCCACTTAAATAAGCCTAGGCAGAGAGTAGTGCGATTTAAGCGCCTTTGCTCTTTCTTCTTAGCGCGAGCTCATCGTTATTTGCATCACTCATTACTTCCCCATTGATTTCGCCCTGCATTTGCGATAGTGAACCTTCGACTTCATCCCAAACTTTTCCAATCGCGATTCCAAATACGCCTTGCCCACCTTGCAGTAAGTCGATAATTTCATCAGGACTCGTACATTCGTAAATAGATGCGCCGTCACTCATCAAAGTCACACGCTCTAATTCGGTAACACCTCGGCTGCGCAGATGTTGAACTGCGTTGCGAATATTTTGTAGAGATACGCCCGCATCAAGTAAACGTTTAACTACTTTCAAAACCAAAATATCGCTAAATCCGTATAGTCGCTGCGTTCCCGAGCCACTTGCCGTGCGAATACTTGGTTCGACAAGTCCCGTGCGTGCCCAATAATCTAATTGGCGATAAGTAATTGCGGCAACGGCGCAAGCAGTTGCGCCACGATATCCAATTTTGAAATTTTGGGGAGCCACGGGAAGTACTCGATTCTCTAGCGAAGAGGTTAAATGTAGAACGCCAAGGCTCGCCAATCAATGACCGACACGGGCCAAACCTCTACTTTAGGTTGAGACTTTTAGGCTCATTTGGCGAAATCCTCTGGATTGATCTGATCCAAAAACTCCCTAAAACGTTGCATCTCTTGGCTAGAACCCACTTCGCCATCAGCGCCTTGGACTGGCATTTCTATGCCCACTTCATTTAATAACTCTGTACTCGCCAGAATATTGCTCTTGCATCGTAGGGCTAGCGCGATGGCATCAGATGGCCTAGCCGAAAGTGTCAATAATTTGGCGCTACTATCGCGCAATTGCAAGGATGCATAAAAAATACCATTTTCAATCGAAGTTAAATGAACGGCGGTAAGGGTTGCATCAAGAGTGGTAATTAAGGTTGCCATCAAATCATGAGTCAGCGGACGTGGTGGTTCTATCCCCTGTTGGGCAAAGGCAATCGCCGTGGCTTCGACTGCGCCAATCCAAATAGGCAGAAAACGCGAACCTTCCATCTCCTTTAATAAAACGATGGGTTGATTAGAAGGCATCTCAACTCGCACACCCACGACATCCATCAAAATTAACACGGTAGATCCTCCTTAAGCGCTAATTTTTAGCGCAGGCGCTGTAATCCGCCTCGCACCAAAGCTGCATGTAAGCGAATCGAAAGTGAGGCGATCTCTTTTTGAACTTCCTCTGCCCTAGATTTTGCTCCCAAGCTCTTCTGGCGATTAAGCGGAGCTATAACTTGCTCGATTAAACCAACTTCACGATCTGCTGCGGATTTAAAAGAGCGCAAGTGGCGCGTTTCAATTCCAAAGGTGGCCATCTCGGTTACCGCTTTAGCAATTATCAAGGCATCAGAACCGTAATGACGCCCGCGTGGTGCAATCAGGCCATAAGACTCAAGTTCAACGAGTTGCCCCTCCTTTAAACCACTATTTTTTAGCAATTCTTCCCGAGTTAAACGCATCTCGCTTGATTCGCCAAATGCTTTCGCTGCCATTTCGCCATCAATAGTTGCAAGAGCTAGATTGAGACGAGGTACGGCGCTCCCTCCAGCCGTGTTAGCCGGAATTAAACCACGGTCCATCGCATCAAGATTCTCTTTAATAACTTTTAATGGTAAATATTGATCACGTTGCGCCAACAAGACATAGCGAAGTCGCTCTAAATCTGTACTTGTAAATTTACGATAACCAGAAGGGGTGCGTTGCGGTTCAATTAGCCCCTCAGATTCCAAGAAACGAATCTTTGAAATTGTTATATCCGGAAAATCTGCGCGAAGTTTATTTAACACTTCACCAATACTTAGATAAGCACGAGCCGGTACTGCCATCTACTTCTCCCCTTTTAAATTCTTGCCCGAAATAAAAATTAAATGATATTTTCCTATTTGTATTTCATCACCAGAAGAAAGATCGGCTTGCGTGGTCGAAACTCCATTTATGTAAGTGCCATTTAAACTGCCCAAATCCTTAAGCGAAAATGTTCCACGGATATTTTTCTCAATGGTTGCATGCTTACGTGAAACAGTTACATCATCTAGAAAAATAACGCTCTCGGCCCCGCGTCCAATTAGCGCGCCTTTACTTGTTATAAGAAATCTAGAACCCTTATTTGGACCGCGCGGAATAAAAACCATCACTGATTCGCCGTTAGAATCAATAACTTCTTGCAGTACCTCTCGCTCTTTTTCTTCCAGTGATTCCATCAAGTCAGTCAGACCTTGCCTAGGGGAATTTCCAACAAGGCCACGAGCGCCAAGATGCAGCGTGCTGGTTACTTCCTCGTGGGGCGCAGCTGCGCTCATCTAACTCACCCCCTTTAACTTCTACTTAAGGGTGACCTTAGAGAATGATTTGGCCTAGGTCAAGCCGTAATTTCACCATATTCCAGCGCAGATAATAGATCAGTTGGCGGGGTATCAACAGAAATCTCGGCCAACCAACCTGCTCCATAGGGATCGCTATTAATAATTTCGGGATTAGTTAAAAGCGCGCCATTAATTGCAACAACTGTGCCGGTAACAGGGGCAAAAATTTCAGAGACGCTCTTTGTTGATTCAACTTCTCCACAAGCGCTTCCAGCTTTAACGCTATCTCCGATTTTCGGAAGTTGAACATAGACAATGTCACCAAGAGCGCTCTGGGCATAGTCGGTAATGCCAATTCGGTACGAATTTGCATCCCCCTTTTTTACCCACTCGTGGTCTTTTGAATAACTTAACTCTGGTGGAATCGATGACATCAATTAACTCCCTCTATTTTTTCGGCTTGCGCAAAATTATAACTCCTTCACGCATATAACTTATCCCAGTCGAAATGTAGAGGGCTATCCCCCAGATAGCAAAACTCCAGCCAAGAACGAAAGCTATATTCCCTAGCGCTCCTTTGTGGGTGGCCAGCAGGAGGAATGGAAAAGCGTACATAAGATTAAAGGTCGCCGCCTTGCCTAAAAAATTAACGCTTAGCGGCGCTACGGCCTTACTTGCCATAACAATAGCAAGTATTCCTAAGGCAAAATCACGAGATAGCAGCAGGGCTATTATCCAAAGCGGCAGAGCATCGCGCAGATACAGAACAATCAAAGTTACAACGATATAGATCCGATCAATTGCGGGATCTGCTAATTCACCAAAACGCGATTCTTGCCCCCATGCACGCGCAATTTTGCCATCGAAATAATCAGTAAATCCACCGATTGCCAAAACAAAGATCGCCCACCCATCGGCCTGCAAATTTAGCGCTAGATAAACAAAGATTGGAATGAGTAGCGCCCTTAACGCAGTTAAGGCATTAGGAACGGTTACTAGTGGTTGCTTCATTGCTAACCGCGCTCTTTTACCCGAATCACAACTTGGACTGGAGTACCAGGAAAACCAAATTCTTCCCGCAATCGCCGCTCGATAAACCGGCGATAGGAAGGTTCAATCCAGCCACTTGAGAAAACAACAAATTTCGGAGGGGCAATTCCAGCTTGCGTTGCGTAATAGATTTTTGGCTGTTTTCCACCCCGCACAGGGGGCGGGGTGGCCCCAATAAGGGCGCCCAAAAACGAGTTCAACTTGCCAGTTGGCACACGTTTTTCCCAACTATCAAGGGCGGTTCGAATCGCCGGGGCAAGGCGATCTCGGTGCCAACCAGTTTTTGCAGCGACATTTACACGTTGCGCCCATTCAACTTGGTCTAAATGGCGATCCATTTCTTTATCTAATTGATTTTGCCGATCCTCATCTACTAAATCCCACTTGTTCATGACGATAACCATCGCTTTGCCCGCTTCTTCAACCATGGTTATTACACGTAAATCTTGTTCTGAGATCGGCTCTGATGCATCAATTACAACGACGGCCACTTCGCATCGTTCTAGTGCGCCAGCAGTTCGAAGCGTTGCGTAATAATCGGTACCGGATGCTTGGTTCGCGCGTTTTTTTAGCCCTGCTGTGTCGATAAATCTCCAGATCGACCCACCAAAATCAATTAATTCATCGACTGGGTCTCGCGTAGTTCCTGCAACTTCATCAACTATAGATCTGTTTTCACCGGCAAGGGCATTTAGCAAACTTGATTTACCAACATTTGGTCTGCCAATTAACGCAACTTTGCGATAACCATCTTGTCGTTGTGCTCGCCCAACTTCTGGTAAAACTTTTACTATTTGATCGAGTAAATCTCCACTGCCGCGACCATGCAGAGCCGAAACGAAATATGGTTCACCCAATCCTAAATTCCACAAAGTATGAGCCTCGGATTCTTCACGTTCGCCATCAACTTTATTGGCAATCAATAAAGTTGGTTTTTTTGCTTTGCGCAAGCGTTGAACTAAAATATCGTCCTCATCGAGTGCCCCAACTTGGGCGTCGATTACAAAAGCTAGGACATCGGCTTCTTGCATTGCAACCTCTGCGCCGGCACTAACTTGTATGGAAATTCCATCGGGATTGGCCTCCCACCCACCAGTATCCATAATGATAAAACGTCGTCCACCCCACTCGCATTCATACTGAACTCGGTCTCGAGTTACCCCAGGTGTATCTTCAACTATTGCTTCGCGACGTCCAAGAAATCGGTTAATTAAAGTGGATTTCCCCACATTTGGCCGTCCTAAAATTGCAACAATAGGCAGGCCTAATAAAGAACGCTCCTTTAACAATTCCCAAATGCGTTCAAAAGTTTCATCGAGAGTAAGGGATGTTGAATCAACTTCCACTGCATCACTTGCGCGGGTTAACGGCGAAATTTTACGAGTCGAATCAATAAGATCGCGATTGTCGAGTGATTGGCGCACTTCTGCTACCCCTGCGCTGGCATCCTCAATTTCACTTTCGCGACGCACTGCCCGCGCATCTAAATCTGCAGTTAAATAAACTTTTAGCGGCGCACTTGGCGCCACTACTGTTCCTATATCGCGACCTTCAACGACGATTCCTTTATCAGCGCCATCAATAATTTTACGTTGCATTATAAGCAATTCTGCGCGAACCTTTGGCATCGCACTTACGCGACTTACATTTTCATTTACTTCATTGGAACGAATCTCATCTGTAATATCAGTATCTCCACAAAAAAGCAGTGGGTTTTGTGGGTCAGAGACAAATCGAAGCGGTGATCGTTTAAGTGCGGCAATAATTTCACTTTCATCAGTTAATTCATTATTTAAGCTCAACCAAGTTAAACCTCGATATAGCGCACCAGTATCTAAGTAATTCCAACCTGCCCGAACCGCAATTAATTTGGATGTGCTCGATTTGCCAGCACCACTTGGGCCATCTATTGCTACAACAATGCCCATAATTAAATTCTAACTCTTAATTCTTAGGTGGATGAACGTTCCATCCAGATGCAATTAAATGATCTGATAATTTCTTAGCATCGCCTTGCGATAACGCTAAAGTGATAAGAGCGCTAAATTGTCCTGGGGAATGTTCTATAGATAAGTCTTCAACGTTAACACTCATTGCCCCGCATTCATTAAATAGCGCACCAAGTTGTCCCGGTTTATCAGCTATAACAATAGGTAAATATGTGTAATCACGGGCTTTGCCACCATGCTTTCCTGGTATCAAAGATCGCGCTTTGCGCCCTTGCTCTATTACTCTCCCAATATTTTCTTTATTGTCAATATTCGAAATCAAATCAGCAAGATCTTCCTCTAAATTAATTAATAAAGTTCTAATTTCGCTGCGATTTGAAAAAATTATCTCTTGCCATAAATTCTTATCAGATCCTGCAATTCGAATCGAATCGCGCAGACCTTGACCAGATAAATCAATCCATTCTTGCTTTTTGCCAATTAGTTGCTTTGCCAAAAGAGATGCCACCAATTGCGGCAGATGAGAAACAAGGGCAACAGCCTTATCGTGATCTTCCACGCTTAGCTTTACTGGCGCTGCGCCAAGTTTTTTAATCAGATCTAAGACTTGTGCAATCCGTTCTTTTTCTGCCCCTGGGCAGTAAATCCACGGACGCCCTTGGAATAGATCGCCTCTGGCGCCACTGGCTCCCCCAATTTCTCGCCCAGCCATGGGATGTGTTGGCACAAATTGCGAGAGAGGCAGCTCTGAATTCTTGACATCTAGTAAAGGTTGGACCTTGATACTACCTATATCTATAAAGGTTGAGTTTGGATTTAGTTTGTATTCACTATTTATGACAAGGGATAAGAACTGAGTTGGCAGAGCAAAGATAACTAAATCAGGGCTGCTAATTTGCCTATCCCCGACAAGGTCTCGCGCCAGTTTCTGAACCGCTAAATCGCTATCAATAATAGAGATCTCAACACCTGCGCCCTTTAAGCCCAAAGCAATTGATGTACCAATTAACCCCCCACCAACGATACGAACGCTCCTAACGGCCATCATTGGGCTATATCGCGGCGCAAATTTGCCGCAGCATGGAGATAAATATGGTTAATCTGCGGTTTTTCGAGCTCGGTTTCGACATAGAGCAGCACACGAATTACGCGCGCAAGGGCGCCAGGAACATCCACCTCAACACTGCCTAAAAGTGGGATCTGGCCAAAGCCAACCTCTCTAGCCCCTGTAGCCGGGAAGGCTGCAGTTAAATCCGGAGTCGAAGTAAGGAGAACAGAAATTACATCCTGCGTTGTAAGTGAGTTGGCTTTTAAGATAGCCACAAGAAGTTCTTGTATGCCGCGCGATATTGCCGCTTCGGAATTCTCACTTATTTGGGTGGCCCCACGAATGGCTTTCATGGAGCAAGGATACCGCGCGTAAGTTGTTTTCGTTTGGAATTGGATAATTGCATAACGATTAAATAACTTATAGATTTACCTGTTAATAGAGAATTGATATCATTACGAGCCCTGAGCTTCATATCCACTTCATCCCTTTCGTATATCGATAAATCGTTATTGACTTTATTTTGAGCACTGTATTCATTTCTTTTATCGATAAATCTATTTTAGCCATTTTAATATAGATTTATCGTTTTAACGCTTTTCGGTCTTAAATCGATTTGTCATTTTAAGGTTTTAAATCTAAAACGTTATATAGATTTAGCAATTCACCTGAATTCAGATCTCGCCAGCGCCCCTCTGGGGTATCGCCTAGCGATATTGGCCCGAACTTAGTTCGAATCAATCTTAGAACGCTTACGCCAACGGCCTCCATCAAACGCCGGATTATGTGATAGCGCCCTTCGTGAATCGTGACTTCTAGCCAAGATGAATTTAGCTCTTTAAAGCTAAGAACTCGACCCATTCCATCTTCTAATTCCACACCCTTTAACAAGATCTTATCTACCCCCATTGGTAACTTTGAATCAAATTCAATTATGTATGTTTTTTCAAGACCAAAAGATGGATGTGTCGCCCTAAAGGTTAGATCCCCATCATTTGTTAGAAGTATTAACCCTTCAGAATCCTTATCAAGGCGCCCAACGTGAAAAAGCCGCTGCTTTCTAAGGTCAATAAAATCACTCAGCGAGGGTCGCCCATCTGGATCGTACATGGTAGACAAAACACCCTTAGGTTTATGAAGTGCAAGATAAGTCTTAATCAAAGACCGAGTAATCGTCTCACCATCAACCATTACTTGAACCTTATCGCCATCAAACTTGCTTCCGAGTTCGCGAACAACGAAGCCATCAACGCGCACTCTTCCAGAAGCGATGAGTTCATCAGCGCCACGGCGGCTAGTAATTCCTGCCTCTGCGATTATTTTATTTAGGCGTATCAGGGCCATTGGCTATCCTCTCGACAGTCTGCGGGGCAGTCTAGAGCAATAAAACCCTTAAGTGTTAATCGGTTAGGGAGTTTAAAACCTCATCTAGGGCATCTAGATCGGGTAGGTATGGGGCAAGGTCTGGAAGATCGGCAATGGAATTTAAACCCAACCGTTCCAAGAAGTAGGAGGTGGTCATATACAAAATTGCGCCAGTCTCGTGCTCCAAGCCAGACTCTTCCACGAGGCCCCGAGTTACTAGCGTCTTCATGACCGCTTCGACATTGACTCCACGGATAGCGCCAACACGGGCTCTAGAGACCGGCTGGCGATATGCGATAACTGAAAGCGTCTCAAGAGCCGCTTGTGTTAGACGCGATTGTTGACCATCTAAGACGAACTTCTCAACCACGGCCGAATAATTCGGGTGGCTATAAAAACGCCATCCCCCCGATATTTTTCGCAGCACAAATCCGCGTTCATCGTAGCTCGTAACCAAATGAACTAAGGTCGCCTCGATCTCTTCGACCGGCTTATCCAGAATCTGAGCTAAAACCGTCTCTGTGACAGGCTCATCCACGACCATCAGAATCGCTTCGATACAACGTTCAAGTTCTACATTAGACATTATCGCCCTCCTTTGTTGATGACTTTAATTCATCATCTTCGTCGATTCCAATAACTGGGATATCGAATTCGTCGCTTATCTCTACCTCCCCGATTAGCGAACCAATCCAAGTAATCTGGAGTTCGCCAAGTGTCATAACCTGGTCAAATCTAAGTGCACCTTGCTTATAAAGATCGAGCAGGGCCAGGAAACGTGCAACTACGACAAGAGTACTATTGGCGTCGGAGATTAGGTGGCGAAAACTCATGCTTTTACTTCTCCTTAAAGCTTCAACTACAAGTCGAGACTGCTCGGCCACACTAACTAGCGGCAAGTGAAGATGAGAAAGAACGAATTGAGGCGAGATTTTAGGCGCTAAAACACGCTCGGCTATAGCTGCAAAACGCGCCGCGCCAACGCCGATTAATACTTCAGGCAGTAGTGATGCCAAGGCCGGGTCAAGGGCAACTACACGGGCAAAGGATTTATCAGATAAGGCGATGCGCTCGCTAAAAGTTGCCGCAATCTCTTTAAAAGCGCGATATTGCAAGAGACGGGCAAAGAGCAGATCGCGCGCTTCAAGCAGGGCTAAATCTTCTTCATCATCGACCTCACCGCTTGGCAATAGTCTGGCCGCTTTTAGGTCGAGCAGAGTTGCAGCGACGACTAGAAACTCCGTTGCCTGGTCAAGGTGCCAGCCTTCACCCGATAATTCAAGGGTTCGAATAAAGGCAATAAATTCATCGGTCACAAGGCTTAGCGAAATTTGCGTGATATCTAATTTGTGGCGTGAAATCAGTTGCAAAAGCAGATCAAAGGGGCCGCTAAAATTATCGAGATGAACTGAAAAACCGCTAGAAATTTGCGTCCCGAGATTAGATCCCGCGCTCTGACCAGTTTTTTGCGTTGCGATATCCACGCGCCAACAGTACTTCACCGCGCCTTACTTGCCTCCCTTCGCCTCGGTGCGTAGGCTCACGGCTATATCTAGAAAGAGGTTTCTCGCTTGAACGCTAAATCGACAATTCGCCTGGAAGAATTGGCTACAACTTCAACTTTGTTGGGCAGCAAGCCGCTTAAATTCCCAACCCCACCGGCCATTACAGGCCATGGTAACGCCAAAATAATTGCAATATTTAATCAAAAAGGTGGGGTCGGAAAAACAACCACAACAATTAACTTAGGTGCAACGCTTGCCGAACTTGGCCGACGCGTTTTACTCGTTGATTTCGATCCGCAAGGTGGATTATCTCTTGGCCTTGGCGTTAATGCCCATTCCATGCCGCTAGAGCAGACGGTTTATTACGCCTTGATGACACCTACTGCAAATGTAGAAAGTATTATTTTGAAATCAGCCGTTGCTGGTCTGGATTTTCTTCCTGCCAACCGAGATTTAGGAACTGCAGAAACTACGCTAGGCGCCGAAATCGGTGGCCAGCAATATCTCAAGCGTGCATTAGCCCCACTTCGTGATTTTTACGATGTAATTCTAATTGATTGCCAGCCAACAATGGGCCAATTAACTATTAATGCTCTAGTTGCTTCCGATGAAGTAATCGTTCCATTGCAGTGCGAATACTTTGCATTGCATGGTTTCATAGAATTAAAAGGCAATCTAGATAAAGTCAAAACATTTTTGAATCCCAAATTAAAGTTGATTGGAATTTTAGCAACTATGTACGATAAGAAAACTTCGCATAATCGCCAAGTTTTAGAGCGAATGTTGGAACAATTCCCGCAAGATGTTTTTGAAACAATAATTGCAAAGACGATTAGATTCCCCGAAACAACTGTAGTCGGCGAACCAATAACTACTTATGCATCATCTTCAGGTGGTGCTGCCTCATACCGCAGACTTGCAAGAGAACTAATCGCCAGAGGAGGCGCAAGATGACCCGCAGAGCTAATTTACCTGGAGCCGATGAATTATTCCGCTCTACTGCCCCTTCCCTTGCATCCGTTCCGCAAACCCCTATGCCGGCAAACGATCCACTTGTTCTACCTTCAGTTGTTACGCCAAAAGCACCTTCAAGTAAAAAAGGTGTGCGCTTGATTGCCAGACGTCGCGTTACATCAGTGGATAGGACGCCATCGGGCCGCGAAAAACATGATGAGAAAATTACCGTCTACTTATCCCCTGATGAATTATTTGAATTAGACCAGGCCAGACTCTCACTTCGTGGTGATTTGGGATTGGCAGTTGATCGCGGCAGAATTGTCCGCGAATCACTTTCAATAATTATTGCCGATCTTGAAGCAAAAGGTGATCAAAGTATTCTTGCACGTCGCCTGCGCGGATTATAGAAATTATTCGCGCGCACGCGGGTGTGACATTGCATATGTTTCGCGCACTTTATCTATCGTAATCAGAGTATAAATCTGGGTCGTAGTAACTGATGAATGCCCCAATAACTCTTGTACAACGCGAATATCAGCGCCGCCATCCAATAAATGCGTTGCGTAAGAATGGCGAAAAACGTGGGGCGAGACGCGCTCTTTTATCCCAACTTTAGCTGCCGAAGTAAGGACTAATTGCCAGATACTTTGTCTGGAAATTCGACCACCACGAGAATTCAGAAAAAGAGCGGAGCTACTATTTGCATTTTTTAATGCCAGCGATGGTCTTGTGCGAATTTTGTAATCATCGATTGCTTTTGTAGCAAAACTGCCTAGTGGCACAATTCGTTCCTTACCACCTTTTCCGCGCAATTTAACAGTAGCTATTTCACCATCATCAGTTGTCAGAGAATTAATATCGTTTGAATTAATATCGATTAATTCACTAACACGAGCCCCGCTGCTGTACAACATTTCTAGTATTGCTTGGTCGCGAAGTGATATTAAATCTCCTTCGCGCGATGCCGCTTCAATCATTGAAACGATTTGCGAAACGCTGAGCGCTTTCGGAAGTCGGCGGCGCGCCGAACTAGAGATAATTTCTAAAGTAGGATCGGGCAAGCCTGATTCTTTCTGCAAATGTCTAAAA
This sequence comes from Candidatus Planktophila sp., assembly GCA_038905915.1. Lineage (GTDB taxonomy): Bacteria > Actinomycetota > Actinomycetes > Nanopelagicales > Nanopelagicaceae > Planktophila. The sequence continues at coordinate 6,563 of JBCKHJ010000014.1, read as the reverse complement.
AATGAACGCAGCGTTGATTGGATTCGCGAAATACTTGGTTCAGATAAACCTTTTTTTCGCAAAGTAATTTCAAATTGTGAAATTACTGCCGGGCTAATATCGCCAAGTGAAATCTTTTCCGAGGCTAGAAATTCCGCAAAGCCCTTTAAGTCTCGTGCATATGCCAAGATAGAATTACTTGCTAAACCTCGCTCGATACGCAAGTGGTCGAGAAAAGATGTGCTGGAAGAGTTAAAAAGTAAGTGCGGTGTAACCATGGGCTTGGGCAACTGCCGCGTAGTAAATCGATCCCTCATGAACATTTAAACCTTTAGCTAACGACAAATCCTTTTTACATGCGTCGCTCCAGCCAAGATTTGCAATTGATAACGCGTAAGGAAGCGTGGCATTAGTCAGCGCGTAAGTTGAAGTAACCGGAAGCGCTCCTGGCATATTTGCGACACAGTAAAAAACGGAGTTATGGACAACAAATGTTGGCTCGGCGTGCGTTGTAGGTTTCGAATCTTCAAAGCAACCACCCTGATCAATTGCAATATCTACCAAAACCGAACCCGACTTCATTTTTTTAACTAGCGCATTTGAAATCAATTTCGGGGCTTTAGCGCCGTGAACTAAAACGGCTCCGATAACTAAATCAGCCATAGCAGCTTCGCGTTCAATCCCATGCTTGGATGAGGCTAAAGTTTTTATTCGCCCGCCATATGCCGCATCTATATATTGCAAACGCGCTAATGAGCGATCCATAACTGTTACATCTGCCCCCATGCCGATTGCGATAACTGCGGCATTTAACCCTGCAACTCCCCCGCCAATTACTAGTACACGAGCGGGTGCCACCCCTGGAACTCCTGCTAATAAAACTCCCCGACCACCATTTGGTTTTTGTAACGCCGCCGCGCCAACTTGAGTTGCCATCCGTCCTGCAACTTCACTCATCGGGACCAATAACGGCAGCGCTCCTTTTTCTTCTACCGTTTCATAAGCTATAGCCGTAACCCCACTTTTTACTAGAGCATCGGTACACGCCTTAGATGCCGCTAAATGCAGGTAAGCAAATAAAACTTGGCCCTTTCGCATCTTTGAATATTCGACTTCGATGGGCTCTTTAACTTTAAGAACCAAATCTGCCTCGCGCCATATTTCATCGGCGCTGCCTCGAATACTGGCACCTGCCATGATGAAATCTTGATCTGAAATTGCAGAACCTACGCCGGCGTCACGTTGGATAATTACTACATGCCCTGCCGCAACGAATTCCGATACGCCTTCAGGAGTTATTGCAACACGGGATTCGGCAACTTTAATCTCAGATGGAATACCAACGATCATTTACTTTCCTTTCGCTTTTAGCGCGGCTGCAATCAAAGCTACGAAGAGTGGGTGTGGGCGAGTCGGACGAGAACGCAGCTCAGGGTGAGCTTGTGTACCTACATAGTAAGGGTGCTCTTTTTCTGATAATTCCACAAATTCAACTAAATCACGCTCGATATAGATACCTGAAAATACAAGTCCAGCTCTCTCTATTTGGTCTCGAAATTCATTATTAACTTCGTAACGATGTCTATGCCTCTCTGCTATTTCATTGGCACCATAGGCCTTTGCGACAATTGAACCTGGCAATAAATCCGCCTTGTATAAACCAAGGCGCATTGTCGCGCCCATATCGGCTTGACCATCAACCACCTTTTTTTGATCTTCCATTGTTGAAATAACATGAGTTCCGCTATCAGGTGAAAACTCGGCAGAGTTCGCATCCGTTATCCCAGCTAAATTCCGCGCGGCTTCAATAACCATGCATTGCAAACCTAGACAAAGACCTAGGGTCGGAATTCTATTTTCCCGTGCATATTTAAGCGCGCCAATTTTTCCTTCAATTCCGCGGATTCCAAAACCACCAGGAACGCAGATAGCATCAACGCCTTTTAACGCTTCGTTAGCGCCTTCGGCACTTTGGCAACCATCACTTGCAACCCATTTAATTTCAATTTTTGCATCATTTGCAAAGCCACCTGCGCGTAAGGCTTCGCAAACCGATAAATAAGCATCAGGTAAATCTATATATTTTCCGACCAGTCCAACTCGAATATGGTGTTTTGGGTGGTGCACTTTTTCAAGTAAGGCATCCCATTGACCCCAAATAACTTCATGGCCGCCAAGTGATAAGCGCTTTACTACATATGCATCTAGACCTTCCGAAAATAAAACTTTCGGAATATCATAAATTGAAGGCGCATCAACGGCGGCAATGACGGCTTCTAAATCCACATCGCACATCAAAGAAATTTTGCGTTTTACTGCCGGTGGTATCTCGCGATCAGAGCGCAAAACGATTGCATCAGGGGCTATACCCATGCTGCGAAGTGCTTGTACCGAATGTTGCGTGGGTTTAGTTTTCAATTCTCCCGATGGACCAATATATGGCACAAGTGAAATGTGTAAATAGAAAACATTATCTCGACCGACTTCTTGGCGTAATTGGCGTGCAGCTTCTAAAAATGGTTGTGATTCAATATCGCCCACGGTTCCACCAATTTCGGTAATTACTAAATCGATATCTGGGCCAGCCATGGCACGAATTCGTTCTTTAATCTCATTTGTAATATGTGGAATAACTTGCACAGTTTCGCCTAAATATTCGCCCCTGCGTTCGCGTGTGATAACGCGCGAATAAACTTGGCCGGTAGTCACATTTGCCGAGCCATGTAGATTTGTATCTAGGAAACGCTCGTAGTGACCAATATCTAAATCGGTTTCAGCACCATCGTCTGTCACAAATACCTCACCATGCTGAAATGGATTCATAGTGCCTGGATCCACATTTAGATAAGGATCAAGTTTTTGCATTGTTACTCGAAGGCCACGGGCAACTAATAAACGTCCGAGTGATGCTGCAGTAAGACCTTTGCCAAGACTTGAGACGACCCCACCAGTTACAAAGAGATGTTTGGTCACATGCGTCGCGCTCATGGAAGACAAACCTATCATTTACGCGCCCAGTTAGCCAATCTTGAGGCGCAGCAACTCGCTGGCATGCTCTCTGGCACTTGTTGAATTCGCTAAACCTGCAAGCATACGAGCAATTTCTTCCACCCGTTCTTGGTTATCAACTTTTCTAACATCACTTTGGGTAACGCTGCCATCACTATTTTTCGTTACAACAAAATGAGAATCAGCCCAAGCAGCAACTTGGGGCAAATGTGTCACGACAATTACTTGTGCGTGTTTGGATAATTCAAATAAGCGACGGCCAACTTCAATTGCCGCTTTCCCACCAACACCTGCATCAATTTCATCGAAAATATATGTGCCAACCGGATCAGATGCTGCTAAAACAACTTCTAGCGCCAACATGATGCGCGACATTTCACCACCGCTCGCTCCTTTTGCAATCGGTATGCGCGGGCCATCTTTATGACCCACGATAAAGAATTCGATCAGATCACAACCGGTGCCAGTGAAATCGCTCTCTTTAAGTAAATTCTCGTAATCAGGTGAGGATGTCGTTGAAATAAAACTTGCATTGGGCATGGATAGAACTCTTATCTCTTGCGTTACACGAATATCTAATTCTTTCGACAACTTCTTGCGTAGTTCACTTAATTTGCGGGCAGATAATTTCAAAGTATTCTTAATTGCAACTAACTCTTTTTCCAACTCCTTTAAACGATCATCACCTCCCTCTAAATCAGCGATTGAATCTGCTGCACTCTGACAACGAGCCGTTAGCGCAATAAGGGATTCATCAGCTGTTTCTGATTTACCATATCGTTTAACCAGTGCGATGAAATCGGCTTTTCTTGCATTCAAGCTCTCTAACCGATTGGGGTCGGCTTCAAGTGCGCTTAAATATGATGAGAGAGCGCTATTAGCATCGGCCATTAGATAAAAACTCTCGCTCAAATTCTGATAAATCGATTCGATTTCAAAATCTTTGGCTCGTACCAGGTCGAGCTCTTTTCGCGCCACTCCTAAAGAAGTCAGTGAACCTAGCTCATCATCGCCAAGTGCACTATTGGCGCTCGATACTGCAATTCGCAATTGCTCCACGCTAGATAATTTAGAAATTTCTGCTTCGATTTCAGTTAACTCCCCCGATTTGGGATTGACCTTTTTGAAACTTTCTACAAACTCTCTTAATTCATGGAGCTCTTTATCCCTTGAATTAAGCGATTTTACTATCGCCTCAATCCGAGCCTTTAGCTCTTGATAATCCCGCAGATCAACTTGGTATTGCGCCAAAACCGCCTGTAAAGGCGCACCACCGAAGCGGTCTAGTAGCTCTCTTTGTTTCGAGGCTTTTGAAATACTTAAATTTGCTGCCTGTGCATGTACTTCAATTAAGCGTTCGCTCAATAGCGCTAGCACGCTAGCCGGTACGGTTATTCCGCTTGCGCTGGCTCTGCTTTTGCCATCTAAGGAAACTGTGCGAGTAATAATTAATTCACCGCTTTCGATTTCCACTCCGATTAAATTCAACGCAGCTATTCGTGTTTTTGGAATTGAAAATGTTGCGCTGGCAACTAAGCGTTCGCTGCCTTTTCTAACTAGGGAGGAATCACTTTTGCCGCCCAGAATTAAATTTAGCGCAGTTAAAATCATGGTTTTGCCCGCGCCAGTCTCCCCCGATAAGACAGTTAATCCATTTGAAAGTTCGATTCTGGCTTGATCAATAACACCAACTGATCTAATCGTTAATTCTTCGAGATAGGTCCGCTCACTCACCACGCCATCCTTGCACCGGTAATTTAAATTTCGCCACTAACCGGTCGCTAAAAACAGTATCTTTTAAATGGGCTAATTTAATGATGCTGTCATCTTTAACGATGTGTACCTGATCACCCGCTCTTAAATCGAATCTTCGCAAAGCATCGGCTGAAATTGCCGCATCCATAGATTCAATACCTACCACAATCTGCGATTCAGGTGAGATAACTAAAGGGCGCGAAAAAAGCGCATGGGCAGCAATGGGTAGAACTACTAAGGCATCTACTTGCGGCCATAGAATCGGCCCACCGGCCGAAAATGCGTAAGCAGTTGAACCAGTAGGTGTTGCACAAATTAATCCATCACAACCCCAGCGCGAAACCGGTCGACCATCGATCTCTAAAAAGAGTTCAACCATTGTTGTTCCGCTACGTTCTACTGAAATTTCATTTAACGCCCAACCATGTGAAACATCTTTGCCATCGCGCATCACGATGTATCCAAGAACTATCCTTGGGTCAATTACCAGCGCCTTAGCAATTATACTTCGTGCAATCTCTTGCGTTGTTGATTTTTCAACTTCTGCCAAAAAACCAACGTGGCCAAGGTTGACTCCCAGCAGTGGAATGTTGCGTTGCCTCGAAATCTCCGCGCCTCGCAAAATTGTGCCATCGCCACCAAGGACTAAAACAATTTCTAACTCCGGCAAATCTTTCGCTGCTACTTTCTTAACGCTGGCAATTTCAACATCAGAGATCGTAAAAAGCTCAAAATTGGCGGCAATTAGCGCGCTAGAAAGTTCTTGCGCAGCCAAAATCGCAGCTTCACGCCCAGGATTAATTACAAGTAGCGCCCTTCTCATTATTGTGGACCTGAAGCGATAACTTGATCAAGGGTGGCGCGATCGATTTCTGGTGCACCTCTTCGCAGCCATAAGAAATACTCAATATTTCCGGCAGGACCAGGTAATGGACTAGCGCAAATTCCAAGCGTGCCAAGACCAACGTCATAGGCAGAGTCTGCAACATCTATAACGCAAGATTTGCGAAGGCTGGGGTCTCGAACGACTCCGCCTGCCCCTAATTTTTCACGTGCAACTTCAAATTGCGGTTTTACCATAAGAACAAAATCAGCGCCCGGCTTTGATACTGCAGCTAATGCAGGCAGAACTAGCGTTAATGAGATAAAAGATAAATCTGCTACAACTAAATCGATTGCTTCTCCAACCATCTCACCAGTTAAATGGCGAATATTTGTGCGATCTAAAATTTTTACGCGCGGATCTTGGCGTAATTCCCAAGCCAATTGGCCATAACCTACATCGACTGCCACTACGCTAGCTGCGCCGTGGCGAAGTAATACATCGGTGAATCCACCGGTGGATGCACCTGCATCTAAGGCGCGTTTACCAGAGACAACAATTGATTTAAATGCATCGAAGGCCCCCGCTAATTTATGTCCACCACGCGAAACAAAATCATCGCGGTTGCCATTGATGGTAATTGATGTCTGGGCATCGACTTGTGTTGCAGGTTTTGTTGCTGGAATTCCATTGACTAAGACCGAGCGTTTTTCTATTAAATCTCCCGCCGCTTCGCGCGATTCGGCAAGTTCACGACGAACTAATTCGGCATCTAATCGAGTCCTCATAAAAGAATTTCGTCTTTACAAGCCATCAATTGATGAGAGCTCTTTTTGCAATTTTTGATGCAGCGACTCGAAGCCGCGCCCGTGTTCATTTATCTCAAGGCGGTCGATGCGAAGCAATTCTTCCCGAACGCCATCTACTAAATTCGTTTGCGGTGCGCTTTCTGCTTCCATTATTTATCTTCCGCACTCTTATTTTTGCTAATTTTCTT
>JBCKHJ010000013.1:0-24890 GCA_038905915.1 Candidatus Planktophila sp. | reverse complement strand
CGAGAAGTTGGCTCAATTGGCGCTGGCAATTGAGTATGACCTGTTAAATAAATATCCACTGCTGCCGCCGCGCTTCGGCCTTCGGCGATTGCCCAAACAATTAAGGATTGTCCGCGCCCAGCATCACCTGCGACATAGACCCTATCTATATTGGTTGCATAATTGGCATCGCGCTTGATATTTCCGTGCTCATCTAATGCAACTTCTAGTTGTGAAATCAATGAAGATTTCTCCGGACCAGTAAATCCCAGTGCCAGAAATACAAAATCTGCGGGAATTTCTTTCTCAGTTCCTGCTTTAGATTGAAAGCTTCCATCGATAAATTCTGTCTCAACAATTCGAATTCCACGTAAATTCGAATTGTCATCGCCCAGAAATTCTTCGGTACTTACGGCAAATAATCGGTTATCAACCTCTTCGTGCGCACTCGAAACTCGATAAATCATGGGATACATGGGCCATGGTTGAGTTGATGGACGCTCATCAGTTGGTCGCGCCATGATTTCTAGTTGAGTAACACTTGCCGCACCTTGACGGATTACAGTTCCTAAACAATCTGCTCCGGTATCTCCCCCGCCCAGAATGACTACATGTTTTCCGAAAACATTAATTGGCGGTTCATCAATTTCACCAAGGGCTTGTTTATTTCCCCACGGTAAATATTCCATGGCTTGATAAATACCTTTAAATTCGCGTCCAGGAATTGCAAGGTCGCGCCATTGCGTAGCACCAACTGCTAGAACTATTGCATCATATTTTTTGAGCAACTGTGTTCCAGTTATTTCTATGCCCACATCAACGCCTGCGCGAAAACGCGTTCCTTCTTTCTCCATCTGTTCTAATCTTCGATCCAGAATATGTTTTTCCATTTTAAATTCTGGAATTCCATAGCGCATCAAACCGCCTATTTTTGGTGCCCGTTCATAGACCGCTACAGTATGACCAGCACGGGTTAACTGTTGCGCGGCCGCTAGACCTGCAGGACCTGAACCAACTACGGCCACAGTTTTCCCAGTAAGGCGATCTGGCGCAAGTGCTTTTACATTTCCAGCGCTAAATGCTTCTTCAATTGTGCGCAGTTCCACTTGTTTAATAGTTACCGCGTCATCGTTGATTGCAACCACACAAGCAGTTTCGCACGGAGCTGGACATAGGCGGCCTGTGAATTCTGGAAAATTATTTGTGGCATGTAAAAGCGCAATCGCTCCTTCGGTATCCCCGCGCCAGATTGCGTCATTCCATTCAGGAATTAGATTTCCAAGCGGACAACCTTGGTGACAGAACGGAATTCCACAATCCATGCATCGACCAGCTTGTTTTTGCAGTTGTTCCATGCTCTGAGGTTCATAAACTTCGCGCCAGTCTTTGATACGAACATCAACGGGGCGGCGTTTAGGATTCTCACGCGGCGTTGTTAAAAAACCTTTTGGATCAGCCATTGACAGATACCTCCATCACATGTGTATCGGCGGGTAAACCTTCGCGAGTTGCCCGTGCCATCGCATCTAGTACTCGCGCATAATCGCGTGGCATGACCATCCAAATACGATTAAGTGCTGCGTTCCAATCTGCAAGCAAACCTGCAGCAATTATCGAACCAGTTTCAACGCTAAATGAAGTTATATGTGATTTAAGTAAATCCCGCTGATCATCTGGAATTGCAATAATGTCAACCATATCGCTATTTACATTTGAAGGATCTAAATCTAAAACAAATGCGCGACCCCCTGACATGCCTGCGGCAAAATTTCGACCAGTGCGTCCCAGAACAATTACCGTTCCGCCAGTCATATATTCACATCCGTGATCGCCAATTCCTTCGACTATCGCAGTTGCACCAGAATTTCTAACACAGAAACGCTCGCCAACTATTCCACGGATAAAAATTTCTCCTGAAGTCGCACCATAACCAATTACATTTCCGGCAATCACATTCTCAGATGAAAGGAATATTGCCCGCTCATTTGGTCGCACGATTACGCGCCCCCCAGAGATTCCTTTAGCAACATAGTCATTTGAATCACCATATAAGCGAAGTGTTAGACCTTTCGGAATAAAAGCACCGAGTGATTGACCAGCAGAACCATGCAGAGTTATATCAATTGTGTCTGCAGGTAAACCTGCCCCACCAAAGCGACGAGTTATCTCAGCGCCTAACATAGTTCCAACTGTTCGATTTATATTTCTTACTGGTAAATCAATTCGCACGTTTTCTGACTTGGTAAGAGCGCTTTGTGATAACTGGATTAATTCATTATCGAGAGCAGCATCTAAACCATGATCTTGTGTTTTTGTATTGTGTAACGAAGAGCTAGTTTGTGGACGTAAAAATAGCGGTGATAAATCTAGCCCGCTGGCTTTCCAATGAGTAATAGCAGGTTTAGCATTGATAAATTCAACTCGACCAATTGCCTCTTCCAGTGTGCGCATACCAATGGATGCCAATAATTCGCGAACTTCTTCGGCAATATACTCAAAGAAAGTTTCCACAAATTCAGGTTTACCAGTGAATTTTTTACGCAATTCTGGATTCTGCGTTGCAACACCAACTGGACAAGTATCTAAGTGACAAACGCGCATCATTATACAACCCGAAACAACTAGTGGCGCGGTTGCAAAACCAAATTCTTCGGCACCTAATAGCGCGGCAATTACAACGTCGCGACCAGTTTTTAATTGTCCATCGGTTTGCACGACGATGCGATCGCGTAATCCATTTAGCAAAAGCGTCTGTTGAGTTTCGGCCAAACCAAGCTCCCATGGCGCACCTGCATGTTTTAGCGAAGTAAGTGGAGATGCACCGGTTCCGCCATCGTGACCAGAAATTAGAACAACATCGGCGTGGGCTTTGCTAACCCCTGCGGCAACTGTTCCGACACCTACTTCGGCAACTAGTTTTACATGTATGCGCGCATACTTATTGGCATTTTTCAAATCATGAATTAGTTGAGCTAAATCTTCGATTGAATAAATATCATGATGTGGCGGTGGCGAGATTAAACCGACACCGGGAGTTGAGTAACGCACTTTGGCAATCCATGGATAAACCTTGTTGCCTGGTAACTGACCGCCTTCGCCCGGTTTTGCGCCTTGCGCAATTTTAATTTGAATATCATCAGAATTAACTAAGTACTCACTTGTTACACCAAAACGACCGCTGGCAACTTGCTTAACGGCAGAACGTTTTGAATCTCCATTTGCCATCGGCAAGTAACGACTTGGGTCTTCCCCACCTTCACCAGTATTTGATTTTCCACCTAAGCGATTCATTGCAATTGCCAAAGTTTCATGAACTTCTTGAGAAATTGAACCGTACGACATGGCTCCAGTTGAAAAACGTTTAATAATGGCACTCCCTGGTTCGACCTCATCAATTGAAATTGGTGAATTCTTACCACTTGTTAATTCAAACAAACCGCGCAGCGTCATTAAGCGAGTTGATTGCTCATTAACTCGATCTGTATAGCGCTTGAAAATGTCGTAGCGTTTATTGCGAGTTGAATGTTGCAAGGTAAAAACCGTTTCTGGGTCAAATAGATGTGGCTCGCCTTCGCGGCGCCATTGATATTCACCACCGATTGGCAGCCGTTTAGTTCCGGGAATTTCACCACCTGGTGGATAAGCAATGTGGTGACGCGCAATTGTTTCATCAGCAATCGTGTCAAGGCTTATTCCACCTAAGCGTGAAGTTGTGCCGACAAAGAATTCATCTACAACTTCATTGCTAAGTCCTATTGCTTCGAAAACTTGCGCCCCTGTGTATGAAGCGATTGTTGAAATTCCCATCTTGGACATAACTTTTAGAACGCCTTTGCCAAGACCCTTGATCAAGTTACGAACAGCTTTCTCTGGTGTAATTCCAGTGATAACTCCTTGTAAAACTAAATCTTCCGCGCTCTCCATTGCAAGATATGGATTGACGGCGGCTGCGCCGTAACCAATTAGAAGTGCGACATGGTGAACTTCTCGAACATCTCCGGCTTCTACTACTAGGCCAACAGTTGTACGTGTTTTTTCGCGAATTAAATGATGGTGAACTGCCGAAGTTAATAAAAGTGAAGGAATCGGTGCGTAATCAGCATCGCCATCACGATCTGAGAGAACAATTATGTGGTCGCCGTTGGCGATAGCTTCGCTAACTTCTTGCTTGATTTCATCGATTCGCTTTCGAAGAGCAGCGCCACCTCCTGCAACGGAAAATAATCCACGCACTACATGGGCACTTAAACCGGGGAAATCACCATCGGCATTTACGTGAATAATTTTTGAAAGTTCATCATTATCTAGGACTGGAAAGTCAAGTGAGATTTGACGACAAGATAAAGGTCCAGGCTCTAGCAAGTTATGTTCCGGACCGATAGATCCGCTCAAACTTGTAACTAATTCTTCGCGAATTGCATCCAGTGGCGGATTAGTAACTTGTGCGAAGAGTTGTGAAAAGTAATCAAATAGCAGACGTGGATGAGTTGAAAGTGCTGCAATTGGCGAATCAGTTCCCATAGAACCTAGAGCTTCCATTGCGTTCTTTGCCATCGGTGTAATTAAAATTCGCAAATCTTCTTCCGTGTAGCCAAAGGCTCTTTGACGACGAATTACCGATGAGTGCGGATAAAGAATATGTTCGCGCGAAGGCAGATCAGTTAATTTAACTATTCCAGCGTGGAGCCAGTCACCGTATGGCGCTGCCATTGCTAATTCCTCTTTAATCTCTTCATCTTCAATAATTCGACCGGCGGCAATATCGACTAAGAACATTTTTCCAGGTTGCAAGCGACCTTTACGGACAATTCTCTCCGCTGGTATATCTAAGACACCTACTTCACTTGCCAGAATTACTAAACCGTCATCGGTTACCCAAAAGCGCGATGGGCGCAATCCATTTCGATCTAATACTGCTCCAACTTGATTTCCATCAGTAAAAGTTACGCAAGCAGGACCATCCCAAGGTTCCATAAGAGATGCGTGAAAAGCATAAAAATCACGATGCAATTGCGACATAGAAACATGATTTTCCCAAGCCTCGGGAATCATCATCAGAACTGCGTGCGGCAATGAACGCCCGCCTAGATATAAAAGTTCTAAAACTTCATCAAAGGATGCACTATCACTTCCTGAACTTTCAACGATTGGGAAGAGTCGATTTAAATCTCCCGGAATCAAATCACTAGCTAATAATGATTCGCGCGCGCGCATCCAATTACGGTTTCCCTTAACAGTATTTATTTCGCCATTGTGGGCGATAAAACGATAAGGATGGGCGAGCGGCCATGAAGGAAAAGTATTAGTTGAGAAACGCGAATGAACAAGGGCTAACGGGGAAACGACCCTTTTATCACTTAAGTCTGGAAAAAATTCTTCTAACTGTCCGGTAGTTAGCATTCCTTTATAGACAATTGTTTGTGATGAAAGGGATGGAAAATAAACTTCTAGTCTGTGCTCAGCACGTTTTCGCAGAATAAAAGCCAGACGATCTAGTACAATTCCAGTTTCACCTTTGCTACCTGAAATGAAGAGTTGCTCAAATGCTGGCATTATAGATAGCGCAGTTTTGCCAAGATTTTTTGAATTTATTGGAAGTTCGCGCCAACCCAAAACTACTACTCCTTCTTCGTTAGCAATCTTTGCTATCTCGTCTTTGATATCCACGCCTTTTGCGATGAATGCAATTCCTGTTGCATAGGAACCGGCCTTTGGCAACTCAAAATTTGTAACTGCGCGATAGAAATCATCAGGAACTCGAATAAGAATTCCTGCCCCATCACCACTATCTGGTTCTGCCCCTGATGCACCACGATGTTCTAAATTGCGCAGCGCAGTTAGCGCTTTTTCAACAATTTCATGTGTTGCAACTTTATTTAAAGTTGCAACCATAGCGACACCGCATGCATCATGTTCGTTGGCAGGGTCATAGAGACCTTGTGCATGCGGGAAATTACTGGGTAGCGCCATGAATTTTTTTGCTCCTATTGTCCTTATCAAACGGGACAACTTTGGCCCTATTACTTGAGAGAAGGGTATCAAGAAGTAGAGCCAGTTAGAAGATATGCCCTTAAATTAAATCCCGCTCATATGCGCTAATTGGCCGATACCGGCAGTGACTAGCATGCCTAAACAACCACCGATGATGACTCGAATTGTTGGGATTGCAACTTTGGCGCCAGATGCTTTAGCACTAATTATTCCTGCACAAATCAAACCAAAAATCGTAAAAGAAACGATGCTCCACGCCTTAGCGCCAAGAGTTGGAGCGAATGCGCCCATTAATGGAATAAGGCCACCGATTGTAAAACTAAGTGCAGAGGCAATCGCAGCTTGAACTGGGCGGGCTTTGGTGTGCGGATGTTGCCCAATCTCATCGCGCAAATGCGCAGCCAATGGATCCTTCTCATGCATCGCAACTGCAACTTGATGTGCCAAATCTGGGGTTAAACCGCGTTCAATATATATTTGCTGTAGTTCAATTAATTCACCTTGCGGGTCAAGGGCTAAATGTTGGATCTCCAATTGGCGATCAGATTCTTCAATATCATTTTGTGAACGAACTGAAACATATTCACCAACTGCCATTGACATGGCACCTGCGCTTATTCCGGCGACTCCGGCTGTTATTAAAAAACTATCTGCCCTAGCTGCAGCCACGCCTATCATCAAACTTGCTATCGAAACTAGACCATCATTTGCGCCAAGGACGGCTGCCCGCAACCAACCTGCCCGATGGGCACGGTGATGTAAATTTCGCGTATAAACATCTTCAAGTGCCATGCTTTAAATAATACCCGAATTTTTCTGCGATTTTTGAGCGCTTTTCCAGTAGATAATGAGCGCGCCAAAACCGACAAGTGCGCTAACCCAGACATTTACGCGAACTCCCCCAATTGTATTGGCAGTATCAATTCGAATAATTTCAATGAAAAAACGGCCGATGCAATAGCCAAGAATATATAGCGTAAAAATCTGACCCGCATAGAGGCGCTCTTTTAGCGCAATTAAAAGTATTGCAAGAATTGTGCACCATAGCGCCTCATAAAGAAAAGTTGGATGAAATGTTTCAAATTTTTCAAAACCAAATGGGCGTTTATAAAGTGGTATTTCTAAAGCCCAAGGAGCGTTCAACGGGCGACCAAAAAGTTCGCCATTAAACCAATTTCCAAAACGTCCAATCGCTTGAGCAAATAAAAGACCGGGGGCTAGCGCATCCATAAATAAAGCAAAGGTTGGTAAATCAATTCGTTTTGCTAATTGCTTATAGCGAAACCATGCAGCTAACGTTCCGATTGAAATTGCGCCCCATATTCCAAGACCGCCTTGCCAAATTTTTAGCGCATCGAGAGGGTTGCCATTCACGCCGAAATAGGCTGAGGGCGAAGAGATAACATGATAAATGCGACCACCGATCACACCAGCTGGCACTGCAAAAATTGCCACCTCCGAAACTACCGAGTTGCCATGTGGGGCACGAAGAAGAAATCTCTTATTTCCTAGCCAGATAGCAATTGCAATCCCTGCCAGGATGAAAAGCGCATAAAGGTGAATCGTTATTGGTCCGATTTCCAGAGCGGAAATTTTCGGTGTGGGAAACGAACGGTACATTTTCTACTCCTGTTCTACTGCTGCGCTAAATTCTGCCAACCAATATTACGAACTCTTGGCCAACTTTACTCCTTCGACTAAATCTTTAGCCAGCTCCGTAACTGCGGAAATTCCACTCGCTTCGTCCTTGGCCTCGAGTAAAAGTTTAATAAGCGCTGAACCAACTATGACGCCATCGGCATATCCAGCAACTTGTTGTGCCTGTTCTCGAGTTGATACACCAAGGCCAACTGCAATCGGCAACGTTGTTATTTTTCGAATTCGCGCCACTAAATCTTGTGCCCCCGTTGAAATACTATTTCGCGCTCCCGTGACTCCCATCAGGCTTGCAGCATAGACAAAACCGCCGCACAACTTGGTAACTTTGGCAAGTCGGGCATCGGTTGTACTAGGAGCTACAACATAAATTGGATTAATTGCGTTTTCTCTGGCTGCATTTAACCAATCTTCGGATTCTTCAATTGTTAGATCAGGAGTAATTACACCAGAACCACCATTTGCTGAAATTGATTTTGCAAAATTTGAAGCTCCATATCTTTCAATTGGATTCCAATAAGTCATTACAACACTTGCTACCCCAGCATCGTGAGCAGTTTTAAGAGCATCGAAGACTTCGGCCGCGCCAGTTCCGTTTTTTAGCGAGATTTCTGCAGCGTTTTGAATCGTTGGACCATCCATCACTGGGTCGCTATAAGGAAAACCAATTTCGATTGCATCAACTCCAGCAGCGGCAAGGGCTTTAATTACTTTTTTGCAACCCGCTTGCGTTGGAAATCCTGCCGGAATATAGGCAATTAGTACTGCACGATTTTGCGATTTTGCAGCGGCGAAAAGTTTTTCTAGTTCAGTTGCCATAGCTAGAGTGGAATTCCAAAATATTGGGCGGCGGTTTGCACATCTTTATCTCCACGACCGGAAAGATTAATAAGAATTATGGCATCAGGTCCTAATTCATTTCCAACTTGGATAGCCCCTGCTAGCGCGTGCGCAGATTCAATTGCGGGAATAATGCCTTCAGTTTTAGAAAGAAGGGCAAAAGCGTTCATCGCTTGCGCATCTGTGATTGCGCGATATTGGGCGCGGCCGATATCGTGCAGATAAGCATGCTCTGGGCCAACACCTGGATAATCTAAACCTGCAGAAATTGAATGCGATTGGATCGTTTGCCCATTCGCATCTTGTAAAATATATGAACGAGTTCCATGTAGGACTCCGGCAGATCCACCTGTAATTGCTGCTGCATGGCGACCAGTTTCAACGCCATCACCACCTGCTTCTAAACCGATTAAACGCACAGATTGGTCAGGAATAAAGTCATAAAAAATTCCAATTGCGTTAGAACCACCACCAACACACGCCAATACTGCATCCGGTAAGCGCCCTGTGAGTTGCAAAACTTGTGCGCGCGATTCGCGCCCGATTATTCGCTGGAAATCACGGACCATTATAGGAAACGGATGTGGACCAGCCACAGTTCCTAACAAATAATGTGTAGTTTCAACGCTAGTAACCCAATCACGCATTGCTTCATTGATGGCATCTTTGAGTGTCTTTGAGCCAGTAGTAACTGGAATAACTTCGGCGCCCAATAATTTCATGCGCGCAACATTTAGTGATTGGCGACGGGTATCTTCCTCGCCCATATAAACAACACATTCAAGTCCCATTAGTGCAGCCGCTGTTGCTGCTGCAACACCATGTTGTCCTGCACCAGTTTCAGCAATAATTCGTTTTTTGCCCATTCGTTTAGTTAAAAGTGCTTGACCTAAAACATTATTAATTTTGTGACTTCCTGTGTGATTGAGATCTTCACGCTTTAGTAAAATGCGCGCGCCTCCTGCATGTAATGCAAAACGTGGTGCCTCAGTAAGAAGACTTGGCCGACCTGTGTATGAGCGATGAAGTTCGGCAAGTTCGGCGAGGAAAGCGGGATCTTTCTGCGCAGAAAAATGGGCTGCTTCTAATTCGACCAGCGCACCAATTAGAGCTTCTGGAACAAAGCGGCCACCATATGGACCGAAGTGCCCTAATATTTCCGATTTTGCATCCACCGGATTTTTTGCCATTTTTAAAGTCTACCTAGCCCACGTAATTCGCGCATTCTTTCCTGCAAATTTTCCGCACGAACTAGCGCTTCGCCAACTAAAATTGCATTAGCGCCTTGTTTTTGAGCAAATTCAACATCTGCGCGGGTAGAAATTCCAGATTCCGCAACTCGCACTATATTTTCAGGTAATCGTGGGATTAAGTTGGCGAAAACTTTCGCATCAACTTCAAGAGTTTTTAAATTTCGCGAATTAACGCCAATTATATCTGGCGAAATTTCTAGTGCGCGTTCGAGTTCTTGGTTGGTATGTACTTCAACAAGTGCGCTCATGCCTAGTCCGATGGTCAGTTGATAGAAATCGTAGAGTTGATTTTTAGAAAGTGCTGCAACGATTAATAAAACAATATCGGCACCATGCGCTCTGGCTTCATAGAATTGATACTCATCAACCATGAAATCTTTACGCAAGATTGGAATACTGACACTTTGGCGCACTGCATCTAAATCTTCAAGTGAGCCACCAAAGCGGCGGCGCTCAGTTAGAACGCTAACGATGTTGGCTCCAGCTCTTTGATATTGCTGCCCAAGTGATGCGGGATCGGCGATGCGTGCAAGTTCACCTTTACTAGGAGATGATCGCTTTACTTCCGCGATAATTGCTAGATTCTCACGACGCAAAAAATCCATGGCATCTAAGGCAGGATCGGCTTTTTCAATCTGTTCGTGCATTTGGGCCATCGAGATTCGACGATCGGCCAAATCTTCACGTACGCCTTCGATTATTGAATCAAGAACGCTCATATTTCATCTTTATTCTGCGTTGGATCAATTCCGCTATCGAGCGAATTCCAGTTGTTAAGTGTTCGTGGTTTTCTTTCATAGCGAGAAGATAAACGAATTTTTCTTCCAAAGGCAATCACTACTACAATGACAACTACAAGTGAGATGAAAAGAGGCAGAAAATCACTCATCAGCTAGTTCGCATTGCGTTTGCGTTCGCGATTGCACCAAGGACAGCCGCAGCCTTATTTTGACACTCTTGATTTTCTGATTCAGGATCTGAATCGGCAACAATGCCTGCCCCTGCTTGAACATATGCTTTGCCACCAAAGATTAGTGCGGTGCGAATTGCGATACAGGTATCTATATTTCCAGTGAAATCTAAATAACCAATGGCCCCGCCATATATAGCGCGCCGCGTTGGTTCGAGTTCTTCAATTATTTCCATTGCACGTGGTTTTGGTGCCCCACTTAGCGTTCCGGCCGGAAAGACAGAGAAGAGAGCATCAATCGGTTCGCACTTATCTGATAAAACACCAGTAACCGTAGAAACAATATGCATGACATGGGAATAGCGTTCAATGTGCATGAAATCAATTACTTCAACCGAACCCGATTTACAAACTCGGCCTAAGTCATTTCGCCCGAGATCAACTAACATTAAATGCTCTGCCCGCTCTTTTGGATCTGCAAGTAGTTCCTCACCTAAGCGGTGATCTTCTTCAGGAGAGTCTGAACGCTTACGCGTTCCAGCAATTGGGTGAATCATTACCTCTCTACCGGTAATTTTTACCAAGACTTCTGGGCTTGAACCAACGACTTCGATTCCATCGCTAAATCTAAACAAGTACATATAGGGACTTGGATTACTCAGGCGCAAAGCGCGATATACATCAAGGGCATCGGCAGTGCATTCCATTGCAAAGCGTTGCGATAAAACTATTTGGAAAGCCTCCCCAGCAAAAATTTCTTCTTTTGCTGCAAGAATTTTCGCTTTAAATTCCTCACTCGTGATATTGGCGCTAAAGACTGGTGCCACAGGATTTTCTAATTCTGAAATATGACCAACTAGCGATGATTCCAATTCGCTTTGCATACGATCTAGGCGTTCTATCGCCGATTCAAAGGCTTGATCGATGCGCTCATCACTCGCGTCCCAATTAATGGCATTGGCAATTAATGTAATTGTTCCATTGCTGTGATCTAGAACTGCAAGATCGCTAGTTAACATAAAAGCAATCTCTGGAAGTTCTAAATCTTTTTTAGAAATATCTGGTATTTTTTCTAAACGACGAATGGCGTCGTATCCCATGTAACCAACTAAGCCGCCAGTTAAAGGTGGTAATCCATCAATTCTTGGTGATCTTAATTGAGAAGTAGAAATACGCAGCGCAACTAGGGGATCTATTCCACTCGGTGCTCCAACTGGTGGATTTCCTTGCCAAATCGCAAGACCATCTTTCTCGGTAAGAGTTGCTTGACTGTGGGCGCCAATAAATGAATAACGCGACCATGCCCCGCCATGTTCTGCTGATTCAAGAAGAAAAGTATTTGGCGCATTTTTAGCTAACTTGCGATAAACACCTAACGGAGTTTCTCCATCGGCCAGCAATTTTCGAGATACTGGAATTACATTAAAAGTTTTTGCATACTCTCGAAACTCTTCAAGATTCAATTTATTTACCATCCAGCATTAACCGCTTATGAAAACATGTGTGACCACCGGTATGGCATGCAACTCCGACTTGTGTAACTTGTAATAAAAGTGCATCCCCATCACAATCTAAAGAAATCGAATGAACTTTCTGGGTATGTCCAGAAGTTGCGCCTTTTACCCATAGTTCATCGCGACTGCGGCTCCAGTACGTTGCATTGCCAGTAGCGAGAGTTGCTTCTAAAGATTCGGCGTTCATATATGCCAACATCAAAACTTCATGGGAATCTACATCTTGAGCAATGGCTGGGATGAGAAGCGAGGAATCTTTTAACAGAGCCGCCACATCTGGGCCTAATTGGATTTTCCCCATGGCTAAATTGTGCCTTACTTATTATCCGCGGTGCGCATGGAATATCCCTGATCACTTAGAAATGATTTCACATCACCTATGCGATAGATTCCGAAGTGAAATACGCTGGCAGCAAGAAGCGCATCTGCGCCCGCATCTAGGGCCGATGCGAAATCTGCGAGTGAACCTGCGCCACCACTTGCAATTAAGGGAACTTTTGAAATAGAGCGAACCGCCGTAATCATTCCAATGTCATAACCCGCTCGAGTGCCATCGGCATCCATAGAATTTAGAAGTATTTCCCCCACACCAAGTGCGCATGCTTTTTCTACCCATGCCAGTGCATCGAGGCCAGTTCCTTCACGACCACCATGCGTTGTGACTTCAAAGCCCGAATCGGTACGCGCACGGCGCGCATCGACTGAAATAACTAAAACTTGCGAGCCAAAACGATCAGCAATTTCTGCAATCAATTCAGGACGCAAAATTGCGGCGGTATTTATTGAAACTTTATCCGCACCTGCGCGCAATAATCGATCCACATCTTCAACACTTCGGATTCCGCCACCTACGGTCAATGGAATAAAAACTTGTTCTGCAGTGCGCCGAACTATATCTAAGGTGGTTTCGCGTCCCTGTGTTGTTGCTGAAATATCAAGAAAAGTTAATTCATCAGCTCCTTCGCGCCCATAGAGCGCAGCCATTTCAACTGGGTCTCCAGCATCAAGTAGATTTACAAAATTTACGCCCTTGACTACGCGCCCACCACTTACATCAAGGCATGGAATAATTCTGGATGAAAGTGTCATAGCGATGCAACTTTTAAAGCTTCTTGTAAAGTAAATGCTCCGGCATAGAGGGCTTTACCAACTATTGCGCCTTCAATACCAATTGATCGCAACTGCGCAAGTCCTTGGATATCGGCCAGCGATGAAATTCCACCACTGGCAATTACTGGTCTATCCGTTGCGGCACAAACAGATTTTAATAATTCAAAATTTGGTCCAGCAAGTGTTCCGTCCTTTGTTACATCGGTTACGACATAACGCGCGCAACCATCGCGATCTAAACGTGCAAGAGTTTCAAAAAGATCGCCACCTTCTTTAGTCCAACCGCGCGCAGCCAAGGTATGACCGCGAACATCTAGTCCTACCGCAATGCGGTCACCGTGCTGCGCGATTACGCGCGATGTCCACTGCGGATCTTCTAGGGCTGCAGTTCCTAGATTTACTCGGGCGCAGCCAGTTGCAAGTGCGCGCGTGAGTGACTGGTCATCGCGAATTCCACCAGATAATTCAACTTTAATATCGAGTGCACCAATGACTTTGGCCAGAAGTTCAGAGTTATCTCCGCGCCCAAAGGCGGCATCTAGATCAACAAGGTGGATCCACTGCGCCCCTGCACTTTGAAATTCCAGCGCGACCTCTAGTGGTTGCCCATAAATACTTTCCTTGGATAATTCACCTTGTACCAAACGCACTGCCCGAGCATCTTTTACATCGATAGCGGGTAAGAGCTCCAAATAATTCATATCGATCGCACCCAATTCTTAATCAACTTCAACCCAGCGCTTCCGGATTTTTCTGGGTGAAATTGGGTTGCACTTACATAAGAGTCTTCAACTGCGCAGAGAAATCTTTCACCGTAGGTGCTCCAACTTTGTAATCGACCAACACTTTCTTTAGCGGCATAAGAATGTACGAAGTAAAAAGATTGATCTTCGATACCTTCAAATAAAGCAGATCCAGCTGGGGTATCAACGGTGTTCCAACCCATGTGCGGCAGGATAGGCGCGCGCAATTGGCTAATCTCACCTTTCCAAATTGCAACACCATCATGCGGCTTTACCTTGGCTTGTTCTAACCCTGATGTAAATAGAATTTGCATTCCGATACAAATTCCAAAGATTGGTCGTTCTTTACTAATCCTTTCGCGAATAATCTCATCACCTGAAATATTTTTAAGTCCTTGCATGCAAGCAGCGAAAGCTCCAACTCCTGGAACAACTAAACCATCAGCATCTAAGGCAGTACGCCGATCGCGAGTAACTACAACTTCTTGGCCACTTGTTGTAAAGGCGCGCTCTGCAGAACGCAAGTTGCCCGAACCGTAATCAAGAATTGCAATCAAAGAGAACCTTTTGTTGAAGGTATACCTGCAACACGTCCATCGAGTGAGACCGCATCGCGCAAGGCGCGAGCAACAGCTTTAAATTGCGCTTCGAAAACATGGTGGGCATTGCGTCCTTCAAGGACTCGGATATGCAAAGCGATGTGAGCTTCGGCAACAATAGATTCCCAAATATGTTTTCCTAGCGTTGTATCGAAAGTTCCAATTAGCTCAACAATTTCAGGTTGACGATGTACTAAATATGGACGCCCAGATAAATCCACAGCCACTTGAACTAAGACTTCATCGAGGGGAACCATCGAATCACCAAAACGTCTTATCCCTGCTTTATCGCCCAAGGCTTCACGCAAAGCTTGGCCAAAAGCAAGAGATGTATCTTCAACGCTGTGGTGTGAATCAACTTCTACATCACCAGTTGTCTTTACTGTTAAATTAAAACCAGAATGCTTACCAAGTTGCGAGAGCATGTGGTCAAAAAATGGAACACCAGTATCGACCGAGACTGAACCATCGCCATCGAGGTTGAGTTCTAGAAGAACATGGGATTCTTTAGTTTTACGTTCAACTCGTGCAGTTCTCATTTTTTTTCTCCTGATTTAAGTGCTTCGGTTAGTGCGCTAATAAAGGCAGTGTTTTCGGCCTCGTTGCCGATCGTTACTCGAAGATAACCAAATAATCCCACATCTCGAATAAGAACGCCCCTATCAAGGAGTTCTTGCCATAGTTGTGGCGCACTTGGCGCAAAACCAGTAAAGAGAATGAAATTGGCGCTGCTAGGTACCACAACTAAACCAAGGGCCCTTAATTTTTCGCTCATCATTTCGCGTGAATTTATAAGTTGCGCAACACTTGCCAACAATTGGCTTCTAAATTTTATCGCAACGCTTGCGGCGCCTTGCGTAAGGGCGTTCAAATGATAAGGAAGTCGAACCAGCATCATCGCATCCTTTACATGCGAATTTGCAACCAAATAACCCAAGCGAGCTCCTGCGAAAGCAAATGCTTTGCTCATAGTACGAATGACAATAACATTTGGCAAAGTCGCAATTAAAGTTACTGCCGATTTTTCTTGCGAAAATTCTGCATATGCTTCATCGACAACTAGCAAGCCATTAAATCGTGCGACTACATGGGCTAGGCAAACAATATCGGCCAGCGGTATTGAATCCCCTGTTGGGTTATTTGGGGTCGTAATAAATGTCAGCGTTGGCTCATACTTTTCAACTTCTTGGATCGCCTCCGGCAAATTAAAAGTCAAATCAGGATTTCGTTTTCCATGGATCCACTTCGTCCCAGTTATCTGTGCAATAAGTGGGTGCATTGAGTAGGAAGGAGTAAATCCAAGAGCTGCGCCTTTACCGAAAGCTAAGAAAATAGACTGAATAATTTCATTACTGCCATTTGCCGCCCAAATATTTTCCGCACTTAATTTTGTATCAGATAATTCATTTATAAATGTGGCAAGTAAGGTGCGAAGCCCAGTTGCATCTCGATCTGGGTAGCGATTAAGCGTTCCAGCAACGTTTGCTACTTCCTTCGTTATTGCTTCAATTAATTCCTGAGAGGGTGGATAAGGATTTTCATTAGTATTTAAAAGCGCTTCGGCCGGTATTTGCGGAGCGCCATATGGCGAAAGAGGTTGCAAATCTTCGCGCAACGGCAGCCATGATGGCCAATTAGTACTCATGATTTTTCCAAACGTGCACTCATTGCTTCACCGTGGGCTGGCAAGTCTTCAGCATTGGCAAGAGTAATTACCGTTGAAGTAATTTCTTTAAATGCAGCTTGGCCATATTCGATAAAATATAATCCGCGCAGGAAAGTTTGTACCGATAAGCCACTTGAATGACAAGCGCATCCCCCGGTTGGCAAAACATGGTTTGAACCAGCGCTGTAATCACCCAAAGAAACTGGCGAAAATCTACCGATAAATACGGCGCCAGCATTTCGAACTTGATCAGCGACTTCTCGCGCGTTGCGAGTCTGAATTTCTACATGCTCGCCAGCGTAAGCATTAAGAACATCGATACCTTGCGCAACGCTATCGACAAGTACGATTGCAGATTGAATACCAGCTAGTGCACTTTTAATCCGTTCGTGATGCTTAGTTCTACCAACTCGCTTAATTAATTCTACTTCTACTTCTATTGCTAATTCCGAGGAGTCAGTAACTAATATCGCCGCAGCCATAACATCATGTTCTGCTTGACTAATCATGTCGGCTGCCACATCGCTGGCAAGCGCTGAAGCGTCGGCCAGGATTATGATTTCAGTTGGCCCTGCCTCAGAATCGGTTCCAATTATTCCGCGCAAAGCCCTTTTGGCTGCTGCAACATAAATATTGCCAGGTCCAGTGACTAAATCGCATTTCTCGCAAACGTTATCCATTCCATAAGCAAAAAGTGCAATTGCTTGTGCCCCACCAATTGCATAGACCTCATCTATCCCAAGAAGTGCGCAAGTTGCCAAAATTGTTGGGTGCGGTAATCCACCAAACTCTTGTCGTGGTGGAGATGCCACAGCAATACTTGGAACTTTTGCAATCTGTGCAGGAATTACATTCATCATCACGCTGCTGGGATAAACAGCCTTGCCACCAGGAACATAGAGACCAACGCGATCTACTGGAACCCATTTCTCGCGCACGCTCCCACCGTCGACAACTTGTGTTTGGCTTTCACTTCGCACTTGTTTGGTATGAACTTTGCGAATTCGCTGTGCTGATAATTCAAGTGCAGCGCGAATTTTCGGGTCGAGTTGGTCAAGGGCTTTTTGGATAGCGCTTTGCGGTACTCGAATATGAACAGGTGCGATTCCATCAAATTCTTGCGCCAATGAAAGTAAATCTGATTCATCACCGTTTTTTACTCGTTCCAAAATTGGTGCAACAACGGCCATCGCCTGCGAAATATTGAGGGCTGCTCTGGGAAGTTCGCTCTTATATTGCGATTTAGAGAGAGAGCGTGCTCGAAAATCTACGGTGCGAATCATTGCTCAATTGTAGAGCCACATACTTCGTTGGCGATCATGCATTAAAATCAAGCATTAGCAAGGCAATTTGGGCCCAAAATAGATTTAAGGTCTGCACTCAAACTTGGCGATGCCGTAACTAGCGCATCAATTTTCATAATAGTCCTAGACCCGTTATCACTGAGATAAAGATGAACTTCGCGCTTTCCAGGGTGCGAACGCAAAATCTCTTTCATACGATCCACAATTGGTGGGGTACATTGTGCAATTGGAATTGTAATAACAAAAGGGCCGCTTGCTCCGGTCGCAATATCTGGCATCGACATTTCCAGCGCCGTAAAGCGAAGTGGTGCATCATCCCTGCGATCGACTCGTCCACGAATTATGACAATACGATCTTCGGTCAGTGATAGCGCATATTGATTGTAAATATTAGAAAAGAAGAGAACTTCAAGTGAGCCTTCTAGATCTTCAAGAGTTACCACCGCCCATGAAGCGCCTTGGCGCGAAACTTTGCGAGTTATTCCTGTAATCAGACCACCGATTGTGACAATTGATTCGTGCGTTGCACCATCATCGACTAGTTCACTAATGGATAGATCTGTGTTAGCACGTAACACATGTTCCATTCCCATTAATGGGTGGTCTGAAACATATAGCCCCAACATTTCGCGCTCAAAACTTAGCAACGCCGTTTTTTCCCATTCACCAGTTGGAATTTCTAAATCAATTCCGACAACGGCGACAATTGAATCGCCACCAAAGAGATCGAATTGCCCGATTGCTTCGGCGCGCTTAGTTTCAATGACAGAGTCGATAGCCTCTAAGTAAATTGCCATTAAACCTTTTCTGGTGACACCAAGCGAACCAAATGCACCAGATTTTATAAGCGACTCGATAGTTTTCTTATTACATACCTGTGCATCTACTTTGACTAAAAAATCACCAAATGAAGTAAAGCGACCCTTTGATTCACGAGATTTTCTAATTGATTCGACAACACCTTCGCCCACATTTCTGATTGCGGCAAGACCAAAGCGGATATCAACTCCACGTGGGGTGTATTGGGCGTCAGATTCATTTACATCGGGTGAAAGAACTTTGATACCCATGCGCCTGCACTCACTTAAATACAGCGCAGATTTATCTTTATCATCACGAACGCTGGTAAGAAGGGCTGCCATATATTCGGTTGGATAGTTTGCTTTTAGATATCCAGTCCAATATGAAACGAGGCCATAGCCAACGCTGTGGGCACGGTTAAATGCATAATCCGAAAACGGAATAAGAACATCCCACAAGCGCTTAATTGCAGTAGTAGAAAAACCGTTTTCCTTCATTCCTGCTTCAAAGGGTACGTACTCTTTATCTAGAATTTTCTTATCTTTCTTACCCATGGCTTTGCGCAATAAATCTGCGCGACCAAGGGAAAAGCCCGCCACTTTTTGCGCGATAGCCATAACTTGTTCCTGATAAACGATTAGACCATATGTATCACCGAGAATTTCCTGAAGCGGCCCAGATAATTCGGGATGAATTGGTTCGACTGGCTTTCGTTTATTTTTTCGATCCGCATAGTTATTGTGGGCATTCTCGCCCATTGGACCTGGACGATATAGAGCAATAACGGCAGATATATCTTGGAAAGAATCTGGCGACAAACTTCGTAGAAGTGCGCGCATCGGCCCACCATCTAGTTGAAAAACTCCCAACGTATCTCCGCGGGATAAAAGTTGGAAAGTTTTCGAATCATCTAGTGTTAAATCCTCTAAAATTACTTCCTTGCCCTGATTAGATTTGATATTAAGTAGCGCATCATCTAAAACCGAGAGATTCCGAAGTCCCAAGAAATCCATTTTCAGCAAACCAATTGCTTCGCATGCAACCATATCAAATTGAGTAATAATTGCGCCATCTGCTTCACGACGATGAATTGGAATTACATCTAGCAACGGTTCGCGCGAAAGAATTACACCCGCTGCGTGTACGCCCCACTGGCGCTTTAGCCCCTCTAGCCCCAATGCAGTTTCAACTATGCGTTTTGAATCGGGGTCTGATTCAAAGAGCGATCTAAATTCGCCCGCTTCGATATAGCGCTCATCTTTTGGATTAAAAACTCCACTAAGTGAAATATCTTTGCCCATAATCGATGGTGGCAGCGCTTTAGTTAAGCGTTCACCAATTGCATATGGGTATCCAAGTACGCGTGTTGAATCCTTGATTGCTTGCTTCGATTTAATTGTTCCATAAGTAATAATTTGAGCGACGCGGTCTTCACCATACTTAGTAGTTGCATAGCGAATCATTTCCAAACGTCGGCGTTCATCAAAGTCCAAGTCAATATCTGGCATAGAAATACGCTCTGGATTTAAAAATCGCTCGAAGAGCAAGCCATGTACCAATGGATCTAAGCCAGTAATTCCTAAAGCGTATGCAACAAGTGAACCAGCGGCCGAACCACGTCCTGGCCCAACTCGAATTCCTACTTTCTTAGCATGTGCAACTAAATCAGCGACGACTAGAAAATAACCCGGGAAACCCATTTTTATCATTACATCTAATTCATATTTCAAGCGCGCACTGTAATTTTCGCCAACGCTATTTCCCATTCGCCAGGCAAGACCCTTTTCAGATTCCTTTATGAGCCAAGAATCTTCAGTCTCGCCTGCTGGAACTTCGAAACGTGGCAGCAAATTTTCGCCTTCACGCAGAGTTACGTTGCAACGCTGGGCAATTAAAAGTGTATTGTCACAACTTTCTGGAATTTCTTTGAAGATCTCGCGCATTTGTGCTGGCGTCTTTAGATAAAACTCATTATTTTCAAACTTAAAACGCTTTGGATCGGCAATTGTTGATCCAGACTGCACACAAAGCAAAACCTCGTGCGAGGCAGCATCTTTTTCAAAGGTGTAGTGCAAATCATTTGTAGCAAGTAATGGGAGTTCTAACTCTTTGCCTAATTTAAGCAGGTCGGCCTTTACTCTACTTTCGATATCAATTCCGTGATCCATGATTTCAAGAAAGTAGTTTTCGCGCCCAAAAATATCTCGAAAATCACTGGCAGCCGCGCGTGCTTCTTTATATCCACCCATGCGCAAACGTGTTTGGATTTCCCCTCCGGGGCAGCCTGTGGTTGCAATCAAACCCTTGGAGTAAAGAGCTAGAAGTTCGCGATCCATTCGTGGTTTGTAATAAAAACCTTCAAGGGATGCCAATGATGAGAGTTTAAATAGATTTGCAAGACCTTCATTATTTTCAGCCAGAATTGTCATGTGCGTATATGCGCCACCGCCCGAAACATCATCTTCGCCACCTTCGGCCCATTTAACTCGCTTTTTTTCTAACCGCGATTCAGGTGCAACATAGGCTTCGATTCCAATAATTGGTTTTACGCCAGCTTTCTTGGCTTGTTTATAGAAATCGTATGCACCAAAAACATTTCCATGATCAGTCATTGCAATCGCTGGCATTTCTTGGCGAGCAACTTCGGTGACTAAATCACCTACTCGGGCAGCACCGTCGAGCATTGAATACTCGGTATGCACATGCAAGTGCACAAAGGAAGGCGCGGAATTTGTAGGCATGATCCTCGAGATTACTCTTTAGGGCAGCACAGCATCAGATAGCAACGCCAAAGAACGTGTGAGGTCCGCGGGATATGGTGCGCTAAATCTCATATCTTGGCCAGTAATTGGATGGGCGAAACGCAATTGCATTGCATGTAACCAAGGTCGTGAAATTTCTAGACTTTTTGCTAAAACTGGATCGGCCCCGTAAGTCATATCACCAACGAGTGGATGATTTAGGGCAGAAAAATGAACACGAATTTGGTGTGTTCGACCTGTTTCAAGTTCAACTTTGATTAAAGAAACAGAACGATAAAATTCTATAACTTCATAGTGCGTAATCGATTCTTTCCCCTGTGCAACGACTGCAAATCGGTGATCTTCTTTTGGATGACGATCTATTGGCGCATCTATCGTGCCAATAGTGGGATCCATGTGGCCTTGAATAAGACCATGATAAATTTTTTCAACCGTGCGATTGCGAAAGGCATCCTTTAAAACGCTAAAAGCACGATCGCTTTTTGCAACAATCATTAATCCGCTGGTCCCGACATCTAAGCGATGAACAATGCCTTGACGCTCAGGCGCGCCACTAGTTGCAATTGAATAACCAGCCGCACTTAGCGCACCAACAACAGTTGGACCCGTCCAACCTGGGCTTGGATGCGCTGCGCAACCAACGGGTTTATCGATTACAACTATTGCATCATCGTCATAGACAACACGTAAACCAGCAAGAGGTGTTATTGGAATTGCCACCTGACTTGGCGGAGCTGGAAGTAATACCTCAATAATTTGCCCAGCCCAAACTCGTTCGGATTTAAGTATTGATTTACCCGATGTTGTTATTTCTCCATCGTCTAAAAGTTTTACAACAGATGTTCGAGATAAACCCAATACCCGCGTTAGCGCGCTGTCAATACGCTCACCTGCCACACCCTCTGGAACAATTAAGGTGCGCAATTCGCGTTGGCTCATGCTGGGCTACCTGTCTTGGATATTGGTGCAACATTTCGAATTGAAAGAAGAATTGAAATTCCTGCTGCTATCACAATAGCCGAATCTGCAATATTAAATATTGGCCAATGCTGTAATTGGATCCAGTCAATGACCTGACCGCGCAAGAAACCGGGTTGGCGAAAGAAGCGGTCGGTTAAGTTTCCAAGAATTCCACCCATAAGCAGGCCGAGGGTGGTAGCCCAGGCTTTTGAATCAATTTTTAGTGCGTAATAACTAATAACAACTAAAACGGTAATAGCAAATAAGGTTAAGAAAAGCGTTGAGCCCGTTGCTAAACTAAATGCCGCGCCAGAATTACGGGTGAAATTAAGTTGTAAAAAGGTCCCAATTAATTTAACAGGAGTGCCATTGGAAAGTTGGCTCACTACCCAAATTTTAGTTGCTAAATCAAGACCCCAAACTGCAAAGGCAAAAAGATAGAGCCTTTGCCAAGTTTTTTTGGAGTAAGGGAGCGGGCGCAAAGTTAGCGCCGCTCTTCCTTCTGCTTGCATAGCATGCAGAGTGTTGCGCGCGGAAATACTTGAAGTCGGGCTTTACCGATTGGCGTTGCGCAAATTTCGCAATTGCCATAAGCCTTGCTATCAATGCGCTCGATTGCGCGTTCTGTCTGTAAAACCATATCTTGCGCATTAATCACAAGTGACATTTCATGTTCGCGTTCAAAGGTTTTTGTTCCAGCATCGGCCTGATCATCGCCGGCACCTTCTCCGGATTCTTGAATTAGAGAATCCATCTCACTTTCCACAGTTGCAAGATCTGCTTGTAGGCGAATAAGTTCTTGCCCAAGTTCACTTCGTACAGCCTTTAGTTCGCTGGTAGACCATGGAGATTCGCCTTCGCTAACTACTACTGGCGCTGGCGCAGTTTTAATTGGTTTAAGGGGGGCAACTTTCTTGGCGCTCTTTACTGGGCGTGGCGGTGGTGGCATTACTAATCTTCGCTCTGCAATAACAGGGGCTACTATCGGCGCAGTAATAGTTGAAACGCTGACGGTCTGTGATTTCTGGTCGACGGTTAGCGTTGTTTTACTAGGAAATGGTCGACCTTGAACTTTCTTAACTGGAATGGATTTAATTGAAGGTTTTTTCGCCGCTATTTTTTTTATTGGAGCTTTTTTGGCGGGTTTTTTCGCCGCATTTTTTTTAGCAGGGACTTTCTTTGCTACCTTTTTTGCAGGGGCTTTCTTTGCTACCTTTTTTGCAGGGGCTTTCTTGGTAGCGCCTTTTTTTGCATTTTTCTTAGGCATGGCGCGCACACTATGCCGATTAGGTAAGACTTACCAACTTCGCCACGTACGACTTTGGGGTGGGGCATGCTCTAGACTTGCCTTTCACGCGAAAACAAAGGCTCGGTAAGCCAATCTTGGAGGTTTCTTAATGTCGTTTCGCGCAATTCCTGCGGCGGTGGATTTGCCCGCTATGGAACGCGCAATATTGAAATTCTGGGGCGAAAATTCGATTTTTCATCAATCGTTGCATGCACGTATCGGCGCTCCAACTTGGACATTTTATGAAGGCCCTCCTACTGCAAATGGCGCGCCTGGGACTCACCATATTGAAGCCCGCGTTTTCAAAGATGTTTTCCCCCGCTTTCAAACCATGAAGGGCAAATATGTAACCCGCAAGGCAGGTTGGGATTGTCATGGTCTGCCTGTTGAAATTGCGGTAGAAAAAGAATTGGGCTTTGCTGGAAAAGGCGATATTGAAAAATATGGGATTTCCGCTTTCAATGATAAATGTCGCGAATCGGTAGAACGCCATGTCGATGCATTTAGAGCGATGACAGATCGCATGGGCTTTTGGGTTGATTTTGATCAAGCTTATTGGACGATGTCACCACAATATATTGAAAGCGTTTGGTGGAGCCTTAAGCAGATTTGGAAGAAAGGCTTATTAGTGCAAGACTATCGCGTTGCGCCTTATTGCCCACGATGCGGAACTGGACTTTCAGATCACGAATTGGCCCAAGGTTATGAAAATATTATTGACCCTTCAGTTTTCATTCGATTTCCTATTACCAGCGGTGAATTAACTAATCTTAACGCTGCCTTATTGGTCTGGACAACAACTCCGTGGACGCTAGTTTCAAATACCGCAATTGCCGTTCACCCAGATGTGGAATATGTAGTAGTTGAATTAACTAATGACGAACACGTTGAAGTCTTAGTTGTCGCCAAAGATTTGATTGAAGTTTTAAAAGGCGAAAAAAAGATTCTAAAAACAGTTCTAGGCAAGGAGTTAGAACGCACCACATATTCGCGCCCTTTTGATTACGTTGAAATTCCCGACTCCCATTTTGTAGTTCTAGCAACATATGTAACCACAGAAGATGGCACAGGACTTGTCCACCAGTCCCCCGCTTTTGGCGCCAATGACTTACAAGTTTGCCGTGCCTATGGCCTGCCCGTTGTCAATCCAATTACACCTGATGGCACTTTTCAAAAAGATGTTGCCATCGTTGGCGGTATCTTCTTTAAAGATGCTGACAAAATTTTGGTAAAAGAGTTGAAGAAAAAAGGTGTTTTATATCGCCACGAACAATATGAGCACACTTACCCACACTGCTGGAGATGTCATACCGCTCTGCTTTATTACGCTCAACCATCGTGGTACATCCGCACAACATCAATAAAAGATGCGCTGCTTCGCGAAAATAAGGCCACAAATTGGCACCCGCAAACTATTAAAGAAGGTCGCTACGGAGATTGGCTAAGCAATAATATTGATTGGGCGCTATCGCGAAATAGATATTGGGGAACACCACTTCCGATTTGGCGATGCG
>JBCKHJ010000012.1:0-28196 GCA_038905915.1 Candidatus Planktophila sp. | reverse complement strand
AAAATATTCTCATCTTCCAGCGCCGCCGCCATCGATTGCATAAGTGCGCCAAAGGCTGCGCCAGCAAAAATTGCGGTGGGTATGGCCAGCCATGCTTTACTAGATTCAAGTGCGCCAAAGGCCCACATGACAAACCAATAAATCACAACGGTGAAAATAACACGAATAAGTGCGGCTATAAAGACACCCGCCGCGATTTGGTTTCCGCTAATCGGAGTTGAATTTATGGCGAAGAAAGTTTTATTCCATTTAAAACCTTCTAGTGTTGGGAAAACTGTCTCATCCATCGCCCCTTGAATTGCCGCTGTTGCCAATAGCGCAGGGGCGAGGAAAGTTAAATATTTAACTCCATCAATACCAGCTGGGCCAGCGCTCTTGTCGATAAAAGAACCAAGACCAATCCCAATCGAAATCAAATACAAAATTGGGTTTGCAATAGCCATTGAAATAAGTAACCAAATCCATTTAAACATTGAGTGCAGGCGAGATTCAGCGACAAAAAGAGAACCGCGCACCTGAATCTTTTTTGCATCTACTAAATTAAGTGAGCCACGACGAGCGCTTGTAGTGTTCATTATTCGATTAACGTTCTTCCAGTTAAGCGCAAAAAAACATCTTCAAGCGAACCGCGGCGCACTAGTGATGTTTTCGGATGCATTCCTGCGGAATAAACTTTTTCAAGCAAAGCTTCACCATCGTCGGTATACATTAATATGCGGTCAGGTAATTCTTCAATGCGCTCGCAGATAGACTTCAATTGGTTTGCCATTTGACTATTGCGTTCTGAACCAAAACGGATTTCCAAAACTTCCTTAGTAGAATAATTTTTAATCAAATTTGCTGGGCTGCCTTCAGCCATGATTTTGCCTTTATCCATCACAATTAAGCGATCGCAGAGTTGTTCGGCTTCATCCATAAAGTGAGTTGTTATCACAAGGGTTACGCCATCTTCTTTCAAGCGAAAAAGCCGATCCCACAAAATATGCCGCGCTTGGGGATCAAGTCCGGTAGTTGGTTCATCCAACATTAATATTTCGGGTTCACTCACTAATGCGCGAGCAATTGTTAAGCGACGCTTCATCCCACCACTAAGGGATTCCACTTTGGCATGGCGCTTTTCTTCAAGTTGGGCAAAGAGTAAAAGTTCTTCAATTTTGTTCCTTACAAACTTTCTTGGCAAACCGAAGTACCTGCCATAAATGTATAGATTTTCAGTCACACTTAATTGTTGGTCTAAATTATCTTGTTGTGGGACAACACCTAAATGCGCACGAATTTGCGGACCAAATTTTTCGGGATCCTTACCCAATACTGTTATCTCACCTGAAGTTCGGTGCGAGGTTGCTCCAATAATGCGCATTGCAGTTGATTTTCCTGCACCATTGGGGCCGAGTAGACCAAATGATTCGCCTTTTGCTACATCAAAATCAATTGAATCGAGGGCTGTAAAGTCACCAAATTTCTTAGTTAATTTGCGCGCAGAAATAAGGGCTTCGGACATGACATGAGTTTAGACCTTAACCCTTGTAGTGATGAGCCATCTCGGTCAGCGCTTTATCAAGTAGTTCAATACCCAATTTCGCATTGGCTTCGGAAATATTTAGCGGCGGATTCATGTGGATACGATTAAAATTATTAAAAGGCATCAAACCGTGTTTCTTGCAGGTCGCAACAATTTCATTCATTGCAGGGCTCGACCCACCATATGCAGCGATTGGTTCGCGGGTAGCGCGATTAGTAACAAGGTCGATTCCCCAGAAAAGACCAGCGCCACGAACATCGCCAATTAAGTTATGTTTTTTAGCTAGTTCACGAAGGCCTGGGCCCATAATTTTTTCACCAATATGTGCGGCATTTTCAACCATCTTTTCGGCTTTCATTACATCAATTGTTGCTACCGCAGTTGCGCAAGCAAGTGGGTGTCCAGAATAAGTTAGCCCACCTGGAAATATTCGCTCATCAAATGTTTTTGCAATCTTATCGGTTATAACAATACCACCGAGTGCGACATAACCCGATGTAACACCTTTAGCAAAAACAATTAAATCAGGCATGGCTTTTGAGTGTTGATAAGCAAACCATTTACCTGTGCGACCAAAACCCGACATGATTTCATCGGCAATCCATAAGATTTCGTACTTATCGCACAGCCCGCGCAAGCCATCTAGATAACCCTCAGGTGGGATCAAAACTCCAGCGGTTCCAGGGACGCTTTCAATAATAATTGCGGCAATTGTTTTTGGGCCTTCGAAGATAATTGTTTGTTCTAAATGTTCAAGTGCACGGGCGCATTCTTCGGTTTCTGTCGTTGCCCAAAAAGCAGTGCGATAAAGATAAGGTCCCCAAAAATGTACGTGAGCATGTGCAAATTCATTTGGGAATCTACGTGGGTCACCAGTTGCATTAATAGCAGAGCCAGTATTGCCATGATATGAACGATAGGTTGAAAGAATTTTTGTCTTACCAGTATGCAAACGCGCCATGCGAATTGCGTTTTCAACTGCATCGGCGCCGGCATTAGTAAAGAAAATCTTTTTAAAATCGCCACCTGCAAGTTCAACGATGCGCTTTGCCGCTTCATTGCGCGCTTCATTTGCGTGTTGGGGAGCAATGGTGGTTAAAATATCAGCTTGGTCTTTAATTGCTTGAATTACTTTTGGGTGTTGGTGTCCAATATTTGTAAAGACAAGTTGACATGAAAAATCTAAATATTTCTTTCCCTCGTAATCCCAAAAATATGAACCAGATGCTCCAGCCACAGCCATTGGGGTTATTTGAGCCTGAGCCGACCACGAGTGAAATACATAGGCTCTATCGTCGGCATAAACCTGCCTGCCTTTTTGCGCGTTAGCCTCTGCATTATTCACTTTGGGCCTCTTTTCTTCTCCTATTCTAATCTCTTGGTCTGGCGCTGTGTATAGTTTGGCCACGTGCGCTTCATAAATAATCCGACTCACGATCTTACCTATGACGATGTTTTTATGGTTCCTAGCCATTCGGAACTTTCGAGTCGCATGGAAGTCGATTTAGCATCACACGATGGTTCTGGAACAACAATTCCATTAGTAGTTGCAAATATGACAGCAATAAGTGGTCGGCGTATGGCAGAAACAATTGCGCGCCGCGGCGGCATTGCCGTTATTCCACAAGATATTCCATACGCAGTTGTCGATAGTGTTATTTCTTGGGTGAAAGCGCGCCACACATTCTTTGATACACCGATTACTTTATCTCCACAAGAAACCGTTGCTGATGCTGTGAGTCTTTTGACTAAACGTGCCCACGGGGCAATTGTTATTGTTGAAAATAAAAAACCAGTAGGTATTGTCACGGAAGAAGATTGTCTTGGGGTAGATCGATTTACGCAATTACAACAGGTGATGAGTAAAGACCTTGTCACGCTTCTAGATTCAACCGATGCAAGAAGTGCTTTTGATTTTCTACACAATCATCGCCATAAACTGGCGCCTGTTGTCTCAAGTAATGGTGACCTAGTCGGGATGCTTACTCGTGTGGGCGCACTACGAAGCACTTTGTATTCGCCAGCGGTTGATTCAAAAAATCGATTGAGAATTGCCGCTGCAATTGGTATCAATGGTGATGTGGCTGCAAAAGCCAGCGCTCTTATCGAATCAGGCGCGGATGTTTTAGTTATTGACACCGCGCATGGACACCAAAGAAAAATGATTGAAGCGCTCAAAGCAATTAAGTCTTTAAAGTCAACAATTCCAATTGTTGCGGGCAATGTTGTAACCGCTGACGGTGTACGCGATTTAGTAAAAGCAGGTGCTGACATTATTAAAGTTGGCGTTGGCCCAGGTGCAATGTGCACTACGCGCATGCAAACCGGTGTTGGTCGCCCACAATTTTCCGCAGTTCTCGAATGTGCAACCGAGGCAAAGAAGTTAGGCGCGCATGTATGGGCCGATGGCGGAGTTCGCCACCCACGCGATGTCGCGCTGGCACTTGCTGCAGGTGCTTCGCAAGTAATGATTGGTTCGTGGTTTGCAGGCACATATGAATCTCCAGGTGATTTACAGACCGATTCCAGCGGGCGCTTGTATAAAGAATCATTTGGAATGGCATCTGCGCGAGCCGTTGCTGCGCGCACCTCTAACGAAGATGCTTTCGATCGCGCTCGCAAATCGCTATTTGAAGAAGGTATTTCAACATCTCGAATGTATTTAGATCCAGAGCGCCCCGGTGTTGAAGATGTGCTGGACCAAATAATTGCAGGACTGCGTTCAGCATGTACTTACGCTGGCGCTAAAGACTTAAATGAATTTGCCGAACGCGCAGTCATCGGCATTCAATCATCAGCAGGTTATGCCGAAGGGCGTCCACTTCATACTTCTTGGGGCGGTTAACCCTATTCGATTCTAAAAACGAGAACGGATTTCCCATAAATCTGCAAATACTGGATTAAATAGTGTGCTTGCTAAATAACTAACTCCACTAGAACCACCACTACCCATTTTATGTCCGATGGTTCGTTCCACCATTTTGACGTGACGATAACGCCATTCTTGTAAGCCTTCATCAATATCAACTAATCGCTCGCAAACAAGCGCCGTTTCCGGGTCATTACGATGGACATCAAGTAGCACATCTTGAACTGCGGTATTTGGTTCGTAAGCAAGTTTTTTATCACGATTTAATACTGTTTCGGGGATTGCATGTCCACGTTTTGCAATATATGCAAGCGTGGAATCCCAGAGCGAATTACGTGAAATAATTTCCTTAATCTCATCTTGAATAGCCAGAGGCAAGTGCGATGCCATTTTGCTATCTCTGCGGCCGAGGATCGCTTCAACTTTGCGAAATTGAGCAGATTGGAAACCGCTAGCCGATGAGAGATAACCTCGAAAGGCATTAAATTGCAAAGGGGTCATTGTTTCTAAAATATCGATTTGTGCTACGCAAACTTTCATTATTGTACGGATACGACCCAATAGCGCAAGTGAGTAGTGCGTATCGCCCGATTCTAAAGATTTTTGTGCTGCACTAAATTCGTGAATTAGTTGCTTAAACCAGAGTTCGTAACTTTGATGAATAATAATAAAAAGCATCTCATCATGTTCAGGTCCATCCGATAACGGACGTTGAAGTTTAAGCAGTTCATCCACGGCTAGATATGAAGTGTAAGTAAGTGCTGGGTCGAAGTTTTCGCTCATGTAACTCGGCTTCCGCTCTCGCGCACTTTCTCGTATTCCTTTGCAATCATTAAGTCCCTAATCCTTTGAAAACCATCCCAAATCTCAACATATGAATTTATAAGAGGCGAAATTGCTAGGCGGATGACGTTTGGCGTGCGGAAATCAGGAATCACATTAGAAAATTGGCGAAGTGCTACGCAAATGCGCGCCGCATCAGGATGTCCAATAGAAATATGGCCCCCGCGCTCTTTTGCGCTTCGAGTTGTTAAGAGTCTCATTCCTAAATCGGCTAGCCAAGCATCGAATAGGTCGATCATCAACTGTGTACCCGTGGCGGCCTTTAGTGCAATTGCATCAATTCCAGCCTCTTTAATCATTGAAAAAGAAGTTTTCACACAACGCAAACCAATCATTGGCGGTGTTGCAATTTGGAAACCTCGAATTCCATCGGCACGTTCAAATTTATCCCCCATCGCAAATTGATCACCTTGTGCAAACCAACCTTGAATTGGTACTTGTAATTCGCACTGAATTCTTTTGCTGACATATAACCAAGCGGGTGAACCTGGGCCAGAATTTCCATATTTATAAGTACAACCAACAGCTAAATCCGCACCGCTTGCATCGAGATTCATTTCAATTGCACCTACGGCATGGCTGGCATCCCAAACTACTAATCCACCGTATTTTCTGACTAAATCTGTTATTGATTTAATATCATTTCGCGCACCCGAGCGATATTGGATTACTTCCAAAGTAACAAGTGCGACATCATCACTTAAATAAGGTTGAAGAATTTCAGCAGTAATTTGTTCGTTTTCTGCCTTACCAGAAGTTTCGTTATCAATAATTATTAATTTCAACTTAAGCGCTTTAGCAATTCCTTCGAGTATGTATCTATCTGTCGGGAAATTAGCAGCATCCGTAATAATTGTTTTGCGTTCAGGGTGCGCCGCAATTGCTGCTAAACAAAGTTGGTAGAAATTCACCGATGTTGTATCGCAAGCCAGCATCTGTCCGGTAGCGACTCCCAGCGCTGCTGCGCCAATTAAATCTCCAGTGCTCAGTGCTTCATCCACCCAATGCGCCCAGCCCGCAACAACTTGGGTTCCCCACTCTTTTGTCATGAAATCATTAACTGCCTTTACTGTTGCGTGCGGCAACCGCCCTAAGGAATTACCATCTAAATAACACATATCGGGGTCAGTATTGACGAATTGCGAACGAAAGTGCGCGAGTGGATCTTTACTATCTAAATCAAGGGCATATTCGCGGTCGGTAACCTTCATGAAGGAAAGGTACGCTCTCCTACCGTGGCGCGCAATCTTGTAAATATCGAAGATGTTTCAAAAGCCTTTGATATCAAGCAACTTTTAGATCATGTTTACCTTGGAGTCTCAGAAGGTGACCGGATTGGAATTGTTGGTAAAAACGGTTCAGGTAAAAGCACGCTAATGAAAATTATTGCGGCCATTGAACCGCCCGATTCGGGCAGAGTTACTAAAGCCAACACTGTGAACCTTGGACTTTTGTCGCAAGTGGATTTGGCAGACCCAGAAGCAACTGTCGGCGAAGTTGTTATCGGTGATAAAGAGAAACACGAATGGGCCAGTGAACCCGGAATTCGTGAAATTTTTACTGGATTATTTGGTGGCTTTGATGATCATTTATTTGAAAGAAAATTCGGAACGCTTTCAGGTGGTGAAAAGCGGCGCGTAGGTTTGGCCAAATTGCTAATTGCTGATTTGGATTTGATACTGCTAGATGAACCAACAAATCATTTAGATATAGAAGGTGTTGCTTGGCTGGCAAATCATTTAATTAACCGAAAAGCTTTAGCGGTAACTGTAGTAACACACGACCGTTGGTTTTTAGATGCCGTAACGGAGCGAACATGGGAAGTTGTGGGAGGCAAAGTAGAAGAATATGACGGTGGATACAGTGCTTTTGTATTGGCCAAAGCCGAACGCTCGCGCCAGACATCGGCGATGGATGCTCGGCGCAATAATTTATTGCGTAAAGAATTAGCGTGGTTGCGACGTGGTGCACCGGCACGAACAACAAAGCCAAAATTTAGGGTCGATGCTGCAAACGAATTAATTTCAACTGAACCCGCACCACGCGATAAAACTGAATTACTTCGTTTTGCATTAAATCGTTTAGGTAATACCGTTTATGAAGCACACCACTTGCAAGTAAAACTAGGCGATAAAGAATTAATTGATGATTTGTATTGGAATATAGGCCCAGGTGATCGCATAGGAATTGTTGGCATAAATGGCACAGGCAAAACAACGTTAATGCGTATTTTAGTTGGTGAGATTCACCCTACTGCAGGCAAACTTGTAACAGGTATAACGGTAAAACCTGCATTCTTGACTCAACATTTAGCAGAACTAGATCCAACTTGGCGCGTCTTAGAAGCCGTTGAAAAGATCGCTAGCCATGTTGAATTAGGAAATGGAAAATCCTTATCTGCTTCGCAATTGTGCGAACGCTTGGGCTTTGATCGTGAATCCCAATGGACACCCGTAGGCGACTTATCAGGTGGAGAAAAGCGACGCTTACAGCTAACGCGCTTATTGATGGATTCACCCAATGTTTTATTACTGGATGAACCAACCAATGATTTCGATATCGAAACTCTTACAGAGTTAGAAGACTTGCTAGATAGTTATGGCGGAACACTTATTGTTATTTCACACGATAGATATTTTCTAGAGCGCGTCTGTGATCGCTTTGTTGGGTTATTAGGCGATAAAGCGGTACGCGATTTGCCGCGCGGGGTAGATGAATACTTAGAACAACGAGCAGCGGCAATCCGTACCACTGTTTTGAGTAAGACCAAAGGGATTTCTAGCGCGGCAGAGCAACGCCAATTAAAGAAGGATATTGTGCGCTTGGAACGGCAAATTCAAAAAATTGACGAACGCATCTCGCTACTAATGGCTGAACAAGAAATTTCAGCATTTGATTCCGATCGTTTATTTTCTATTTCCCAAGAATTATCGCAAATTAACCTTGACAAAATTAAACTCGAAGAAGAATGGTTATCAGCAAGTTCAATCAGCTACACAACACCATAAAGGCGATCGCCTGCATCACCAAGCCCAGGAACAATGTAACCCTTATCATTTAATTTTTCATCTAATGCGCCAGTAACAATTGTTATTGGAATCTTACTATTTGCGAATTCTTTCTCAACAGCTGAAATTCCCTCGGGTGCGCAAAGAATACAGATCGCGATTATCTCAGTTGCACCTAAATCAATTAAATAATGAAAGGCGGCGATTAAAGTTCCCCCAGTGGCAAGCATTGGGTCTAATACGAAGCACTGGCGACCAGATAAATTTTCTGGTAAGCGATTTGCGTAAGTGCTAGCTTCTAAAGTTTTTTCATCACGAACCATCCCAAGGAAGCCAACTTCGGCATTAGGCATTAATTTGCTCATACCTTCGAGCATTCCAAGACCTGCACGCAAGATTGGCACAACAACTGGTCGAGGCGCCGCCATCTTTAATCCTTTTGTTTTCGCTACGGGTGTTGTTATTGCAACCATTTGAGTGCGCACATCACGCGTTGCCTCGTATGCAAGCAACGTCACCAACTCTTCAGTAAGGCGTCGAAATGTTGGTGAATCCGTTCTTTCGTCCCGCAATACCGTCAGTTTGTGCGAAATTAATGGGTGGTCTACGACGTGGACTTTCATACTTCATACCTTACAGGGCTTTCATTCTTTTCCAATGAGTGCAACTATTGGCACGCAAAGAGGCTATTACAACTGGAAAAACTTGGGAGGGTCGCAGTGGCAGAACACGAAGTCGACCTTTCTGATCCAAGCGATGAAGAACTAGATGAATTAGACGATTTTGATGATTTGGAAGATTTAAATACCAGTAATGAAGTTGAAACATCAAGTGAAGCTGATTTCGCCGTTGCAGCTTGGCATGAAGACGGGCGATGGACTTTAGGATTGCTTCCAAACCCGAATGATTTGACGAAAATTATTACAAATTTGAAGTCACAACAAACAAATGGTGGGTCCATTGCGCTGATTGCAATTGATGAAGAATTTTTTATTTTAGTCCGAGTGCTTGGTTCTCATATCTCGCTTTTCTTAAGCGATGCTACCTGCGCGTTAGATTATTCTGTTGCTGAAGAATTATTAGAGATTGCAGATATACCGATGCCAGAAGATGGCGACGAGCCAAATCCGACAGGCCACTTAGAAATTTTGGCTGATTTAGGTTTAAGTGGAATGGAAATATCGGCGCTCTGTGATGACGAAGAACTATTTCCTGATGAACAGTTAGAAGCAATTGCCAACCGACTCGGTTTTGGTGAAAAGTTTGCCGAGTTACTAGAACTGTGAACGACGACGACGCAATGCGCGCAGCGTTAGCTGACGCGCAGAATGCGATTGCCACAGGAGATGTTCCAGTTGGAGCAATGATTCTTAATTCCGCTGGCGAAATTATTGCAATAAACCACAACGAACGAGAGTTAAAGAAAGATCCAACCGCTCACGCTGAAATTGTTGCAATTCGTGCCGCATGCGAAAAACTAGATACTTGGCGCTTAGATAACCACACCCTCGTTGTAACACTTGAACCGTGCGCAATGTGCGCAAGTGCAATTTCGCAGGCACGAATTTCCACAGTTGTATTTGGTGCTTGGGATGAAAAAGCAGGGGCGGTCGGTTCGCTCTGGGATTTATTGCGCGACCCGCGTGCGTTACATAAAGTTGAAGTTAGAGCCGGAGTCTTAGCCGATGAATGCGCACGATTACTAAAGAACTTTTTCGAAAATCAACGCACTTAATATTCTGCGGTATCGTCATCTCTGGTGGCGTGTCCGAGCGGCCAAAGGAGCGCGCCTCGAAAGCGCGTGTTGGGGAAACTCAACCGTGGGTTCAAATCCCACCGCCACCGCCAGGGGATCCGCATAAGTCAGTTGCTACTGATGTCTAAGAAGAATCCCCTTTTTTGTGAAACAAACTGTGCCATATTGTTTCAATCACGCAAGTAGGACCCGAAAACTCCGTTAGTTAGAAATTGTTCTAACCTCGAAACGGTAGGTACTTCACTTTCAGATCGCAGTGGCTCCAGTAAACATCATCACCAGTAATTGCAAGTTCTAGTCTCTCCGCTACCGCTATGCACAGTCCATCACCTAGGGATAACGAAGGATCTTTCTTGCCTTTCTTCATTGCACGTGAAACTGCGATAAGTTCAGCGGCCCTAATGGAGTCCTCAACCAGGATTGGCTCTATCTCGACACCCATGCTCACAATGTCTTGAAATATTTGCTCTGAAGTTGCCCTATAACCTTGGCCAATTGCTATGTATAGGACTTCCGTGATTACCGAAACAGGAGCAATCGAATGGGCAAGAATTTGAGCTACTGTTTTATATCCAGGTTCTTTGAACAACCACGCGAGAAGTGCGGAAGAATCAATTATGACTTTATTAGCAACCAAGTTAGAGCCCTAAATGCCTAAGTAAGAGAGCTCCCGCGCTACCACCACTGTCATTGGATGAGTTTTGAGTTCTACGGGCAAAGTTAGTCTCTGTGGTTTCATTGTCCTCTGTACGCATGTTGCGTACTAAATCAACAGTTTGCGCCCCGGTAGGAGTTGGCGCACCTGCCCAAACTCGCAGAGAGATAGCTTCTCTAGTTTCAATCACAACGCGACCATTCCCGTCGGCGCGGGCGACCATGGTGGCACCATCTTCAATATGCGCAGCACGACGAACGGCGATTGGCAATACAAAACGACCCTGGTTGCCTAGGTTGAAAGTTGACACCTCTATTGTTGTTTTCATAGTCATGATAGTACTCATAATGCCATAAAAAGCAAGTAGGTGGCACAATAATTTTATAGTGGTACCTAACTATGCCTTTTGCCACAGCATCTGGGGTTCAAAGCGGAGCGGGATTTAGATGATTCGTGGCAGCGATTACCACCAAGTTTTATTATTAAATGTTAAACAAATAATTCATATGAAGGATTCAAAATAGTTAGCACTCCTTCTTCTTCGCCCACCATTCCTTCGGCCCGTAATTGCGCGCCAACTTCAAGACCCACAATTTCGCGACGCCCCAAGAATTGCAAAGTAACACCACCAGATTCATCCCAAATTTCAACTTGAAGTGCAGGAGATGAGCTACTTGGCGCAGGCTTTATCGAAGTCACACGGCCGTGAACATGGGCGCGCTTGCGCCATTGAATTGTTGCGATTGGAACAACAGATTCTGAGTAGTGCCCAACGGGTTCAATGTTTTTTAGAACGCTTATTTTTGGAATGGTAACAGGCTGGCTAATTACTTCATCATGAGAATCATGGAGAACAACCCCTCTTCCGGATCTAATCCTGTCCACATCAAATGGAACGATTGTGGCAACGACTCTTGGTAATTGCGAGATAGGCGCGGCGATTTTTTCGGCAGTCTGATCGTGTAGTAGGCGGCCCCAGAAACCAGAATATGAACGCCGTGGTAGCAGAAGGGTTAATTCAACATCTGGTTTTTCAGTTTTTCGAATTGCATAATCGAGTGCTGACTTTGCTAAACGACGGTCAGGACAATCAATTAATTCTAAAGTTACATCATCTAGCGCACCTGATTTTGACCACGCTCGTGCGATTTCTTCGGCACGACGGTCATCTATTACAAAGTGCACAGCAGATAAATTATGCGGCTTCAGACTGCGGGCATAGCGGATAGCGCCAACGGTTGCAATATCTACGTTATCGACCAAAACAGTGACATCATGTCGGGCGATAGATGTTGCTCTTTCTTGTTCGCGTTTAACCATTAGCACTTCTTGTTCGCGTGTGTATTGGTCGCGCAAACGTAAAAATGTCATAACTAAAATTGGTCCAATTACTATGACCATCCAAGCGCCTTCAGTGAATTTAACGACTGAGAAAATCAGAACGACAAGTAGTGCAACAGATCCTGAAAGTGAGTTGATGAAGACTTTAAGCTTCCAAGATTTAGATTTAGTGCGCAGCGCATGGCGCGTCATTCCAAAGCCTGCGAGACTAAAACCAGTGAAAACACCAATGGCGTAAAAAGCCACTAAATGTTCAACCGAGCCTGCGGTAAATAGAACCAAGAGAATGCCCCCACCAGAGAGCAGCAAGATTCCATTTGAGAAAGCTAAACGGTGTCCGCGTTTTGTTAACCAGCGTGGTAAGTAACCATCGGCTGCTACAAAGTTAACAAGGAGTGGAAAAGCGTTATAGGTTGTATTAGCGCCGGCGAAAAGAATTAACATCGTTGCCAACTGCACCATAATGAACATAAATTGGCCGAAAGAGCCGGTCCCAACAATAGTTTTAGCGATTTGCGAGATCACAGTTGGTGTGCCTGATTCATAAGGCATTGCATGAATTTTATGGGCAAACCAGGCAACGCTCAGCACCAAGAAGCCAAGAATCGTACTCATCACAACCAGAGTCCGACGGGCATTTACATGTTCTGGTTTCTTAAAAAGTGCCACCCCATCAGAGATTGCTTCAAGTCCAGTTAGCGATGAACCGCCATTAGCAAAAGCGCGCAAGAGAATAAAAATTGCTGCAAAAGTTAGCAAACCACTTGGTTGTCCAAGTTCAATAGCGCCAGGTTGGTCGGTACTTAGAACTTCGAGTGTGCCATTAAA
The DNA here is from genome assembly GCA_038905915.1 of Candidatus Planktophila sp. Taxonomy (GTDB): domain Bacteria; phylum Actinomycetota; class Actinomycetes; order Nanopelagicales; family Nanopelagicaceae; genus Planktophila. Next base: position 15,374 of record JBCKHJ010000012.1, on the reverse strand, counting down.
GAAGCGATATAAACCCATTCCAAAAACTATGAGCATGCAACCGACGAAGAAATATGTCGGCAACGCAAAAACTTTACCTGCCTCTTTTACCCCGCGCAAATTACCGTAGGTTAAAATTGCAATCACAAGCAGAATCATTGGAATTTTCCATGGGTTCAAATTCGGGAAAGTCGAAATAATCGCTGCAACTCCAGCTGAGGATTGAATTGCAACGGTTACGATGTAACCAAGCATCAAAGCTACGGCAGCAATTTGGGCAACAACTGGCCCAAAGTTATCTCTCGAAACTATGTACGCCCCACCGGTTTTTGTATAAACATTAATAACGTCTCGGTAGGAGAAAGTAATAATTGCAAGAATGACTATACCTACTGCAGTTATCGGCATGAGAATTACGAAAGCTGCTAATCCAAAGGCTGGCAAGAGAGCAATCAAAATCAGCTCGCTGCTGTAAGCTGAGGATGAAATACAGTCGGAGGAGAGAATTCCAAGGGCATAGCGCTTGCTTAAGCGTTGATGGCCGAGGGAATGGCGATTAAGTGGATTGCCCAGAAATTTTTGCTTAATTTTGTATGAGAGCGAATCTTTCAGATGCGAATGATCTTGCAAAACTACAGGGGACGGAGCGCCATCAGTCCAAAACTTGGGCACTTGTTACCCCTCTTTCGATGCCTACAGAAAATAGCAATGAAGTTATCTTAGATTGCTTTGCCTTCAACTTCGCGCAGGCTCCGCGTATGCTCGCCTTATGCGCACTCAAATGTACATCGATGGCCAATGGGTTGATGGTATTGGAAAGTTGCCTGTCTATGATCCAAGTGATGCTTCGATAATTGCAGAAGTTTCACTTGCGGGCGATAAGGAATGTGAAGCAGCCGTTGCTGCTGCCGACCGAGCGGCTGTAGATTGGGCGAAATCAGCGCCGCGTTTTCGCGCCGAAATTTTGCGTAAAGCTTTTGAAATTATGACAGCAGAGGCTGAATCAATTGCAACTTTGATTTCGCGCGAAAACGGAAAAGCCATGCCAGATGCGCGCGGTGAAACTGCATATGCTGCAGAATTTTTCCGTTGGTTTTCCGAGGAAGCAGTACGCGTTCAGGGTGATTACCGAAAATCACCGAGTGGAGATAAAAGAATTTTAGTTACACACCAACCAATTGGGGTCTCACTTTTAATCACGCCTTGGAATTTTCCCGCTGGTATGGCAACTAGAAAAATTGGACCTGCGATAGCCGCAGGTTGCACCATGGTTTTAAAACCAGCGGGTGAAACTCCACTTACTGCGCTGGCGATAGTTGATATTTTAGAGCGAGCAGGTTTACCTAAAGGCGTTCTCAATGTAATTATGCCGAAAACAGTTGGCCCATCGATTAGTAAAATTTTGCATGATAAGCGGGTAAAGAATCTTTCTTTTACTGGTTCAACTGAAGTTGGTCGCCTGCTAATTAAAGAAGCGGCAGATCAAGTTATTCGCTGTTCGATGGAACTTGGCGGTAACGCACCTGTTGTAATCCATGATGACGCGGATATGGAGATAACCCTTGCCCAATTAGCGTTAGCAAAAATGCGCAATGGCGGCGCCGCATGTACCGCTGCAAATCGCTTCTTTGTGCAACGACCAATTGCTGCGCAATTTATCGAGGCATTCACTAAAACAATGTCGGGCTTTGTTATGGGCCGTGGCACCGATGCGACAACCACACTGGGGGCAAGTGTTTCAATAAAAGAGCGCAATAAAATTGCTGAATTAGTAGATGCCGCGGTTGCAGGGGGCGCGAAAATAAAAACTGGTGGCAAAACCCCAGATGGCCCAGGTGCTTTTTACCCAGCCACAGTTTTAACGTGCGAAAAAGATAACTCAATTTTGTTACACGAAATTTTTGGGCCAGTTGCACCAATTGTCATTTTTGATACCGATGAAGAAGGTATAGCCTTTGCCAACAGTACAGATTTTGGACTTATTAGTTATGTCTTTTCCAAAGACTTAAAACGCGCAATTCGTACCGCCGAAGCAATCGAATCAGGAATGGTTGCAATCAATCGCGGTGTAATTTCCGATCCCGCCGCACCTTTTGGCGGAGTAAAACATAGTGGACTTGGTCGCGAAGGCGGCTTCGCTGGAATTCATGAATTCTTGGAAACTAAATATATTGGCGTTGAGATTTAACCTGCAGTACTTCCAAAAGCGCGGAGGATGAGGGATTTGAACCCTCGGTAGGTTGCCCTACACACGCTTTCCAAGCGTGCGCACTCGGCCGCTATGCGAATCCTCCAATAGCCTTATAAAAGACTTAGGTATTAACTCTATCGGTTGCTCAAACTATGATTGCACAAGATCTCCGGTGCGACGACATCGTGCCTAACTCCCCCAGGGCAGGAATGCAGCAAGGGTAAGTGCGCTCTGTCGGGTGCACCGGAGGTCCCTCAAGCTATATCTTTGAATACAAACGTTGCAGCCAATTAGAAGTGAATTGAATTGCAGCAAAGAGAGAGTTGATGAATATGTCTTTGGCGCTATATCGAAAGTATCGTCCCTCGCTCTTTGCTGATGTAATTGGTCAAGATCATGTAACGCTTTCGCTTTCTAATGCGCTAACTTCTGGCCGCACACACCATGCATATTTATTTAGTGGACCACGCGGTTGCGGAAAAACTTCTAGTGCACGAATCATGGCGCGATCGCTTAATTGTATTGACGGGCCAACACCAAATCCGTGTGGGCAGTGCCAATCATGTAAAGATTTAGTTGCTAACGGTCCAGGTTCGCTCGACGTTATTGAATTAGATGCGGCGACTCATGGATTAGTTGATGATGCGCGAGATTTGCGCGATAAGGTTTTCTTTGCACCAGTGCACAGCAGATACAAAATTTATATTATTGATGAGGCCCACCAACTTGGGCCGGGAGCAGTGAATGCGTTATTAAGAGTTGTTGAAGAACCGCCCCCACATGTAATTTTTATTTTTGCAACAACCGAACCAGAAAAATTAATTGCAACAATTCGTTCTCGGACACATCATTATCCCTTTCGTTTAGTCCCACCTGGGATTCTTGCGGCACATTTAGAAAAAATATGTAATTCCGAAGGCGTCAGTGTCGCAAAGGGCGTGCTGCCACTAGTCGTGCGGGCAAGTGGGGGCTCGGTGCGCGATGCTTTATCTATTCTTGGCCAATTACTAGCTGGCGCTGGTTCTGATGGAGTTAGTTACGATATTGCAATTCAATTATTAGGTTTCACTGATGGCGCACTGCTAGACGATGCAATCGATGCAATAGCGGCTCACGATGGCGCAACACTTTTTAAGACAGTTGATCGTGTTGTTGAATCAGGCCATGATCCACGCCGATTTACTAGCGACTTATTGGAACGTATTCGCGATTTAATGATCATTGATGCTCTGCAAAGTACAAACGCTAATTCAATTCTGCGTGATATGCCCGATGATCAACTAGAACGCATGCGTAATCAGGGACAACGTATCGGTACTGCCAATCTTTCGCGCGCCGCCGATATTGCAGCCGAAGGTTTAACACAGATGCGAGGCGCAACTGCACCGCGATTAATTCTTGAATTAATTTGTGGACGGATTTTGCTACCTATTGGCGATAGATCCGAAAGCGGCGTTTTATCGCGCATCGAACGGTTAGAACGTGCCGAAAACCTCGCTCCAATGTCAACAAGTCAAAGCGCGCCAGCAAAAAAAGTTGATCCAATAAGTGAGCCGAAATCAGATGAACAAGGCGAGACTAAAGAAGCTTTTCCCGTGTCGCCAGTTCAATCTGATGAGTCAAGCACAGCCGGAAACAAACCGATTTCGAAAGCGGGCATGGATATTGCAGGCCTGCGCCACGCGTGGCCTGATGTAATCGAAGATGTAAAGAAGCGTCGCAGATTAACTTGGTCACTTCTTAGTGCAAGCGCTCAGGTATTAGCGATGGACGATAAAACAATTACGATCGCAATTGTTAATGCAGGCGCCCGCGATTCTTTTCTGCGCAGCGAATCTGATGTAATTCTGCGCAACGCTTTCATTGATGTTGCTGGCCTTGATCGCAAAATAGAAGTTGTTGTAGATCCATCTATTGAACCAAATACTCCGGCGACTCGCGCAGTCCGAACCTCTGAATCACCAAATGATCAGGAATTATTAAGTGGTGCAGCACTCCTTGCCAAAGAACTTGGCGCCCAAGTTATTACGGAAAAGAAGTAAGCGATGAGCGGAATGTATGAAGGTGCGATACAAGATTTAATTGATGCTCTCGGTCGCTTGCCCGGAATCGGTCCAAAGAGTGCGCAGCGAATTGCTTTTCACATTTTGGAATCCGAACCCGAAACCGCATCTGCTTTGGTTGATGCGATTCGCACTGTTAAAGAGCGGGTTAAGTTCTGCACGCAATGCGGAAATGTTTCAGAAGAGACGCAATGTAGAATTTGTCGAGACCCACGCCGCGATAATTCACAAATTTGTGTTGTTGAAGAGAGCAAAGATGTAATCGCAGTCGAGCGCACTCGCGAATTTCGCGGCAAGTACCATGTGCTTGGTGGGGCAATTAGCCCTATCGATGGAATTGGTCCAGAACAATTACGAATCCGCGAATTAATGGTGCGCCTTGCGGACTCACAAATCACCGAAGTTATTTTGGCAACAGATCCAAATTTGGAAGGTGAAGCCACGGCGACATATTTAGCTCGAATGATTAAGCCGCTCGGCATTAAAGTCTCGCGCCTCGCTAGCGGCCTGCCAGTTGGCGGGGATTTGGAATATGCCGATGAAGTCACGCTCGGGCGTGCATTTGAGGGGCGGCGTACCGTAGAATGATAGTTATCTCATTATTTGACACGCACACCGTCTCATATAATGGGAAAATTGGGAAAATGGTTCGCCCTAAGTAAATCAATGCTTCACTATTAACTCATGGGATTGATAGTTCAGAAATACGGTGGCTCATCCGTTGCCGATGCCGAAGGCATGAAGCGCGTGGCCAATCGCATCGTTGCAGCCAAGCGCGATGGCAATCAGGTCGTTGTCGTCGTTAGCGCCATGGGCGATACCACCGATGAACTCATTGATTTAGCAAAGCAGATAACGCCAATTCCAAAGGGGCGCGAATTAGATATGTTGTTAACTGCGGGCGAGCGAATTTCTATGGCGCTTCTTGCAATGGCAATTTCAAACTTGGGTCACGAAGCGCGTTCTTTTACTGGAAGCCAAGCCGGCGTTATTACTGATTCATCCCATGGTCGCGCGCGAATTATCGATGTAACTCCAGGGCGAATTCAAGAAGCACTCAAAGAAGGTGCAATTGCAATCGTTGCGGGCTTTCAAGGAATTTCGCAAGACACAAAAGATGTAACAACTCTTGGTCGCGGTGGCAGTGATACAACTGCTGTCGCGCTCGCCGCAGCCCTTGATGCCGATGTATGTGAAATTTATACCGATGTCGATGGTGTCTATAGCGCCGATCCGCGCGTTGTTCCGACTGCACGTAAATTGAAAACAGTCACATATGATGAAATGTTGGAACTTGCAGCAAGTGGAGCAAAAGTTTTGCATTTGCGCTGCGTTGAATATGCACGCCGTTACGAATTACCAATTCACGTACGTTCATCTTTTTCAAATAATGAAGGAACATGGGTAGTTAAAGATCATCCCGAAGGAGACATTATGGAGCAGGCAATCATCTCAGGCATCGCGCACGATAAAAGCGAAGCAAAAATTACGGTGGTCGGCGTGCCAGACCGAACAGGTGTTGCTGCGCGAATCTTCCAAGCCATAGCCGATGCTGACATTAACATCGATATGATTGTGCAGAATGTTTCAGCTGCGACAACTGGTTTAACCGATATCTCTTTCACGCTTCCTAAATCAGAAGGTGCCCTTGCCACACAAGTTTTGCAGAAGTTGCAAGGCGAGATTGGTTTTCACTCCATTCAATACGATGATCAAATCGGCAAACTCTCACTTATTGGCGCTGGAATGCGTTCACACCCTGGCGTTACTGCAAAATTTTTTGCAGCGCTGGCCGATGCCGGAGTCAATATTGAAATGATCTCAACTTCTGAAATTCGCATTTCAATTATCTGCCGCGAATCTGTTGTCGAAGCAGGAGTAAAAGCGGCGCATACTGCTTTCCAGCTCGATGCCGATCAAATCCAAGCCGTCGTTTATGGCGGTTCTGGTCGATGAGTAAAAAACCATCGCTGGCAGTTGTTGGCGCAACTGGCGCAGTAGGTAGCGTCATGCTTGGAATTCTTTCGGAGCGCGAAAATGTGTGGGGCGAGATTCGTTTAATCGCATCAGCGCGCAGCGCTGGCAAGAAATTGAAATGCCGCGGTGAAGAATTAACTGTCATCGCGCTTTCGCCCGAAGCATTTGATGGCATTGATGTAGCAATGTTTGATGTTCCAGATGAAATTTCGGCCGAGTGGGCACCAATTGCTGCATCGCGTGGCGCAGTTGTAGTTGATAACTCTGGTGCATTTCGAATGGATGCGGATGTTCCGTTAGTTGTGCCCGAAGTAAATCCGCAAGAAGTAAAAAATCGCCCGCGCGGAATCATTAGTAATCCAAACTGCACAACACTTTCAATGATAGTTGCGATGGGTGTTTTACATAAAGAGTATGAGTTAAAAGAGTTAGTTGTTTCCTCTTATCAAGCCGCATCAGGTGCAGGACAGGCCGGCATAGATATTCTGCGTGAGCAAATAAGCGCAGTTGCGAAAACCAGTGCCGGGGATGTTGCAGGAGATATCCGCAAATTAATCTCTGATAACGGGCCTTTCCCTGCCCCGCTTGCGCTAAATGTTATTCCTTGGGCAGGTTCACTCCAAGCCGATGGTTATTCATCTGAGGAATTAAAAGTCCGTAACGAATCACGCAAAATTTTAGGATTACCAAATCTTAAAGTGGCTGCAACTTGTGTGCGTGTGCCAGTAATCACTACGCACTCATTGGCCGTGCATGCAGTCTTTGCGAAAGAGCCATCGAGAAAGGCTGCCCAAGATATTTTGGCAAGCGCTGCTGGTGTTAAGTTAGTAGATGATCCTGAAAACCATAAATTTCCAACGCCGGCAGATGTTGTTGGTACCGATCCAACGTGGGTTGGCCGCGTTCGTAAAAGCATCGATGATCCAATGGCGCTAGATCTATTTGTCTGCGGTGATAACTTGCGCAAAGGGGCTGCGTTAAATACCGCCCAAATTGCTGAATTATTAGCACTAGAATTTACATCATGAGTATTAAAGAAAAATTGCGCGCGGATTTGATAGATGCTATTCGTAGCCGCGATAAAATTAATTCGGGAACTATTCGCATGGTTTTAAGTGCGATCACAAATGAAGAAGTTGCCGGAAAAGAAGTACGCATTCTTACCGATGCCGAAGTAATTACAGTTCTATCGCGCGAAGCTAAAAAACGTCGGGAAGCAGCCGCTGCCTACGATGCTGTAGGGCGCGCTGATAAGGCAGCCCTTGAAAAATCCGAAGGCGAAATTATTGCTAAATATTTACCTGCACAAATGGGCGAAGACGAGATTAAAAAACTAATCGCCTCCGCTATTACACAAAGTGGGGCTTCAGGCCCGGCCGACATGGGCAAAGTTATGGGAATATTAAAACCGCAAGTTGCCGGGAAAGCCGATGGGGCTATAGTTTCTGGTCTAGTGAAAGAAGAGCTCAATAAATGACAAATACTTCAACAAGTAAATGGGAATATGCAACCGTTCCATTGATATCGCATGCAACAAAACAAATTCTTGATACATGGGGCTCGGATGGTTGGGAACTTGTCCAAGTCATTCCAGCACCCGGAAGTGGTGAACAGTTAGTTGCCTATATGAAGAGAGAAATCGAATAAACTGTCGAACTTTCTGACTAGATAAATATTATTTTCCGCGCTTAGATAAGCGCTCAACATCTGTAATCAATACCGCGCGACCGTCAAGTTTTAACCAACCTCGTCCTGCAAAATCAGCCAGTGCTTTATTGACGGTTTCGCGAGATGCGCCAACTAGTTGGGCAAGTTCTTCTTGGGTTAAATCGTGGTGCACATATAACCCTTCAGCTGTTTTTTTACCAAACCGCTCACCTAAACCGATTAACGCTTTTGCAACTCGGCCCGGAACATCGGAGAAAACTAAATCACCGACTGCCTCATTCGTACGGCGCAGGCGCTGAGCAAGGGCGGCAAGTAAATGCAACGAAACTTCAGGATTTTCACGAAGCCAAGGAAGTAATTTATTTTGGCCAAGGCTGAGTAATTTCGCATCCGTTACTGCAGTGGCAGTTGATGTGCGAGGGCCTGGATCAAAGAGACTTAATTCACCGAACATCTCGCCAGGGCCAAGAATTGAAAGTAAATTTTCGCGACCATCACCACTAGATGTTCCTAATTTAAGTTTGCCTTCAACAATTACATATAGATGATCGCCATTATCGCCTTCGGCAAATAAAACTCCACCCTTTGCAATCTTTACTGAAACCATCGATGCGCGCAGCGTTCTCGCTTCGGCCTCATCTAAGGCAGTAAAGAGCGGGGCACGATGTACAAGATCATCTTCTGGGCTCACGAGGAGTACTTTAGCCTCATGTCGGCCGATAAAGATACCCATGCACAAGCGCGGGCGGTTTACCGCATACTTACGAAAACTTACCCAGAAGTTCGATGTGAATTAGATTTTAAGAATCCATTGCAATTAATCGTCGCAACAGTCTTGAGTGCACAGTGCACAGATAAGCGCGTCAATTTGGTGACGTCAGCGTTATTTAAAAAATATAGAAACGCAAAGGCATTTGCTGGCGCCGATATTAAAGATTTAGAAAAGTTAGTATTCCAAACGGGTTTCTATCGTGCGAAGGCGCGCCACATAAAAGGGCTGGCAACAAAATTAGTTACAGAATTCGATGGCCAGATTCCAAGAACGTTAGATGAATTAATAACGCTTCCAGGTGTTGGTCGCAAAACAGCTAATGTTGTTTTAGGCCATGCTTTTAATATTCCAGGAATAACTGTTGATACGCACTTTGGTCGCCTATCACGCAGATTCGGTTGGACAACATCGCAAGATCCAGTCAAAGTCGAACGCGAAGTGGGACAATTAATTCCCGAAAAGGAATGGACAAACTTGTCACAACGAATGATTTGGCATGGACGACGAATCTGTCATTCCAGAAAACCAGCATGTGGGGCATGTCCAATTGCAAAAATCTGTCCTAGTGTTGGCATTGGCGAGATGGATAAGGTTAAAGCGAAATTATTAGTAAAGACAGATAAGGATTTCAGGTGAAAAAATTATTTGCATTGCTCGCTATTTCATCCTTGCTTCTTACTAGTTGTTCTGATTCTTCTACAATTATTGCAGGTGAAGTTATTTCGTGTGCGCAAATAAATAGCGATAAAAATTCAACAGGTGGAACCAAATTAGATTGCTTAGACGGGTCGGCCGGAGTATCTGTGCAATCACTTCGTGGCCCGATGATTGTTAATGTATGGGGCTCTTGGTGTGCAACATGCAAAGAAGAGATGCCTATTTTTCGCACTTTTTTTGAAAAAGCAAAAGGAAAGATTGAATTAATTGGTGTCGATGTTGAAGAAGCAAAAATAGAAGATGGCCAGAATTTCGTTAAGGAAAACGGCATGACTTGGCCGAACCTCTACGATGCCAAGGGAATAACTCGTAGTTATTTTGGAATGGGTGTGCCAGTGACATGGTTTATCGCCACCGATGGCACCATTGCTTACAAGAAAATTGGTGCGTTTAAGAACGAAATTGAACTAATTCAACTAACTTCTAAATATCTAGGCGTAAAACTTTAATCTTCATCCTTAGAACTCTTTAAACCTTGCGAAATAAGGTTCATAACATTTGGATCAGCAAGTGTTGTGGCATCTCCGACGCTGCGATTTTCAGCCACATCTTTGAGCAAACGGCGCATGATTTTCCCACTGCGAGTCTTTGGTAACTCAGCGACGATTAATATCTGACGTGGCTTTGCAATTGCGCCAATTTCTTTGGCAACGTGATTGCGCAATTCCTTTAATAATTCACTGCCACCAACATTAGGAATACCACCACGCAAAATCACGAAAGCAACAATCCCCTGCCCAGTCATTTCATCGGCCGCGCCGACGACAGCTGCTTCGGCAACTGCAGGATGTGAAACCAGCGCGGATTCAACTTCGGTTGTAGAAATTCTGTGACCAGAGACATTCATAACATCGTCGACTCGACCAAGTAACCAGATTGCACCGTCATCATCTAACTTTGCGCCATCGCCTGCAAAGTAAATTCCATTAAAACGCGACCAGTATGTTTCTCTATATCGTGCATCTTCGCCCCAAATACCCCGCAACATGGATGGCCAAGGCTGATCCAGAATTAAAAAACCACCATGTCCGTTTCCAACTTCTTGCGCCTTATCATTAACAATTTTTGCACTAATTCCAGGCAACGCTTTCATAGCACTTCCCGGTTTTGTATCAGTAACACCGGGCAGCGGTGAAATCATAATTGCGCCAGTTTCGGTCTGCCACCATGTATCCACAATCGGACAACGATCACCACCAATTACTTTTCGATACCACATCCATGCTTCAGGATTAATTGGTTCACCAACAGAGCCAAGCAAACGCAATGATTTCAAATTATGCGCATTTGGAAATTCATCTCCCCACTTCATCCATGTGCGAATAAGTGTTGGAGCGGTATACAAAATAGTTACACCATACTTTGCAATAAGTTCAAAGATGCGCCCCTTATGGGGGGTATCAGGAGTTCCTTCATACATTACTTGTGTCGCGCCATTGATTAGCGGCCCGTATACAACATATGAATGGCCGGTAATCCAACCGACATCGGCGGTGCACCAATACACATCGCTATCGGCCTTTAAGTCGAATACAGCCTTGTGCGTGAAAGCTACTTGCGTTAAATATCCACCAGTTGTGTGTGAAATACCTTTTGGTTTAGCCGTAGTACCTGATGTGTACAAAATAAATAGCGGATGTTCTGAATCAAAACTTTGCGCAACGTGCTCGCTGCTTTGGCGACTCACAATTTCGTGCCACCACACATCACGATCAGAATTCCACGCAGTTTCCTGCTTTGTTCGCTGCACAACCAGAACTTTTGAAACGCTTGTTGCGCCTTTTAACGCATCATCCACGGCTGGTTTTAGCGCAAAAGGTGCGCCTTTTCTAAAACCGCCATCGGATGTAATAACAATTTTTGCATCAGCATCTTGAATACGCGACAACAATGCATCAGCAGAGAACCCACCAAAGACAACTGAATGCGGTGCGCCAATTCGCGCACAAGCCAACATTGCAATTGCAGCCTCTGGAATCATTGGCATATAAATTGCTACGCGGTCCCCACCGACAACGCCAAGTTCGGTCAGGGCATTTGCGCATTTTTTTACTTCTATGAGTAATTCGGCGTAGGTATAAGTTTTAGTGTCCCCCGGTTCGCCTTCAAAATGAAAAGCTATGCGCGCGCCACGACCTTCGTTAACGTGGCGATCGAGTGCATTAACGCAAGCATTTAATTTTCCACCCACAAACCATTTAGCGTAAGGAATTTGCCAATCTAAAATTTGGCTCCATGGTGCATCCCACTGCAATTGTTTTGCTTGCTCTTCCCAGAAACCCAGACGATCTTTCTCGGCCCGTTCATAGATATCCGCCTTCGCATTTGCTTGCGCTGCAAAATCTTTAGTTGGCGGGAAATGGCGATTTTCAGTTGAAAGATTTGATAGTGGGTCTTGATCCATGAATCTCAGATTACCCGTTGCCCCTACTTATCAACAATGCCTACTTGGTGTTGATTTCCCCATGCCTTCTTCACCCAAAATGCGTAATCCATTCGCTACTAAATAAAGGAAAAAAATGACCCTTGCTTATTTCTTGCGCATACTTCTCAAATTGCTCAACGATCCAATCCTGAATCAAGCGTTCGGAAAGTTACTCATTAAATTACTCAAAACCGTCGGCCTAGCAGCACCAATGTAAATTGGAATCTCGATGGTGGTCCTGGCGTAGAAATCGTTCTTTGCCGATTTCGAAGTCAGTGACCACCGAGAGATAAGCCAGATCGGAGAGCCTTTTTGGCGCATTGGCTAAAAAGTGGGATAATTGGTCGTAAGCCTCACTCAGTTCAAGGTCGCGCTCGGTGCGATAGAAAGAGCCCGGTAATTGAATTTGGCTTATCACTCGATAAGCGCGATCGCGTGCCTCGGTTAGATCAGAGCCAACACCGGTGACACTTAAAACTCTACCGCCAGATGAGACAAGACCCTGGCCATTTAGCGCTGTGCCCGCATGGAAAATTTGAACATCGCTAATTTTTGGAAATTCGGAAAGCTGTCCACCAAGTTTTGGTGATGTTGGATAACCATCAGCGGCAAGGACAACAGTAACTGCCGAGCCATCGCTCCATTCTAATTTCGTATTAGCCAAATTCCTAGTCGCTGCGTTGTATAGCAAGGTGGCAAGCGGTGTTTTCAAAAGTGGAATTAAAACTTGTGTTTCTGGGTCACCAAAGCGCACATTAAATTCGATCACACGGGTTCCGTGATCGGTTAGTGCAAGACCTGCATATAACAAACCAACAAACGGAGTACCGCGTGCGGCCATTTCGGCAATCATAGGTGCAAGAACTTGCTTATATGTATCTTCAATGATGTCAGTCGGCGCCCACGGAAGTGGTGAATAGGCACCCATTCCACCAGTGTTAGCTCCTTCATCATTATTGTGTGCGCGTTTAAAATCTTGCGCAGGTTGCATCGCTAAAATCGTGGTGCCATCGCTAATTCCAAAGAGTGAAACTTCTGGCCCATTAAGAAATTCTTCAATCACAACTTTTTTACATGAAAGTGCGTGGGCAAGTGCTTCTTTCCAATCATTTGTAACAACAACGCCTTTGCCACCAGCTAGACCATCATCTTTAACAACATACGGTGCGCCAAAAGTATCGAGCGCCTTTTCTATCTCCTTTTGAGTTGTGCAAGTAAAACTTTTTGCAGTCGGAACTCCAGCATCGGACATAACTTGCTTAGCAAAATTCTTGGAGCCTTCAAGTTGCGCCGCGGCCTTTGATGGCCCAAAAGTGGCAAAACCAGCGGCCCGTAATAGGTCTGCGGCACCATTTACTAACGGAAGTTCCGGCCCGATAACAACTAGATCAACATCTAATTTCGTGGCCAATTCAACAATTGCCTCATTATCGGCTATATCGAGTGCGTGACAGGTTGCAAATTCTGCAATTCCTGGATTACCAGGGGCTGCATGTAGTTCGGTGCAACTTTCATCTTCGTGTATTCCTAGTGCAAGCCCATGTTCACGACCGCCGCTGCCAACTAGAAGGATTTTCATTTTCTAGATGAAATCCGTTACAACAATGGTTTCGTTGCGTCCCGGACCAACGCCAATTGCACTCATTGGCGCACCAGAAATTTTTTCTAAAAAAGCAACATAATCTTGGGCGTTCTTTGGCAAATCACTTAATTTACGAGCGCCTGTAATATTTTCAGTCCATCCTGCTAAATATTCATAAATAGGAATCGCGTGGTGGAAATCGCTTTGCGAAGCAGGTAATTCTTCAACGCGCTTACCATCGATTTCATAGGCAACACAGACTGGAATTTTTTCCCATCCTGTTAGTACATCTAACTTAGTTAAAAAGAAATCAGTTAGGCCATTAACACGCACGGCATAGCGCGCAATTGGCGCGTCATACCAACCACAGCGACGCGCACGGCCAGTTGTAACACCAATTTCGCCGCCTATGCGACGTAAGTTTTCACCATCTTCGTCAAGTAATTCTGTCGGGAAAGGGCCGCTGCCAACACGAGTTGTGTAAGCCTTAACAATTCCAATTACGCGATCAATTTTTGTTGGGCCGATTCCACTGCCAGTGCAAGCACCTCCTGCAGTTGGATTGCTGGATGTTACGAAGGGATAAGTTCCATGATCAACATCGAGCAAAGTGCCCTGCGAACCTTCCAGCAAAACCCGCTTACCCGCTTTTAAGGCTTCATTTAGTAGAAGCACAGTATCTGCAACATATGGGCGCAGAATTTCGGCATAGCCTAAATATTCTTCAAACACTTCATCTACTTCGATATTTTTACGGTTGAAGACTTTAATTAGTACTTGATTCTTATCTTTTAGTGCGCTTTCAATTTTCTGGCGCAAAATAGATGGGTCAAATAAATCCTGAACGCGAATGCCTATGCGGTTAATTTTATCGGCATAGGTTGGCCCAATTCCGCGACCAGTTGTTCCAATTTTTGATTTACCTAAGAAACGCTCTGAAACTTTATCGATTGTGCGGTGGTATGGCATAATTAAATGCGCATTAGTGCTAATTACTAATTTGCTGCAATCAATTCCGCGTTCAGTTAACCCCTTAATTTCTTCTAATAAAACACCTGGATCGATTACGACGCCATTTCCAATAACTGGAATTACGTTTGGGCTTAAAATCCCCGATGGCACTAAATGCAGCGCATACTTTTGGTCGCCAATAACGACTGTGTGGCCGGCGTTATTGCCACCTTGATAGCGCACTACATAATCAACGCGGTCACCAAATAAATCGGTAGCTTTCCCTTTGCCTTCGTCGCCCCACTGAGCGCCGAGTAGAACATATGCGGGCATAAGTAAATCTTCCCAACTAACTAGTTACGGATTTATTTAAGTGATGTAGTACCGGTAGAACGTAAATCTTCGCAAGCACGAACAACGCGCGCAGCCATTCCTGCTTCTGCAAGTTTGCCCCACGCACGAGGATCGTAGGCTTTCTTACTTCCAACTTCACCATCTATCTTTAAAACGCCATCATAATTTTTCATTATGTGATCAACAACTGGGCGAGTAAAGGCATATTGCGTATCGGTGTCGATATTCATTTTGATGACGCCATAATCAAGAGCTTCACGAATTTCGCTCAATAACGAGCCGGAGCCGCCGTGGAAAACCAAGTCCATTGGCTTACTTGCCGCAGCTAAACCTTTGCTCTTTGAAACCGCATCCTGCAAAGTCTGTAAAATCTTTGGTTGCAAAACGACATTGCCTGGCTTGTAAACCCCGTGAACATTTCCAAATGTTGCAGCAACCATATAACGCCCGCGTTCGCCCCAACCAAGTGTTTGAACCGTCATCAGCGCATCTTCTGGAGTCGAATATAACTTGGCATCGTGTTTTGCTGCTACGCCATCTTCTTCTCCACCAACAACTCCGATTTCAATTTCTAAAATTGTTTTAGCCGCCAATGAAAGATTAATCATTTCATCAGCAATCTTCATGTTCTCTTTCATATCAACGGCTGAGCCATCCCACATATGTGAATTAAATAGCGGTGCCTTGCCACTCTT
>JBCKHJ010000011.1:0-28518 GCA_038905915.1 Candidatus Planktophila sp. | reverse complement strand
ACCGCAGCCGACAGGTCGCTGGACGTTGCAGCTTTATCCCCGGCGATTGCACTGGATTTCATATTGAGCGAGGCGACGATTTGTTTCGCAGAGCTTTGAAGTTCCGCACGATTATTGCGCCATGCGCCTTTTATATCCTCAATCAGTTGTCTGAAGGAAGGCGCACCGTGTGAGGGTTTTGGCGGGAAATAGGTTCCCGCGTAGAAGGGTCTGGCATCGCCATCGAGGAAAACACTCATTGGCCAACCCCCTCGGCCGGTCAATGAGGTAGTGACGTTCATGTAGACCGTGTCGATATCTGGCCGCTCTTCTCGGTCAACTTTGATGCTCACGAAGTTATTGTTTAAAAATTCCGCAACGCTTGGATCTTCAAAAGATTCATGCGCCATGACGTGACACCAGTGGCAGGCTGAATAGCCAATGGAGAGAAAAATGGGTAAGTCCAGGCGCTTTGCTTCTGCGAAGGCCTCATCGCACCATTCCCACCAATGAACAGGGTTTGCCGCGTGTTGCAGTAGATAAGGGCTGGTAGAGTTGCCGAGGCGATTTGGCACTCCGCTATTCTTTCACCTTACCTAAAGAATCGCCATTCGAATCCCCTCTCGCGCACCAATGAAGGCCTGCACGCAGGATTCGATATCCCGCTCGGTGTGAATTGCCGATAGTTGGACGCGGATTCTGGCCTTACCGTGTGGAACCACTGGGTAACTGAAGGCGGTTACATAAACACCAAAGCCAAGTATTTTCTCAGCCATCTTTGATGCCACCTGAGCATCGCCAAACATGACTGGGATGATCGGATGTTCGCCTGCTAATAAATCAAACCCCTCCTCCTCCATACGGCCTCTAAATAGTTGGGCATTATCTACCAGGCGTCGGCGGAGCTCTTCACCTGTTGTTACAAGATCGAGTGCGACAAGGGTCCCAGCCACGACCGCCGGAGATAATGAGTTGGAGAATAAATAGGGTCGGGCACGTTGACGCAAAAGCGCAACAATTTCGGAGCGCCCGCTCACATAACCGCCTGACGCACCGCCGAGTGCCTTGCCAAATGTTCCCGTCACGAAATCAATCCGATCCTCTACCCCGGCGTGCTCTGGCGTTCCGCGGCCAAGCCTTCCCATAAAACCAACGGCGTGGGAGTCATCAACCATAACAAGTGCGCCGTAGCAATCGGCCAAATTGCAAATCTCTGCAAGGGGTGCGATGTAGCCGTCCATTGAAAATACTCCGTCAGTGACGATAATCCTCTGCCGGGCGCCCTTGGCAGAAATCAATTGCGCCTCAAGGTCTTGCATATCTCGATTCTTATACCTAAATCTTTTTGCTTTCGATAAGCGGATACCGTCGATTATCGAGGCATGGTTGAGTTCGTCTGAAATGATGGCATCTTCTTCGCTAAAGAGCGCCTCAAAGAGACCCCCGTTCGCATCAAAGCAGGATGAGAACAAGATTGTGTCTTCTGTCCCTAGAAAACTTGATACCCGTTCTTCAAGTTCCACATGCAATTTTTGAGTTCCGCATATGAAGCGAACACTGGCCAAACCGAAGCCCCATTCATCCATCGCTCTCTTTGCGGCTGCGATGATCGCAGGATTATTAGCAAGACCTAAGTAATTGTTAGCGCAGAAATTGAGAACCTCTGCCCCTGCTGTCTTTATGTGAGACGACTGAGGCGAGGCAATCTGACGTTCTCGTTTAAATAGTCCGGCTTCCTCAATTTCAGCCAGTTGCTGCTGCAATTGAGTTTTCATGGTCTCATACATGGAGGTTCTCCCAGTTGAGTACAACTTTTCCGCCAGTGGCTGCCCGAGCCGCGTCGAAACCGTCCTTCCACTGCCTTGCTGGAAAACGGTCGGTAATCACCGACGAGAGCGCATCACGCAACCATTTGCTCGATTGGAGCATTGCACTCATGGCGACCCACGTCTCATACATTTCCCGACCATAAATACCTTTGATTGTGATCATATGGGTGACCACTTTTGCCCAATCCACATCAATAGCTTCAGTTGGAAGTCCGAGCATTGCCACTCGACCGCCATGATTTAGATTGTTGATCATCTCTGGCAGAGCGCTCGAATCTCCCGACATTTCAAAGCCAACATCGAATCCTTCGTGCATTCCAAGGTCCTTCTGCGCCTGCGCAATACGAGAGCGCGAGACATTGACGGTGAGGTCCGCGCCCATCGCTTTGGCAAGGGCAAGACGAGGATCTGAAATATCTGTCATGACAATGAAGCGCGCGCCGATATGCCGGGCGACAGCAGCCGCCATCAGCCCAATGGGACCAGCTCCTGTAATAAGGAGATCTTCGCCGACGAGAGGAAAACTCATCGCTGTGTGAACTGCGTTTCCAAATGGATCGAAAATCGCACCGAGATCAGGATCGATGGCGTTGGGATGTACCCACACATTGGATTCAGGAATAACAATGAATTCTGCGAAAGCACCATCTCTATTGACTCCAACACTTGAAGTGCGGATGCACATCTGGCGGCGGCCCGCCCTGCAGTTGCGACAATTGCCGCACACGATGTGACCTTCTCCCGAGACTCGAGCTCCCACATGAACATCGTGCACCGCAGAGCCAATCTCCACGACTTCGCCGTAGAACTCATGGCCCGGAATCATTGGAGGATTGATATTTTTTGCCGCCCACGGATCCCATGACTCAATATGCAAGTCAGTACCGCAAATCCCAGTTCGCAGGACGCGAATTTTTACATCGCGATTACCTGTTTGCGGTTCTGGGCGTTGGGTTAGTTCTAACCCTGGTGCACCGATTGGCTTAAACAATGCGAGCACGTATATCGCCTTCCCGTTGTTGTTGAACCCATGGTTCTCTGGTTATGCCTGCTCGTCAAGTATCAGAGATGCTAGATCAGTTGTAAAGACAATCACCTCTTGTTTTCGGCCATTATCGGGTGGATAGTTATCAAACTTCCTGATTAGCATGGAGGGTCGTTATGCCAAATTTCATAACGAAGAGTGGAAAATTATTCGTGCAACTGCCTGGGCCGGTTTTCATTGCTACAAGCTTTGGGGGCGGAATATTACTTGGCGCACTGGCTAGATTATGGATGAGATGGATTGCGCCATATCCTGAATTCACTTGGAGCGGCACATTGACAATTGTGCTTATCTTCACATTTTTTGCCACTGCGCAAAGTTTGCTATTTGTAGTGCGAAGGAAAGATATATCCAAGCTTAAGGATTGGATCTTTAGGGGCATCGCTATTTTCTTTACGCTTCCACTTTTTATGGCTGCTGGCCTCAGCATGTTTCCTACGGTTGTACTCGGCTCGCTTGCGCTTTGGCGCAAGAATTGGCCCAAATGGTTGCGATCCATCCTTGGACTTGCGAGTATAACCTTTGCAGCAATGGTGGCCGATTTGGAAATAATAGCGAAATTGGGTTGGAGCTTCGAAACAATCGGGCGAGTCCTCTTATTCGTTGGAATTTATTCGCTCGTCATTGGATTAACCAAAGGAGCAGTTGCCTTTCCACGTAAATCAATTTGATAACCAAGATATTCGTAATCACCGCTCCTCCACGACGTAAAGCATACGACACTTACCAAAATCACCAAAGCGTTAGGTGTTTCCATTGAGGATTTATTATACTAATTTTAATTTACTAATTTTAATTTACTAATTTTAATTTACTAATTTTAATTTACTAATTTAAAAAAATGGAACAAGAAATAAACCAACAACAACGCCGTATGCATGGAAGCGGCTTCACCCTGAAGGCCTGTCTTAAATTTAGTAATTATAAAAATAGAATTTGCCGCCAAAGAAAAACTTGAAAGCGTCCTTTCCGCTCCAGTTCAAGGCGAGGCGGGCGGAAGGGGGGAATTCCGCTCGCCGAGTCAGTTTTTGGCGAAATCGGTTCGGATTTTTCCGTAAAGACACCGCCATTGTGTGGTTTATTTCATAACCCATATATGGCTAGTTGGGCGACCCTGAATTGACAGCCTGATCGAATTACGCCACACTTATGTTGTGTTAATAACTGAGCACCGCGTTTTCGATAGTGCGTACGGGCTTAACTCCGGAACGGACGTCCTTGAGGCGCGCACCCGAGACCTAGTCCAGCAGGCGATCGCCGAGGATGGTCCGCTGACCACTGCTGCTCTCGCCTCGCGCCTAGGGTTGACGCCCGCCGCGGTCCGCCGTCACATCGACCTGCTCGCCGGACAAGGCGTCATCGACGAATGTGAGCCCGCGACTACTAGCGGGTCTGGGCGTACTCGTGGACGGCCCGCCCGCGCATACATTCTCTCCGAGGCCGGTCATGCCGGGATGGAAAGTGACTACGCAGACGTGGCCACCTCGGCGTTGCACTTTCTTGCAGAACACGCCGGTGTGGATGCCGTAGGCGAGTTCGCTCGCGAACACGCTGCACAGCTTGAAGCCCGGTATGTCGCACAGCTCGCCACGGCGGGCGATGACGACAGCGCCCGCGCGCAGGCGTTGGCGACAGCGTTGAGCGCCGATGGTTTCGCCGCTTCTATCCGACCCGTCGGAGCGGGTATGCCACTCGCCGGTGTGCAATTGCGTCAGGGGCATTGCCCGGTTCAGGCGATCGCAGGCCAGTTCCCGGCGTTCTGTGAGGCAGAGGCCGAAGCATTCTCGCGGCTGCTCGGCGTTGACGTCCAGCGGCTGACGACTCTTGCCCAGGGTGGGCACGCCTGCATGACATTCATCCCCATAAGCGCCGTTCCCGAAAAGGCGTTCCCATGACTGAGATTGCCTTGAGCCGGGCATTTACCATGCTGGAATCGGCCGCGATTCGGGGCGACTTCCCTATCCTCTCGCGCTCCGTGCGTGGCGGGAGAGCGTTGGTCTATCTCGATTCCGGGGCGACTTCGCACAAACCGCGTCAGGTGCTTGATGCCGAGCGAAGGTTTTACGAACAACACAACTCCGCGGTTCACCGCGGTGCTCACCAGTTGGCCGAGGAAGCCACTAACGCCTTTGAGTCCGCGCGTGCCACGATTGCCCGTTTCATCGGCGCACAAGCCAATGAAGTGGTCTTCACCAAGAACGCCACTGAAGCCCTGAACCTCGTGGCCTATGCCTTTAGCAATGCCGCTGCGGTCGGGGCCATGGATGGAGTTGACGCAGATGTTGCGGCGCGGTTCGCGCTCGATAAGGGAGACGAAATAGTCATCACCGAGATGGAGCATCATGCCAATCTCGTTCCGTGGCAGGAGCTCGCGCGGCGTAGCGGCGCCACCCTGCGCTGGATCGGTCTCACCGACGATGGCCGACTTGACTTGGACGACTTGGAATCGAGCATCACCGAGCGCACCAAAGTGGTGGCGTTTACTCATATCTCCAACGTTCTGGGCACCATCAATCCCGTTGCCGCCGTTGTGAATCGGGCCAGGACTGTCGGCGCACTGACCGTGCTGGATGCCTGTCAATCAGTGCCACATATGGCCATTGACGTGGTCGATCTTGGCGTCGACTTTCTGGCTTTCAGCGGCCACAAGATGTTTGGCCCAATTGGAGTCGGCGTTCTCTGGGGCCGCTATGACCTTCTGAAAGCTATGCCGCCATTCCTAACCGGGGGCTCGATGATCAAGACCGTCCGCATGGAGGGCTCGACCTACGCGGCTCCGCCGCAGCGCTTCGAAGCGGGTACCCCGGTCTCGGCTCAGGCCGTGGGTCTGGCCGCAGCCTGTGACTATTTAACCAGTCTGGGTATGGAGCGAGTAACGGCCCATGAGCACGCCCTCACCGAGGCCCTGCTCGCTGGTCTCGCGAAACGTCCCTGGGTTCGGGTCATCGGGCCGGCCGACGGGCACGACCGTTCCGGCGCGGTCTCCTTCGTTGTCGACGGTGTCCACCCACATGACGTCGGTCAGATCCTAGACGATGCTGGGGTCGCCGTCCGAGTCGGCCACCATTGCGCCGTGCCGCTGCATCAGCGGATGAAGGTAACGGCGACGACTCGAGCCAGCTTCGCGGCATACAACACAATTACTGAGGTCGATGCACTACTAAACGCGCTCGACCATGTACCCGCCCTCTTTGGCGTGCCACTTGAAGTAAGCACATCGTGACCTACGTCATCGCAGAACCGTGCATAGATGTCAAAGACAAGTCATGTATCGAGGAATGCCCCGTCGACTGCATCTATGAGGGTGATCGAATGCTCTACATCCAACCCGACGAATGCATCGACTGTGGAGCCTGCGTACCTGTCTGTCCGGTCGAAGCCATCTACTACGAAGATGACGTGCCGGAAAAGTGGGGCGAGTACTCCAAGGCCAATACCGAGTTCTTCGGTGAGATGGGATCACCGGGCGGGGCGGCCAAGTTCGGTCAAGTATCCAGAGACCACCCGCTGGTAGCTGCTCTACCCAAGCAGGAGCACTTACCAACAGACTTACCAACACACTAACAGTAAACGATAGGGAGATGAAGATGAGTGCACCAACAACCACGACCAGCCTGATTTCAGATGAGGTTCGTGAGCTCGCCAACCAGGAATACCAGTACGGATTTGTCACAGATATTGAAACGGAAGTTGCCCCGAGGGGGCTCAATGAGGAGATCATCAGGCTGATCTCGGCCAAGAAGAAGGAGCCGGAATGGCTCCTCGAATGGCGGCTGAAGGCGTATCGGCATTGGCTCACGCTCACGCCTCCCACCTGGCAGCACGTTTCCTATGGGCCAATTGACTATCAAGACATTATCTATTACGCCGATCCTCGGCCGAAAAAGCAAATATCGAGCATGGATGAGGTTGATCCAGAGTTGCGGGAGATGTTCAACAAACTCGGAATCTCTCTCGGTGAACAAGAGCGTCTGAGCGGCGTGGCCGTGGACGCCATCGTCGATTCGGTCTCGGTGGCTACCACCTTTAAAGACAAGTTGGCCAAGGTCGGTGTCATCTTCTGCTCCTTCTCCGAGGCGGTTCATGAACACCCAGAGCTAGTGCGTAAATACCTCGGCTCGGTGGTCCCGTACAAAGACAACTTCTTTGCTACCCTGAACTCAGCTGTCTTCACCGACGGCTCGTTCTGCTATATCCCCAAGGGCGTGCGCTGCCCGATGGAGCTCTCCACTTACTTCCGCATCAACGCCGCGGATACCGGTCAGTTCGAGCGCACCCTGATCATCGCCGAGGAGGGTTCGTACGTGAGCTACCTCGAGGGTTGCACCGCGCCAATGCGTGATAAGAACCAGCTGCACGCAGCCGTAGTAGAGCTAGTGGCTCTAGATGACGCTCAGATCAAATACTCGACCGTGCAGAACTGGTATCCGGGAGACGCGAATGGCAAAGGTGGCATCTACAATTTCGTCACCAAGCGGGGTATGGCCTCCGGCCGCAACTCGAAAATTTCGTGGACTCAGGTCGAGACCGGTTCGGCGATCACCTGGAAGTATCCCGGCGTGATCCTCAAGGGTGACAACTCGGTCGGAGAGTTTTACTCGGTGGCGCTGACCGCCAGACGCCAGCAGGCCGATACCGGCAGCAAGATGGTACACATCGGTAAGAACACCAAGAGCACCATCATCTCAAAGGGTATTTCGGCCGGTCACGGCCAGATGACATATAGAGGATTAGTGGATATGCGGAAATCTGCTGTGGGAGCCAGAAACTTTACTCAGTGCGATTCGTTATTGATCGGCAAAGATTGCGCGTCAAACACCTTTCCGTATATCGAGGTTAAGAACCAGACCGGACAGGTCGAACACGAGGCCTCCACCTCCAAAATCGGTGAGGAACAACTGCTCTACTGCCGCCAGCGCGGCATTCCAGAGGAAGAGGCAGTCTCGATGATCGTGAACGGATTCTGCCGCGAGGTATTCAAAATGCTCCCGATGGAATTCGCCGTCGAAGCCCAAAAATTATTGACCGTTAGCCTGGAAGGAAGTGTCGGATAATGCTGAAAATCAAAGAACTACGCGCCAGTATCGATAACAAGGAGATTTTGCGGGGAGTCAATCTTGAGTTGAAGGCGGGTGAGGTACATGCCATTATGGGGCCGAACGGCTCTGGTAAGAGCACCCTCGCCAGTGTGCTAATCGGCCGCGATGGCTACGAACTCTCCGGCAGCGTGGAGTACGAGGGCCAGGATCTGCTCGCGCTCTCGCCTGAGGAACGCGCAGCTGCGGGCGTTTTTCTGGCTTTCCAGCATCCGGTCGAAATTCCGGGCGTCGGCAACGCGTATTTCATGCGAACGGCCTTGAACTCCCTGCGCCGCCATCGCGGGCAGGAAGAGCTGGACGCAGTGGACTTTCTCTCCCTCGCCCAGGAGCGCATGAAGCTCGTTGAGATGGACCCGACCTTTATGAACCGGTCGGTCAACGAAGGCTTCTCCGGCGGTGAGAAGAAGCGAAACGAGATTTGGCAGATGGCAATTCTGGAGCCCAAATTCGCGATCCTCGATGAGACCGACTCCGGTCTGGATATCGATGCGTTGCGGATTGTAGCGAGCGGGGTGAATGCACTTCGCAGTGAGGGCCGGGCAATGCTGGTAATCACGCACCACCAGCGGTTGTTGGACTTCATAGTTCCCGACTATGTCCATGTCATGGCAGCAGGCCAAATCGTGCGTTCCGGTGATAAGAACCTCGCACTCGAGCTCGAGGAGACCGGGTATGCGGGCCTGACGCCCAGTTTGGCGCAGGTTGGTGTGGCGCTATGACCCCCCCAGTGAAGGCTATCGGGGGAGTGCTCGCAGATCTCACGCCGGGGCGCGAGCGTGGCAATCTCGGTTGGCTCGCCGAGGCGCGGTTTAACGCCCTCGAATGGGTCGGCCAGCATGGTTTTCCCTCCCGCAAAGACGAGGACTGGAAATATACAAGGCTGGATCCGATTCTAACTGTACCTTTCGAGGCGTCCATCGCCGGGTCGGGCTCGCGGACCACAGCAGAGCTCATCAACGCAGCCTCGATCGATCTCGGTGGCGTCCGCTTGGTCTTCGTCAATGGGCATTTCGCCGCGCAATTCTCGCGATTGACCGAGTTGCCGGCCGGCGCGCTTGTCACGAACTTGGCCTCGGTTCTGGCTACAACTCCGGAGCGCCTCGAACCGTTCTTTTCGCACACGCCGGGAGGGCGCCGCGCCTTCGCCGCTTTCAACGACGCCTTCGCCGAGGACGGAGCATTTATTCACCTCGCATCCGGTGTGACCGTGGCCGAACCGATCCAGATTGTGTATTTCTCCGACACTGAGGCTCTCCCATTGATGTCTAGCCCGCGGTCAGTAATTATTGCCGATTCCGACAGCCGCGCAACAATCATTGAAACCTACGCCGGTATCAACAACGATATCTACTTCACCAATGCCGTCACAGAGGTCGTGCTGGCCGAGAACGCACAGATCGATCATTACAAGGTACAAAACGAGCCGGTCACAGCCTTCCATTTGGCGCTGTTGGAGGTGCGGCAAGGGCGCAACAGCCGGTTCTCCTCGCACTACGTCGCGCTCGGCTCCAGCATCGCCCGCCACGAAGTGCGGGTACTTCTGGCGGGCGCCGAAGCCGAGGTCAGCCTCGACGGTATTTACTTGCCGCAGGGTGAGCAATCACATGACAATACGATCTTCATCGATCACGTCGCAACCAATTGCACCAGCCACCAGCTCTACAAGGGTGTGCTCGATGGTCGTGGGCACGGAGTGTTTAACGGACATATTATGGTTCGTCATGGCGCAGATGGAAGCGACGCGCACCAGAAGAATAAGAATCTCATTCTCTCCGACCTCGCTGAGATCGACACTCGACCAAGGTTGGAAATTTACACCGACGATGTAAAGTGCACGCACGGTGCTGCGGTCGGAGCGTTAGACGATGAGGCCTTGCTCTATCTGCGCACGCGTGGAATACCTATGGCGGAAGCCCGCGGTCTACTCGTATACGCCTTCGTACAGGAGATGGTGGATCGAATCGAGCTGGAGCCCCTCCGAGTGCAGTTAGAGAAACTTGTCGCCGACCGGTTCGGTAAAGGCGACCGTTCGGTCAAGCCATGAGTGGGGTAGCCCAGAGTAAACTCCAGGGTGGGCTCTTGGGCGGGCCACTGGGTGCTGCGGTGAGTGATGAGATCACCAACCTCTACCAGGAAGTAATCATCGATCATGCACGCAGTCCACGCAACTTCCGTGCCCTCGATGGCGCGACCCGAACAATCGAGGCGCTCAATCCGCTATGTGGTGACGAGCTCACGCTCTACCTCCAATTTGTCAACGGTATCGTCGAGGATATTGCTTTCAAGGGCAACGGGTGCGCTATCTCTCAGGCCTCCGCCTCGCTGATGACCATGGCAGTGAAGGGTCTGCAACAAGAGGCGGCCCTGGCCCTGTTCGCCCGCGTCCACACCATGCTCACCACCGAATCCGATGGCGATGCGCCGCCAGCTGATGTCGGCAAGCTCGCAGTGCTTTCAGGCGTTTGGGAGTACCCGACGCGGGTTAAATGCGCAACCTTGGCTTGGCAGGCGTTACGTAGCGCCCTCGAAGAGGCCGGCCACCGAGACGGGATGGAGTAAACAGCCATGAACTCAGGTCAATACAGAACAATCGAACTCGGGCAGAACTGTCAGGCGACGGTGATCCCGGGTGGGCAGCCGATGCTGCTCCAGCAAGGCGAAAAGGTCATCGTGACCCAGACTCTGGGTGGGAGCGCCACCGTCCAAACTGAAATGGGATACCTCGTCCGGCTCAGTGCTGAGGACTCTGCTGCGCTCGGACTTACCGACCTCGCCGCCGAAGCAACGTTCACGGACGGTGGGCCGTTCGCAATGGATCAGGTAATCGCGCAGCTCATGACCGTCTTCGACCCAGAAATCCCAATAAATGTGGTGGATCTGGGGCTTATCTACAGTTGCGAAGCGGAGCCGCTCGCCGATGGCACCCACCGAGTCGAGATCAAGATGTCCATGACCGCTCCGGGCTGCGGCATGGGCGATGTGCTCAAAGAAGATGCCCGTGCTGCGGTCCAAAGCGTTCACGGCGTCAGCGAGGTCGACGTCGAGCTTGTCTGGGAGCCAATCTGGGGCAGGGAGCGGATGTCGGAGGCGGCGCTACTCCAACTCGGAATGTACTAATCGCGTAGCAATTAAGGGATTTTAGGGGGAGACAAGTACAATGAACCATGATAAATCTTCTTCAATCTGGGATTGATCTCCCCGCAATAAATTATTGGCAGCAGCTCTCAGTCATCATTAATGCCTCGATTGCCGCAATTCTCGGCTCGATAATCGGTTGGGAGCGCGATCGGGCCGGCAAATCCGCCGGGCCGCGCACCATGGCGCTAGTTGGTTCCGTATCTGCTGTGGTTGTTGGAATTGGATATGTGCTGGGTCTCAATGCCAATTACGGAGATCCAACTCGTGCGATGCACGCGATCATTACCGGCATTGGCTTTCTTGGTGCCGGCTTGATTTTCACCAACAGGGGCGGCGGCGTTCAAGGTGTTACAACGGCTGCGACTATCTTGGCGACCGCTGGCGTGGGATGCCTTGCTGGCCTTGGATTTCAATTCGCGGCCGCTGGATTCACGATCATCATTCTCATAATTCTACGCTCCACGCAGTTCCTTGAGGTGACTGTCCGCCGTTCAGATAAAGACGGAAACAGGGATGAAACGGTGGTGTAAGAGATTGCCCGCGACTGCCCGTGACCGTATCGGTTGCGCCTAAGAAAGCAATCGTTACTTCGCTCATGAATTGAGCCTAGCGGATTGCCTCTTGCCAAGACTGTCCAGCACAGGCACTATGACAATATCGAATCGAGGATAGGAGTAAACCATGAAGGTGGGAAGCATCATTGTTGGAAAACGAGTTGAAACTATTTCTCCTAGTGCCAGCGTGCAAGACTTAGTGAGCGCACTCAATGTTCATCATGTTGGTGCCCTCGTCGTTTCTAGCGATGGTAAATCGATTGAAGGCATCGTCTCCGAACGTGATGTTGTTCGTGCGATGCCCGGAAAGCTAGATGAACTCATAGGTATGCATGTGCGCGATCTCATGACGGTAGAAGTACATACATGCACACCTGATACCTTAATTTCCGAACTCATGAAAATGATGACCGAACTTCGTATTCGTCACGTCCCTGTTGTAAATGGCGAGAATATTCTTATCTCAATTGTCTCTATCGGAGATGTGGTTAAATGCCATGTCAATGAATTAGATACTGAACGTCAAGCGTTAAAAAATTATGTATCAAGGGCCAATTAACACTCTACAACTATTTTGCGGAGCCATTTTTCAAGCTCTTCATATTTAAAAGTTTGTGTATCGAAAAATTTCATCAATACCGCATAGATTTGTGAACTTTTTGAATCTATTTGGTATCCATTAATTCTAAGAAATGCGTCAACAACGGCAAAGGCAACGCGCTTGTTACCATCAATAAAGGGATGATTGATGGCAAGACTTTCTAGAAGAGCAGCAGATTCTTCAATTATGTCTAAGTAATAACCTGTCTGTGGTCGATATAGCGCAGATTCGAGTGCGCCCATGTCACGAACGCCATCAGATCCGCCATATTTACGTATCAAAATTGTGTGCATTGCTAGGGCGTCAGCAACGGTTATGTAATCGTGGGCCATTACTTTGCTAAATTTTTATAAAGTTCATCGAATTCTGCAACGCTTAAACCCAAAGACTCCATCACATGCTTGCGTGGACGTTCGCTTTGATGGCGCTCGAGGTATTCGGTCAGGGCATCTTCAATTATTGATTGAAATTGACGCCCCTCTTTGTCAGCCAATTGTCGCGTTTTGGCCAATAATTTAGCATCGGCTTGCGATGAGAACTTCTCACGGGAAGTTGCCATTTTTCCTCCTCTATCAGGTTTTATCTTGTTATATCAAGAAAAATTATAGCAACAAAGCGAAGGAAGACCAGCCACGTATATAGAGCACGTGGCTGGTTTTCTCACCCGCAGGGGTTAGGAAACGATATTAAGAATTTTATGGCGCCTTAATCGCGGTTGTCGTTATTATCCTTGACCTATTCTGTCGCCTTTATGATGGCCGCCTCTTTTGTCGCCAACTGCATTTACTTCAGCAGTTACGTGGAGAACTAGTCCAGTTTTCAGGATTGTGGCTTGTGCAGCTGTGATCTTGCCAGGAGCTACAAAAGCATCGATACGCTTTGTCTGATAAAGAACGAGTGCTGCAATCAGTGCATCTTTCTTTACTCCTGCAATTATTGCAAGTGATTCGCCAGTCTTTGAGCGTGCATGGAGCGTTTTGACGTCAATTCCAAGTGTTAATGCAATCAACGCTTCACGTGCTGAATGATCACCATCATTTTTTAACGCTTTTGAAGCACGTTCTAAAGCTTTTGCAGCATCTGCAGCAGCTTTTGCAGCATCTGCAGCAGCATCTGCTGCAATTCTTGCAACAGATACAGCTACGGTAATTGAATCGGATTGTGATTGCGTAATTGTTCCCTTAGTAACAAGAACCGCAAGCACAGAAACAAGTATCTTTTGATGATCCCCGGCTGTCTTGACCGTTCCTGAATTTTGTGAAGCCTGCGACGCTCCGATGCTGCTTACAAAAAGCGCAGCGATCGTAATCGCAATTGCTATGACTTTCTTTTTTGATGACATTTTATGTCTCCCTTTCATCCCTTATTACTAGTGCCGAGAACATTTGTTATCGACTACCTGTAATTAACCCCTCTATTCTTAAGAAGATGCCTGTGGAGTCTGTGATGCTTATGCGGATTTTTTCGGTATCAATTCGCCAACATGAGGGAATCGCCCTCATTCCTGTGAGAAAACTTAGGGGCATCCCTGATTTCGTGTCTCTATTCTATGCAATCATTTTTATAAATGAAAAAATAACTTAAGGCCGGCGATGATGAGAACTGCACCTACGGCTCGCTTAATTGCTGTATTTGAAAAATTTTTAATTCCTAATTGAGTGCCAATAATTGCACCAATTAAAACAGCGAGCGCAAAAAGTGGAATTGTGTTTGGAATCTTTGAGATTGATGAAATATTCCCTAGCAAACCAGAGACTGAATTCAGAAAGATAAAAACGGCGGCAGTTCCGGAAGCAGATCTAACTGCGGTCCATCCAAAAGCTAGGACAAGGGGTGATAGAAAGATTCCGCCCCCAGTGCCAGTTAGACCCGAAATGAAACCGATAATTGCTCCAATTATAAATAAAAGGGTTACCTTTGGTCGAACTATTTGCATATTAGCTCTAAACCTTGGTTTGAAGAAAAAACCAAGTCCAGCAAAAATCAATATTAATCCGAGCATAGTTTTAAATAAATTAGTAGGAAGTTGAAGATGACCACCCAAAAAGGCCATGGGGGTAGCACCGATACACAGGGGCACCAATATTCTAAAATCAATTAGTTTTGCCTTGATGTAACGAAAGCTAGTAAAAGAGGAGACCAAAATGTTGAGTGAAAGTGCCGTTGGTTTTATAACTGGAGCGGGTAAATTAAAGAGTGACATGATTGCGATGTACAACGATGCACCCGCGTGCCCTACTGAAGTGTAAAGAATGGCGGCGAGCAGTAAAAGAAGCGCAATGATTAGATCACTTGATTGAATTTTTTAAACCTCCTACAACAACAACCATCTTCCTTATCCAATTGGCTATAGTACCCGCGTGTATGAAATTTCTCTAGCGGTAAGTGCCTGCTTACGTTCAGGAACGCGGGCCGATATTGCTTGGTTAATTTCAGCGCAGGATCTTGATCCTAATTTTATTGGCCAGGCTATTGCGATAACTCCTGGTGGTGGCCGAACTGGATTTGTTGCAAGCGGTGGTTTCGATGGCCCCATTATTGATTTTGCAAGCAGAAATCTCAGTACTGGACGATTGGTCAAATTCTTATTAGGTCCAGCAGAAGCAATGACATCTGGATTACCAGTAAATTCACAAGCGAAATTTATTATTGCACCATCGACACAACTGCCGTCTGAGTTATGGCCACTTCTACAGATGCGAAAACCTTTAGCGCTTTTGTGTGAATTCAAAGATGACGAGTTAGTTTCTTCGGAAGTATATTCAGCATCCAATATTGACGATGCTGGCGAGGAAATCGCAATTGAATTTCTAAAGAGTCAGACTCAAGTTACTGAAATAAACGGGAAGATTGTAACAATAATTTGGCCAGTCACTAAATTAGTAATTGCTGGCAATGGTCCAATCGCAGATGCGTTAAGTGAGCATGCAAAATTGCTTGGTTGGCAAGTTTCATGTGATCCTCGAGTACAACATTTCACAGGTCTAGTTACAAGTTTGTCAGAAATAGATTGTGTTGTAGTTATGGGACATGATGTTGAAACTTCAAGCGGTTGCTTGGCAGCAGCGCTAGCGAGCAAAGTTGGATACATAGGCGCACTTGGCTCGCAGAAGATGCAAGCGAATCGAACTGAATGGTTGGCCTATCGAAATATTATAGATGTAGCTAGAGTCTATGGACCTGCCGGATACAATATTCGCGCGAATACACCAAATGAAATCGCGATTTCAATTCTTGCGGAAGCAATTGAGGTTATTAAGTCAAAATAACGGAAAGGTTACTCAAATGCACGAAAGTTCTTGGCTTGAAGCACGCGAGATAGTTAGAGATTCTTTCAACCCACTTAGTGTAGAAGAAGTTCCGCTAAGTGAAAGTAATTTAAGGATTATCGCTTCCGATATCTCTGCGCTATCTGATCTTCCAGCCTATGACACAACAGCTATGGATGGCTGGGTGGTAAATGGAAACGCTCCTTGGAAAATTGTTGGGGAAGTTGCCACCGGTTTCGTAGCTAATCAAGAATTACAAGTAGGGCAATGTATGAAAATTTCTACAGGTGGGGTAATTCCAAAAGGCGGGGAAGCAATACTTCCTTGGGAGAACGCCGAAGTTGATGGAGAGTTAGTTTCTGGAGCTGCGCAGACCAGTAATCACATTCGTCCATCAGGTGCAGAATGTAAAAGTGGAGAAGTTTTTGCGAAACTTGGTGCCAGAGTTACACCTCCTTTAATTGGACTCTTGGCAGCTACCGGCCACGACAAAGTCAAAGTATTTACTAGACCAAGAGTTGCACTTTTCTTTTTAGGTGACGAACTAATTCATTCAGGAATTCCAAAGCATGGAACAATTCGAGATTCATTAGGAATCCAGTTTCCCGCAATATTAAATTCGCACGGCGCTGATATTGTGGCAGCTAAATTTATCAAGGATGATCTAGCGTTATTTACTTCAGAAATCAATGAAATCATGGGCATGGTGGATCTAATTATCACAACTGGCGGAACTGCTGATGGCCCCCGAGATTTTGTGAAACCAATAATCGAAGAGTTCCAAGGAAAATATCTGGTGGATCGAGTTAAAGTTCGGCCCGGCTATCATCTTTTGCTAGCTGAAATTAATAATGGCAATTCACAAATTCCATTTTTAGCTTTACCGGGAAATCCGCAATCTGCCCTAGCTGCATTTATTTCTTTTGGTAAGCCAATTCTGGAATCTATGAGTGGACTGATTCCGAAAGATGAAATTTATGTTGAACTTACTGAAAATATCCCTACCCAATCTGATTTTGCAAAACTAATACCAGGAGTATTAAGCGTGGATGGATTCACACCCGCCCAATACCTGAATTCAGCCATGCTTCGCGGGGTCGCAAGTTCAGCAGGTTTTGCCTTAATAGAGCCGGGAATGGGCGATGCTGGCAGCAAGGTTTGCTGGCTTGCTTTTGATTTTTGATTTACGGCGCCTTGCCTTAAATGTTAGGGTCGTGCTGTGAAATCAACTCCCTCAAACTCTTCACTCACCCACGTCAACGCAGATGGCAATGCTCAAATAGTGGATGTGACCGATCGCGCAGTCACGGTGAGAACGGCAAAAGTTAGAGGAAAAGTTTTGCACTCGGAGCAGGTTCGTAATTTGATTGCAGAAAATGCAGTTTCCAAAGGGAATGTTATTGATGTCTCGCGCATAGCTGCGATTATGGGAGCTAAAAAAACCTCCGAATTGATCCCATTATGCCACCCACTGGCAATTACTGGGATTGAAATTGAATATGTTCTGTTGGAAGATGGCATAGAAATTTCTGCATTTGTAAAAACAACAGACCGAACTGGTGTAGAAATGGAAGCTTTTACTGCTGTTGCAGTCGGTGCGCTAGCTGTTATAGATATGATTAAGTCGATCGATAGTCATGCAAGTATTACGGATATACGTTTAGTTGAAAAAAGTGGTGGTAAAAATGGCGACTGGGTTCGAAATTGAGCCAAGTAAAAATTTGGACTTCGGTTGCGCAAACACCGATAGATATTGAATTAATGCGAAAATCTGCGATGGCGCCTACGAGTGGCGCTGCAGTTATATTTTGCGGTGACGTTAGAAACCACGATCACGATAGAAGCGTTCTCTCGCTCGACTACGAGGCTCATCCAAGTGCTGATGCAGTATTGAAACAAATTGCGCGCGAAATTGTCGCTGATCACAAAATTGAGTCCCTCTATATTGCGCATCGATATGGAAAACTATCGATTGGCGATACAGCACTTGGAGTCGTTGTTGGCGCCCAACACAGCACGCAAGCCTTTGCTGCTTGTTCTGATGCAGTTAAGCGAGTAAAAGAATTATTACCTTTGTGGAAACATCAATTTTTTACAGATGGCACTGATGAATGGGTGAATTCAGCATGAAACGATTATAAGAATGGCCGAAGCCGCACGAAAATATACTTCAAGGGTTTTAACAGTTTCTACTCGAGCAGCTGCTGGAATTTGGGAAGACACTACTGGGCCTGAGATAGTTAAATCTTTATTAACGCTAGGTTTTGACGTTGCTGCCCCAGTAGTCGTCCCAGATGGCGCGGAAATTGAAAAGCAGTTGAAAGGTTTTGTCGAAAGCGGCATCGATTTAGTGATTACTACGGGCGGTACTGGTCACACACCGAATGATTTGACGCCTGAAATGACCAAACGAGTTATTGACCGTGAATCCCCGGGGATTGCTGAAGCAATTCGCTCGTATGGAGTTGCACGCGGTGTCCCGACTGCAATTCTTTCGCGTGGAATCGCCGGAATTGCAAATAAAACCCTGATTATTAATTTACCTGGCTCCTTAGGTGGCGTAAAAGATGGCTTGGATGTTCTTAAACCGATTCTTGTTCATGCCTTAGATCAAATTCATGGCGGAGACCATATTAGGGCGCTTTAATTTATTTTAGGAGCTTCGTCTGATTCACTTGCAAGGCTTTGGCGGTGGATTGGAAGTTGCGCAGAACTTGATAGTGATTGTTTAGAACCGCCCCAAAGATTTGAAATAATTTCAGCGGCTATCGAAACTGCAGTCTCCTCTGGTGTTCGAGCACCCAAATCTAATCCAATTGGTGAGTGCAATCTGGCGAGTTCTGCCTCGGTCAATCCAATTTCGCGCAATCGTTCTAACCGGTCATTATGAGTTCGACGACTGCCCATGGCACCGATATATCCGGCCGAAGTGCGAAGTGCGATTTCCAAAAGAGGTACATCAAATTTTGGATCATGAGTGAGCACGCAAATAGCGGTTCGCTCATCTATTTCTATTTTTGACAAATATCGATGGGGCCAATCAACTACAACTTCATCAGCATCAGGGAATCTTTTTTTAGTAGCAAACAGAGCACGAGCATCACAGACAACAACGTAGTAACCTAAGAATTTTCCAATTCGTGCCACCGCGCTGGCAAAGTCGATTGCACCAAAAACTATCATTCTTGGGGCTGGCGCGTAGCTTTCAATAAATACTGTTAAATCTTCCATTCTTTGTTGGCCAGATTCGCCCATTTTTAGCGTTCGGGTTGTGCCACGCTCTAACAGACCTCTTGCATCTTCTGCTACGCAATGATCAAGTCCTGCATTTCCCAAACTTCCTAACTGAACATCTTTCATGAAAATCATTCGTGAACCAATTTTTTTATTTCCAGAAATTAAGGTCGCGATTGCAATAGGTCTTGCATTTTCAATCGCATCAATAACTGTTTCAAGATCTGGAAAGGAAAGTTTGTCAATTACTTGAATATAAAGCTCGATTGTTCCACCACAGGTTAGTCCGACAGCAAAAGCGCTGTCATCGCTGATGCCGTAAGTAACACATTTTGGAGCGCCACTTGCTAAAACTTCTAAAGATGTCTCATAGAGTGCGCCTTCGACACATCCACCAGAAACACTTCCAACTATTTCACCCGATTGAGATACCGCCATAGTTGCACCGATTGGCCTTGGAGATGAGCTCCATGTACGAGTTACTGTGGCGATAGTAAATTTCTCACCACTGCGGTACCAAGGTGAAATTTGGTCAATAATTTCACGCAAGTTTGTTTATCCAAAGCGCTCTCATGTTCTAGAGTGTAGCAATACACAAATTTTGGGTAGGTTTGAAGGGTGCGCAACTTATGAGACAAGGTGTTGCTGGCTTGGTTCTAGCAGCCGGTGGTGGCCAGCGCATTGGAACCCCGAAGGCACAAATTGAAATTGATGGAGAGCGATTTGTAGATCGCGCCGTGAGAATCCTTAAAGAAGCTGGGTGTGAAAAAGTTTTTGTTGTCTTGGGCGCTTGGGTTGGTGGCGTTTCGGATGCGGTAATAATTGAAAACCCCACTTGGCAAGAAGGCATGGGATCATCACTGTTGGTGGGCTTGAATGCGCTAATTAAGGATGTGAAAATTAGCGCGATGGTTGTGACTCTGGTGGACTTGCCCGGATTGACCGCTGCCGGAGTAGCCAAAATTATTGATCATCCAGGTGACCTTGTTGCAGCAACTTTTAAAGGAGAGCAAGGACATCCAGTTAAATTTGGGCGCAACCATTGGGCAGCAATGCTGGAGAGTGTCGGCGGTGATACTGGGGCAAAAGGATATTTGATGGGTAGGGATGACTTAGCCCTCGTTGAAATCGGCCAGATCTCCGATGGAGCCGATGTCGATACCCTGATAGACCTTCAAAAGTTCAATGAATCTCTGGGGTGATATTGAGAGAATTGTCTCTCTTTGGCATTGCCCATCGGCTATAAGGGTGCTACTTTAATTCGAGTTTCTTGGTCGATTGGAGAGGTCGAAAAGATGTCCGTTGAATCATCTGGTAAAGAGCGAGGTAATCCACGTTTTTTTGCTCTAATTGAGAATGCACCCAAGACTGGTGCTAGCCCGACAATTTGGGCTTGGCCGCAAATCACAGAATATTTAAAAGTTGCAGGCCAACCTGTGCAAGGACCTTGGCCTCCAAATCAAGAACGTCGTCCTGATCCCGATGCAGATTCAATGCCGGTTGCTGTAAAAGATGAAAAAAGAAAGGCAAAAGGGTAATAGCAAATGTATCCATCTCGATTTAAATATGAATCACCCAAGACTTTAGAAGAAGCGATTGCTTTACTTGATGCAGCAGGTGGTGAAGCAAAGATTCTTGCCGGTGGCCAGAGTTTAGTTCCGATGTTAAAACTTCGTTTTGCATCTCCTGAATTATTAATTGACATTAATAATATTGAAGGGCTCGGTTATCACCGTGAAGATGCAGATGGAAGCATTCATATCGGAGCGTTATGTCGCCATGAAGATTTAGAAAAATCGGCACTCATTGCCAAAAAACAACCAACTATTGCGGCTGCAGCACATTTAGTTTCCGATCCAATAGTGCGTACTCGTGGAACATTTGTTGGTTCTATTTGCCATGCAGATCCGCAAGGCGATTGGGCAGCAACCATGATTGCTCTCGATGGCTTCATAGTGGCGCAAGGACCAAACGGAACTCGTACTATTCCAATGAGTGAATTCATTACTGGCCCATTTACAACCGCACTTCATTTTAATGAGATTGCCATAGAAGCCGTAATACCTGCACCAAAAGGCAAGATTTATGGTGGATATCTGAAATTAGAACGTCGCGTTGGTGATTTTGCTACGGCAGCTGTGGCTGTCTCGCTCGATGTTGTTGCTGGGAAAATTGTCCGAGCTGGTATTGGCCTTTGTGGCGTTGGCGGTAAAACAATTAACGCATCAGATGCATCCGCATCTCTAGTTGGTCAAAAATTAAACGAAGGAACAATTGCCAAGGCCGTTGAACTTACGGCTAAAGCTGCGCAACCCCGTTCTGATCATCGTGGTAGTTCAGAATACAAACGCCACATCGTTGCAATATTTGTAAAAAGAATTCTCAACCAAATCGCAAGCACAACGAAGGAAGCAGCCTAATATGTCAAGTCTCTATGACGAAGTTTTAGCACCTCCAGCTGGCGATGTTCCAGTTCGTAGAATTACAGTTACCGTAAATGGAGAAGCACGTACTGTCGATGTTGAGCCAAGATTGTTGTTGGCGAATTTGCTTCGCCAAGGTTTTAAATTAACGGGTACTCACACTGGCTGTGACACTACAAATTGTGGCGCATGTACGGTTCTCTTTGATGGTCGCCCAATTAAGAGTTGCACAATGTTGGCAGTTCAAGCCGATGGTCACCAAGTCCAAACCGTCGAAGGTCTTGCAACTGCAAGCGAACTTCATCCAATTCAAGAAGGCTTCAAAGAAGAGCACGGCCTTCAATGTGGTTTTTGCACTCCTGGAATGATGATGGCAGCAAAAGCGTTGCTCGAAGAGAATCCAAATCCAACTGAAGACGAAATCCGTTGGGCGCTGTCGGGAAATCTTTGCCGCTGTACCGGCTATCAAAACATCGTGAAATCCGTGCTATGGGCCGCTGAAAAAATGCGCGCGCAATCGAATTAAGGAGCTAGATAAAAATGTCATTAGATGAAATCAAAATTGGCGGGCTGGGCGCTAGCCGCCGCCGAGTTGAAGACAATCGTTTCCTGCGTGGGAAAGGTAATTATGTTGACGATATCGTGCTGCCAGGAATGCTTCATATGGAGATTCTGCGCAGTCCACTAGCCCACGCGAAAATTAAGTCAATTGATACCAGTGCTGCGTGGGAAATTCCAGGGGTTCGATTAGTTCTTACTGGCGAAATGATGGCTGCGCGCAATCTTGCATGGATGCCAACACTTTCTTATGACACTCAAGCTGTACTTGCTACGGACAAGGTTCGCTTTCAGGGACAAGAAGTTGCTGCAGTTATTGCAGATGATCCATACATCGCAAAAGATGCATGCGCGAAGATTGTTGTTGAATACGAAGCGTTGCCTGTAATTGTTAATCCAACTCAAGCTATGGCACCTAATGCACCATTAATCCGTGATGATAAAGAGAACCAAACTTCTAATAAGATTTTTGATTGGGAGATCGGTGATAAGCAAGCCACCGACAAAGCATTTGCCAATGCTGACTTAGTCTCAAAGTTAGAACTTCACTACCCACGTTCACATCCATCTCCAATGGAAACTGAAGGCTCTATTGCAGATTTTGACCGCGCAACTGGAAAATTAACAGTTTATATGACATCGCAAGCACCGCACATCATTCGTGCCGCAGTTGCACTTGTTGCAGAACTTCCAGAACACTTGATCAGAATCGTCTCACCAGATCTCGGTGGCGGATTTGGAAATAAAGTTCCCGTCTATCCAGGGTATGTAATTTCAATTCTCGCTTCTATTCTCTGCGAACGCCCGATTAAATGGATTGACGATAAGAGTGGAAACTTGATTTCGACTCACTATGCACGTGACGTTTACCTAAAAGGTGAAATGGCGCTTCGCAAGGATGGCAAAATTCTTGCTTTCCGGATGCGCACACTTTCAGATCACGGAGCCTTCTTTGCTGACGCACAGCCAAGCAAGTTCAAAATTGGATTGTTGCATTCTGCATTTGCTTGTTACGACATTCCTGCCGCACACCTAGTTGCCGAAGGTTTCTATACAAACAAGGCACCCGGTGGAGTTGCCTACCGCTGTTCATTCCGTGTCACCGAAGGCATGTTCTTCCAAGAGCGAATGGTGCAAGCAGCAGCTGATGATTTAGGTATGGATCAAGCAGAATTCCGACGTGTTAACTTTGTTAAAGATAATGATTTCCCACATCGCACAGCATTTGGATTCCTTACAGACTCTGGTCAATATGGAAAATGCTTAGATATTGGTCTTGAAGCAATTGGTTACAAGGATTTCAAAAAAGAACAGGCAGATGCTGCAAAGCGAGGTCGATTATTGGGAATTGGTATTTCGACCATGACCGAACCTCTGGGTGCTGGAAACTCTCGAGAGTACGACATTTTAGGAATCAAGATGTTTGATTCTGCGCAGTTACGAGTTCACATGACTGGTAAAGCAATTCTTCGTACTGGCGCAAAATCTCAAGGACAAGGGCACGAGACAACTTGGGCACAAATTGTTGCTCACGAACTTGGAATTCCTGCAGACGATATTGTTGTTGAGGAAGGCGATACCGATACAGCACCATTTGGAATGGGTACTTATGCTTCTCGAAGCACACCTGTTGCGGGTGCAGCGGTTGCAATGGTTTCACGAAAAGTGCGTGCAAAAGCGCGAAAAATAGCGGCCCATCTACTTGAGGTTTCCGAAGAAGATATTGAGTGGGAGTTAGGTCGTTTCTATGTTCGCAGTTCAAAAGATCGCGGGGTAACCATTCAAGAGTGCGCAATGGCTGCATACAGCAATATGCCAGATGGAATGGAACCCGGTCTAGAAAATGTTTCGTACTATGATCCACCAAACTTAACTTGGCCATTTGGTGGTTATTTTGTAAAGGTTGAAGTCGATCCCGAAACAGGTGTTTGGGATGTATTAAAAGTTGTTGCGGTAGATGACTGCGGTGTTCGCATCAATCCGATGATTGTTGAAGGACAAATTATGGGTGGATTAACTGAGGCTTATGCTGCTGCATCTATGCAATTTATGACTTTTGATGAAGAGGGTAACTGCATTGGTTCTAATTACATGGATTATCTCTTGCCTACAGCATGGGAAACTCCCGGATTTGAATTACATGAAGTGGTTACACCTTGCCCACACCATCCAATCGGAGCAAAAGGCGTTGGCGAATGTGCAACCGTTGGTGGTCCTGCAGCCTTCGTAAATGCAGTCTTAAATGCCCTAAAGGGATCTGGAGTTCGCAATATTGATATGCCATTACTGCCGGATCGTGTTTATCAGGCGCTCCAAACTGGTAAAGATGTTTCGGGTGCGCCACCAGTGAGATATAGCGACTAATGCAAAACGGCGCGATTGAAGGATGGGGCGTTATCGAACGCGCAGTAGAGTTAAAAAAGAGCGGTGAAGCATTCGTTATGGCTACTGTTGTTTGGCGTCAGGCTCCTTCTTCGGGTCAAAAAGGTTCTCGCGCAATTGTCACCGCCCAAGGTGAATTGCACGGATGGGTTGGTGGCGCCTGCGCAGAACCTGTTCTTATTCGTGAAGCCATGAGAGCCCTTGAAGATGGTCAAGCAAAATTAATTTGGCTCGGCCAAGAATCTGAATTCATAGGGATGCACATTCCAGATGGAGTTGTTGCTATTCCAATTTCTTGTCAAAGCGATGGTGCTCTTCAGATTTACATTGAGCCGATGCAATCGAGCCCACAAGTTATTATTGTCGGTCGCTCACCAATGGCAATGACTTTAGCAAAGTTAACTGAGGATCTTGATTGGGATGTGCGCTTAGTGGATGGAAATGATTTCAAATCTGAAATAATTGATTCATCCTCAATTGTCGTAATCGCAACTCAAGGTCATGGTGATGAGGAAGCGATAGCGAAAGCGCTCGCTGGAAATCCAATTTATTTGGGAGTAGTTGCTTCTCGAAAACGTGGCCAAACGATTTTGGATTATCTAATTGATCGTGGTGTTCCATCGGAAGCGTTGGCTAAAGTAAAAATTCCGGCAGGAGTTGACCTTGGACATACATCACATCGCGAAGTTGCCGTTTCAATTTTGGCAGAGCTAGTTAAGTTGAGAGCGGCGGGTGAACTTAAGTCAAATTTAACCCCAAATCGAAGAGTAATGGATGTCCTTGACCTTGTTTGTGGAATGAGCGTTGGGGCAGAAAAATCAAATCGGCCATTTGATTATGAAGGAAATACTTATTATTTCTGTGCACCAGGCTGCCGCAGCGCATTTGAAAAAGATCCAACTTCGTACATACCTCAGGAGGCGAAATGCTAATCACGCAAACAATCGAAGTCGACCAACCGATTGATTCGGTCTGGAAGTTCTTCGATGACATCCCACAAGTGGCCGCCTGTATTCCCGGCGCCAAACTCACAAATGAGATTGCAAAAGACCATTTCAAAGGGGATGTAATAATTTCAGCAGGCCCAGTAAAACTAGAGTTTGCAGGTTCGGCAAAAGTTAAATCGCGCGATAACGCTAAGAAAACAATTGCAATCGATGCTTCAGGTTCTGATAAGAAGGGTAGAGGTGCCGCTAGCGCAGTTTTGAGCGCGACCTTAGTACCAATTGGAAAGGGAACTAAAATTAATATTTCACTCGAACTCCAAATTTCAGGTGCGGCCGCACAATATGGTCGCGGGCTCGTATCTGATATCACTGCAGTTCTTGTAAATCAAACAGCAGAAAGTATGAAAGCTCGGCTCAACGCAATTGCTATGGGTCTTGACCCAAATTCAGTTACAGGTGCGAAAGCAGCGAGCGGCTTAACCATCGGTCTGATGGCATTTAAGCGAGCATCAGTACGTGTTTTTGCTCGTTTTTTTCTTCCTTACCAAGCAGTTCCACGGCGCTAGAGAATAGAAAAGGAAAATAAATGTCTCTTTGGGGAATAGGGAACCTGATCCTTTTAGTGGTGATAGTTCCAGTCTTAGTTGCACTTCTAAATCTCGTCTTGAGCTCTTTGGAAAGAGTTCGTGGAGCCGCCGATGATGCACTCGCAGGAGGAGTTGCACTTATTGGCGAATTAAACGAAACACCTGAATTGTTATCAATAACAGGTGCTGTAATTGCTGATGTTGCCAACGGCGCGGTCCGCTATGCGGGCCCAGTCTCAAAGTTGTTAGGTTAAGGGGGAACCATGCCAACAGTTGCAATTATCACTTTAATTTTAGCAACTCTAATTATCGGCGCCGCCGCGCTAGGTCTGAGTCGCGTAATTTTGCACCTTCGTGCAGTAGCCAAGGCTTTAGATGCGCTAGATGGCGGGGTGCAAGTCGTTGTCGCCAAGACGTCAACAGTGCCACTAGCAGTGCCATCGGTTAATGCAAGTCTTAAGCCGGTCCGAGATTTCGCAGAGACGATTTAGGGGGATTACAACTATGAATTTTGAAAATCATGCAGGCTGGCTACTGGGCTTCATTATTGGGCTCGTGGTTGTGCTGGTAGTCGTTGCACTTGTCGTTCCCATTTTGCTACTCGCCAAAAAAATCGGCGGACAAGCAAAGAGTATTAATACTGGCCTTGAAGGCGCCGTGAAAAATACTGCGCCCCTTAAAGATCTGAAGACAACAATTGATTACGCCACGTCAATCATTACGGGATTAAATCGTGGCAGAAAGAAGTTGGGAGGCTGAAAATGGATGTATTAAGCGCAACTGAGAAAACTTTGTGGACCACCGCAATGATTGCTGGTGCCTTGGTAGTCGTTGTAGTCGCAGTGTTACTAACTATTTTAGTTTTGCTCGTCCGAACTATCGATCAGCGAGTCGCTGCGATTAAATTAACACTTGCTCAAGCTGAAAAGAACACCGCAAATGCTGCAATGATCACAACCATTGGAGCAGGAGTTGATGCACTTCTAGCAGAAGGTTTAGAACACCATCTCTTCTTAGGTCGAGTATTGGACAAGGTGCGATCATGAAAAACTTACAGATTTTAACAGTTGTTGAAATCACTGCGCTGATTGCAGTACTTGCAATCTACTTATTTATTGTTGGAATGCAACTTAAGAAAGTGGCAGGAAACTTAGAAGATGCTGCAGACTTGGTATGGAAGATCAAGCAAAATGCTGAATGTATTGAACCAGGTCTAAAGCGAATTAATCATACCGGCGCAGCTGTTGCCGGCGCCCTACCTTTGCTTTATGGAATGGCTGAAGGCATTGTTGTTGGAGCAACATATAAGTCAGATCCAAATTCGCACCCAGCGCCAGCACGCCCTGCAATGGGTGTTCGGCGTTCTCGCCAGTTAGATGCAGTGGGATTTATTGGGAATTAGTAAATAATCTTTACGCCAAGACCCTAATTAGTTATTGGAATTAGGGTCTCGGTCTGTAGTAAGCATTTTGGTCGTAATAGATTTGTACTCACCTATCCATTCGTCATTCCATGCGCGGTCGTATTGTTCAACATTGCAACTTGGATGATAAATAGCAATCAATTCTTGTGTAATAAGTTCTCGGTGAGACTGTAATCCACCAGGAATTTCATAGTAGCAAATATGTAAATTAAATCTATCGCCAGCGCGCTTTATCCAAGCAGGGCTATTTGGATTCTTAAATGGAAATCCTGCGTTGGTAAGATTATCTGTCTGTCCTACAAAAATCACTGAAAATTCCTGTGGCTTACCCTCCGGATTTGATCGACTCACAATTGCATAAACAGCGGGAATCGCTGGTGGGGTCCACCCAGCTAAAACTCGTGGACCTTCAAAAGGATAACCTGCGAGTGAACCTAATCTAATCAATCTTCTTCCAATTCAAATTCTTCTAATTCACTAATGGAATTAACAGTAGTTATAGGCCAAATTGGAAGTTTGGCAATGAGAACAGATTTTTCAAATGCGCGAACAGCTAATTCAATGGCGGCTTCTTGGTTTTCGGCTTCAAAAACAAGTTGCGCACCGTAACCCATAGTTCCTGCACCAGATGCAATTCCACTGTACATCGCTACTGCATCAGCTAGTTCAACTATTTCTGCGAGGGAAATTTCACGCTCACCCTCAGCGTAAATTGAGATGCTATATTTCATTAAATTCCCTATCTAAGCGCAGTCAAATTTTTAGTAAATTGCTCAAGACTTTCAAGATTGTGTCCTGAAACTACCAGATCAATGAATGGATCGCAGACTATCATTGCGAGAGTATTTGGCTCGAATTTAATAGCGTCACCTTTGTGAGGATTCATCCAAATAATTTTGTATGAAAGCCGCGAAAGGTCCGACATGGCTCCTTCCAAGATTTTTGGATCTCCACGGTCTAATCCGTCTGAACAAATAACTATTATTGCCCCGCGGCTCATGCCGTCACGGCCCCAGCCCTTGATGAAAGAATTAATTGATTCACCTATTCGAGTTCCACCATCCCAATCCAGCACAGCCTTACCAGCAATTCTCATTGCCTCATCTGGATTGCGCTTTTCGAGTGATTTAGTAATTCGAGTTAAACGAGTGCCAAAACAAAAAACTTCGACGCGTGAGTTAGCTCTACGCGCAGAATAAGCAAGTTGTATGAGATTCCTAGAATAATCAGCCATTGATCCTGAAACATCCAAGATGAAAATTAACGGACGCAGTTTTTTACGGCGTTTGATATAAAAAATTTCTTTAATCTCACCGTGTCTTCGCATCAATTCACGAACCATTTTTCGCATATGAATTTTTGAGCCCTTAGAATTACTTGAAATCCTACGTGTAACTCGCTTTGGAGGAGAAAGTTTAAATTTAGAAATCATCCTGCGTAGGGAGGCCAA
>JBCKHJ010000010.1:0-29138 GCA_038905915.1 Candidatus Planktophila sp. | reverse complement strand
TGGCCGTAATCATCAATTACTCGAATTCCTGCCACCGTTGCTTTTAACTCAAACCGACGCCCTGTGCCTCTAAATGTAGATAATCCAGTAATTAATTCTGCTGCAGGAAGTCCTAATGTGATTCCGGTTGCCAACACTGCGGCGCCATTTAAAAGATTGTGATGACCTGGAACTTGTAATTGCATTATTCCAACCGATTTTCCACGCCAAATGGCACGCCCAGTTGAACCCATCGCTAAAAGCGTGATGTTATCAATTACTAAATCACATCCTTGGCTTTGGCCATATGAAAC
Organism: Candidatus Planktophila sp.; assembly: GCA_038905915.1. GTDB lineage: Bacteria > Actinomycetota > Actinomycetes > Nanopelagicales > Nanopelagicaceae > Planktophila. The sequence continues at coordinate 28,845 of JBCKHJ010000010.1, read as the reverse complement.
GGTCTTGAGGTTTTCAACTGATTTGGCAAGTGCGATTGCGCCTTTGTCATCCCCACAATAGGTAAGAAAGCCTTGGGTGTTAATAGTCTGCGCAAAATCTCTAAAAGCCAGATGTACTGATTCAAGGGTAGCAAAATAATCAACATGATCATGCTCGATATTTGTAACTATCGCCGCAAATGGGTGATAGGCAATAAAAGAGCCATCAGATTCATCGGCTTCTGCTACAAAAAGATTTCCGGTACCTCGGTGAGAATTAGAACCAGAAGCAGTAACCGTGCCTCCAATTGCAAAGGAAGGATCTTCCCCGCATGCTTGTAGCGCAACAGCCAACATTGATGATGTAGTTGTTTTCCCATGAGTTCCAGCAACTGCAATGCTCTTTGAATCAGACATAAGGATTGCAAGAGCATATGCTCGGCTCAGAATTGGAATTTTTAATTCTGAGGCTCGAATTAATTCTGGATTATTTTCAGAAATAGCGGTGGAGTAAACAACGAGGTCGCTGCCATCAACAGCAGCAGCAAAATGTTGGGCGGCAACCGTTGCGCCTAAAGTTTGCAACGCTGATAAGACTGAAGAATCTTTGGCATCGCTTCCGCTAACGATGATCTTATGGGAAAGGGCAATTCGCGCTAAGCCGCTCATTCCGGCTCCACCAATTCCAATAAAGTGAATACGCTTGCCGATTAGAGAGTTAAGGGTGGGCTTCAATTTTTTGCTCTCTTATCTTTTGAAACTATGGCAAATTCCATAAGCCGTACAATTTTTTCACTTGCCAATAAATCATCAGAACTTCCCTCAATGGCCGATGCACCAGATTTTGCTAGTAGCGATTTGGCATTATCAACTAGGAATTTTGGCGTGAAATTCTTTTGGTCAATAACTTGGGCACGCCCAGATGCAACTAAATTCTTGGCATTATGAAACTGTTCACCATTTCCAATTGGTAGTGGCACAAAAAGAGCGTAACGGCCAAGGGCTCGAAATTCACTACAAGTTACCGCCCCACTTCGAGCAATTACTAAGTCGGCAGCAAGGAGTGCATCAGCCATATTTTCTATATATGCAACGCTTTTATAACCTTGGCTCTCTTGTGGCAAAATATTTAGTTTGCCAACTGAATGCATGATTTGAATTCCATGGCTGCGCAGTTGCGGCAAGGCATCGGCGATGACGGCATTTAAAGCCACAGAACCTTGCGAACCACCCATTATGAGAATAAGTGGATCTTTTTGGGAAAATCCTAAGCGCGATTTGGCAGCAAGGCGCAGACTTTGCCAATTACCTTTGGCACTTTGCAACGCATCTGCAATATCTAAACGCAAAGGCAGACCTGTCAAAAGCGCTTCTGAAAATTTAGTTGACAAGACGCTTTGCGAAATTGCTAAGTAATTCGTAAAGAGTGAACCTATTCGATTGGCCCAACCTGGCTTTGCATTTGCCTCATGAATAACGATTGGAATTCCTAAACTGCGGGCTGCCAAATATGGCGGTGCACTGACATACCCCCCGAAGCCAATTAGAACTTGGGCTCCTTTAAGTATTTTTCTGGAGCCAAGCACGGCTGAAAAGATTTGAAATGGAATTCTTAACCAAGAAATTGATGGTTTTCTCGAAATTACAACTTTAGAAATATGTGAAAGCGAAAAACCGCACTCTGGCACAAGTTGATTTTCTAAACCAGCACTTGTGCCAATAAATATGACCTCATCGCTTGGATGTTCCGTGCGCCAGAATTTGGCTACCGCAAGTGCGGGTTGAATATGACCCGCGGTGCCACCGCCAGCAAAGACTATTTTGCCCATGGTCGATTCAACTTTTTCATCTCTGCAAAGATAACAGGGTCACGACGAGCAGCACCTACCACAAAGCCAATCCCCAAATATGTTGCAACCAGTGCCGATCCACCGTATGAAATAAGCGGAAGCGTCACACCTACAACGGGTAAAACACTTATAGCTGAACCTACATTGAGAAAAGTTTGAATTGCAATCCAACAACCAATTCCAGAAGATGCGTATCGAACTAATGGGTCATGAGCGCGCAGTGCAATTCTGAAAATGGAATAAATTAAGATGCCGAGAAGAATTAAAACAAATAAAGTTCCAAACAGGCCTAACTCTTCACCAATTACCGAGAATATAAAATCGGTATGCGCCTCTGTCAAGTTTCCCCATTTTTGCCTACCGGCACCAAGTCCAACACCAAAGAGACCACCGCTAGCCAGTCCAAGCAGGCTATGCGCCGGTTGCCACCCAGAGTTTTTATATTGATCAACTGCAAAAGGATTCAATACCGCCATAAATCGATCTACTCTAATAGGGGAGGTAACGATTAGTCCAGCTAAACCAGCAAAACCAATTGTCGTGATGAAACCAAATAATCTAAGTGGGACTCCAGAAATAAAAAGTAGGCCCGCCAAAATACCAGCAAAGACAGCGGCAGTACCTAAGTCGTTTCCTTTCAAAATTAAAATAATACAGATTGCAAAACCCGGTGCTATCAGCGCTAAAACATTGCTATGGATTATTCCTGCTCGCTCGCGACTTGCGAGCATATATCCAGCCCAAATAATCATTAAGAATTTAGCAATCTCACTTGGTTGCACATCTATAAAACCTAAACTCAGCCAATTACTATTTCCACGAACGCTCTTGCCTACACCAGGGATTTGTACCAAAGCTAATAAACCAATAGAGATAATGAAACCTTTCTTCGCAATTATTTTCCAGTGAAAAAGGGAGAGTCGTGAAGCAATAATTGCAAGAGGAATGGAAAGACAGAGAAAAATAAACTGTCTTAGGACGATAGCGAAGGCATTTCCTTTGAACTCGATTGAATTAATCGACGATGCTGAAAAAACCATAATTAAACCAATAACGCTCAAACCTGCGGTACTTCCGATCAACATAAAATAAAGATTGATGGGCTTATTAATCGCTTTGATCCGAGCTGATTTATTGAACATTGCCTACCATTTTTCTAATCGCGGCGGCGAATCGTTCGCCGCGGTCTGAATAAGAAATAAACTGATCCATAGAAGCACATGCTGGAGCCAATAGAACGACATCGCCACTAACTGCTAACTCTTGTGCTTTTGCAATTATCGACTCCATTAGCGAATTTGATTTAGCACCTTTAAAATATTTATCATCGGTATCTATCTCAAAGACTTGAACATTAGGCGCTCTCGCATTTAATTCCTTTGCGATAACCGCGCGATCTTGGCCGATAAGAATTGCAGCCTTAATTCTCCCCTTTGATCGCTCCACTAAATCTTGCATAGCCGCACCTTTTGCTAGACCGCCGGCAACCCAAATAACACTGAGGTGCGAGGCAATTGATGCCGATGCAGCATGAGGATTAGTTGCTTTGGAATCATTAATCCATTTAATTCCATCCTTTTCTAAAATCAATTCGCTGCGATGAGGTCCGGTTCGAAATTGCTGTATAGAAGCTTGAATCTTTTTATGTGGAACTCCAGCGACGCGGGCTAGCGCCGAGGCAGCAAGGACATTTGAAATATTATGGGGCAAGGGTGGTTGAACATCTCTAAGTTCAGCAATCATTTCGGCTTCTTGCGCATCTGCTACAAAAGCGCGATCAACTAATATCTCTTCTACCAAGCCCAACTCGCCGGGGGCAGGAGTATTTAATGAGAAAAATACTTTCTTACCCCTCCAATTCGAACTCGCTTTAACAACTTCGTCATCATCAGCATTTAAAATGGCAATTTCAGATCTATCTAGGATAGAAATTTTTGCTTGTACATAGCTTGCAAAATCGCCATGCCAATCAATGTGATCCGGTGCAATATTTAAAATAGCCGCTGCCACAAATTTGGCTTGCCGAACCCAATGGAGTTGAAAAGATGAAAGTTCAAGAACTAAATAATCATAGGCGTGAATACGATCAACTGCTTCAATGACGGTTCCGCCAACATTGCCACAAGCAATCGCTGCCAGACCACCACTGCGCAGCGCGCTGGCAGTCATTTCAACCGCAGTTGTCTTGCCATTGGTTCCAGTAATAGCCAACCAGCGTTGGGCTGGCGCAATTTCTTGATGAAGTTTCCAAGCAAGATCTATTTCATTGGTAATTTCTTTTCCTGCCGAAATTGCTTTTATGATAATTGGGTGATCGGTGCGCCAACCCGGTGAAATGACTAAGCAATCCCAATCATTTATTACTACATCCTCCGTGCCAAATATTCGAAAATCACTGGTTTGATTCTTATTTTCTTCCACGATTGCAACATCAGCGCCATAGCGCGTTAGAGTTTTAGCAACAGCCGCACCAGTTACTCCAGCACCTAGGATGAGAATGGATTGACCAGAGAAATTAAATGCCATCGAAATTATTTAACTACCCACTGGGCATAGAAGAGGCCAAGACCAAGCGCAACACATAAGCCTGCAATAATCCAAAACCTTAAAACGATTGTTACTTCTCCCCAACCTAATAATTCAAAGTGATGTTGAAGCGGTGCCATTTTGAAAATTCGCTTGCCGCCAGTTGCTTTGAAATAAAGGGTTTGCATGATTACTGACATCGTGATTATGACGAAGAGCCCACCCAAGGCAATAAGCAGTAATTCCACACGTAGAGTCGCGGCTAAACCAGCCAACGCACCACCTAAGGCAAGGGAGCCTGTGTCGCCCATAAATATTTTTGCAGGTGAGGCATTCCACCATAGGAAACCAGTACAAGAACCAGCAAAAGCTGCAGCAAGAACGGCTAAATCAAGAGGGTCTCTGACTTGATAGCAATTTCCAACTGGATTAATTGCACAACTCTGTCCGAATTCCCAAACACCAATCAAAATAAATGAAATAAAAGTCATCACAGATGCACCAGTTGCTAAACCATCTAAACCATCGGTTAAATTAACGCCGTTGCTTGTGGCTACAACCATAAGTACCACCAAGATAACCACGACGATAGTTCCCAAATAAAGCGAAGTTTCGCGCACGCCGGATAGGTAGAGTGAGATTGGAGTCAAGTTATCTGAATCGGCAAACCTTAATCCCAGAATCGCAAAAATCGCAGCTATAAAACCTTGCCCTAATAATTTTTGACGACCTGTAAGGCCGGGTGATTTTTGCCGAGTGATTTTAAGCCAGTCATCTAGAAAACCAAGAAAACCTAGCGCAATTACTAGAGATATAACTAGGATTGCAGAGACTGTTGCTGCATTTTGTGTAATGATGTGAGCGAGAAGGTAACCAATAAGGGCTGCAAAAATAATAATAATGCCGCCCATTGTTGGCGTTCCACGCTTTGTATGGTGGCTCCTTGGCCCATCGTCGCGAATTATTTGACCGTACCCGCGCCGTATTAATAACTTTATTAAAACTGGAGTTCCAAAGAGTGAAAAGGTAAGAGCCATGGCACCAGAAATTAGGATTTGTTTCATTTGGCGCTCTTACTCCTTGCTTCTATTTCTTTTAAAGAGTTTTCAATTTTTACAACTAAATCTTCCAAATGTTCACTACGTGATGCTTTTACAAGTACGACATCACCAGGGGCAAAATGTTCAACCAGCGAAGTTGCTTGCTCGATATTTGCCACATTGTGTAATTTCATCAATCCCCCAGATTTTAAACCTGCGCCATAAGCCGGTGCTGAAATTGCGACAAGGTGATCGATTCCAATCTCTTGGGCAAGGGTGCCAATTGCGCTGTGTTCTTTGGCACTTGACTCGCCGAGTTCGTTCATCTTTCCTAAAAAAGCCCACGATTGTCCACCACAATCTTGGGCAAAAAGTCCCAAGGTACGAAGTGCTGCTGCCATTGAATCTGGATTAGCGTTGTAGGCATCATTTATCAGTAAGAGATTTTCAAGTTCGTGTAATTCCATGCGCCACTTGCTGCGTAATTGCGCCGTTGAAAGCGAGCTTGCAATTAATTCGATCGGCAGGCCTAGCGCAGTTCCAACGGCGGCTGCGGCTAGCGCATTTGAAACCTGATGCGAACCAATTAATCGCATTCCAACAGCATCTCGCCCGCTTGGAGTTACTAAATCAAAGTGGGGACACCCTTCGCGCATTTCTAAATCGGTCGCTCTTATCTCATCAGTAGAATTTTGGCCAAAAGTTATAACTTTTCCGCTATGTAGCACTGACATCGCAATTGTAAATGGGTCATAGCTTCCAAGAATTGCGATTCCGTCCTTGCCAAGGGATGAAATCAATTCGCCTTTAGTCTGCGCAATTGCATCAGCCGAACCAAACTCACCAATATGTGCCGAACCAACTTTTAGGACAACACCAATGTTGGGTTTAGCAATTTTACAGAGAACAGCAATATCTCCTTTATGTCTAGCCCCCATTTCGAGAATGCAATATTTGGTTTTCCAATCGCATTGCAAGAGCGTGATAGGCAAACCAAGTTCATTATTATGCGAACCGATTGGCGCAACTGTTGCACCCGAGGCTGAGAGCATAGTTGCTAGTAAATCCTTGGTACTCGTCTTGCCCTGCGAACCAGTTATACCGATAACTATTAAATCTTTAAGTTCTGTGCGCACATATGCCGCTAATTTTCCAAGGGCAATTAAAACATCAGCTACAACTACGCAACCTCCATTTATTTCACGATTAGTCAGAGCCAGAACCGCACCAGCTGCGAGTGCGCTCTCGGCGAAATCGTGTCCATCATGTGATGCGCCTTTAAGGGCTAAAAAGAGCGAACCAGAAATAACTTCGCGTGAATCAAAAGTTGGGGCTTGGGTAACTTTTACGCCAGAATCGCCATGTACTTTTCCATCTACTATCGTTGCAATTTGAGCAGCAGTTAAGGAAATCATCTGTTGTCTCGATTTTCAATGGCTCTTGCTAATTCGATGCGATCATCAAAATCGTGCATAACTGCGCCAATTTCTTGCCCTTTTTCGTGCCCTTTACCTAACACAATAACCACATCACCACTTGAGGCATAACTAACGGCTTTAACAATAGCGCTAGCACGATCTTCAATAATCATACTTGGCGCAATTATCTCTAATCCATTTGTCATTTCAGCCAGAATTTTATCTGCGCTCTCTGATCGCGGATTATCGCTTGTATAAATTGCGATATCACAGCCATCATGCAAAGCCGCGCCCATAATCGCGCGTTTGCTTCGATCGCGATCACCACCACAACCTAGAACTCCAATAACTTTGCTTTGCGTAATTTCTCGAGCAGTTTGCAGAACCAGGGCTATTGCATCGGGTGAATGTGCATAATCAACTAGGGCTGTAAAGTTTTGACCTAATCGAACTGGTTCAAGGCGGCCAACGGCTCCAGTTAAGTGCGGCAACATTGCCGCAATATCGATTGGATCAATTCCGCTTTCATGTGCAATTGCAACTGCCATCAAAAGATTATCTAAGTTATACCCACCGTAGAGTTGAGTTCTACCTTCGATAAGAATGCCAGCGCTACCACGGATAGAAACGCTTGTTCCAAAATGATCGCGATTAATCGCAGCGTAATGCCAATTTGCTTTGGGGTCGGTCCTTGAAAGTGTGATAACCGGTAGTTCGCATTGCTGGGCAAGTCTTGCACCAAATTGGTCGTCGATATTTATAACTGCTAAATCTGCATACTCGAAAGTAAAGAGTGAAGATTTTACTTTGAAATACGCTTCCATAGTTTTGTGAAAATCTAAATGATCTTGAGATAAATTGGTAAACCCAACGATTGCAAAATGAGCGCCTCGTATACGCTCTAGAGTTATTGCATGACTCGAAACTTCCATAAATAAATTTCGCATATGTCGCTCTCGCATAAGTGCAGCCAGAGCCTGTAAATCCGAACTTTCGGGAGTCGTGCGCTTGCTTGGTAAAATGTCTTTGCCAATTCGTGTTTCAACTGTGCCAATTAAGCCACTTTCTCTGCCAGTCCCAGTTGAGATCTGATGCAAAAGCGTTGTTACTGTTGTTTTTCCATTAGTCCCTGTTATGCCAACGCTAAATAAATCGCGCATCGGTTCAGCATAAAACCAAGCGCTTAGTATGCCAGCGGCGCGGCGCGGATTTAATGCGATGATTACTGGAATTCCCTTTGCCATCTTTGCGCCTTCTGCATCAGTCAGCACGGCAACTGCGCCAAGTTTTAAGGCATCTTTTGCAAATTGCGCGCCGTGAATTTTTTCTCCCGGAAGTGCAATAAAAAGATCCCCTTGACATATATCTGAACTTGACTGAGAAATTCCTGTTACAAAAATTTCGGCGCTTTCCTTCGTTGTATCACTTGCATTGATGAGTGCGCAGATCGATGAAAGACTTCTACTCGGATTCTGGACTAAAGGCTGGATCATAGTTTTCCTGTAATTGCAGCTCTCTGTTCCAAAAGCGCTTTTTCGGTCAGTGCAACTGGAACTATTTTAGTTCCAGTTGGTGGAATACGACGACTTTGCAGAACAAATGACATAACTTTCTTAAAAACTGGACCCCCGAGAGAGCCACCCCAATGCAAACCACGTGGGTTTTGAATCGTTACGCTAATAACGTAAGCAGGTTTATCAGCAGGTGCAAAACCAATAAATGAAGCGGTATAACCCCTATAACATTGACATGCATCATTAAAGCGCTCTGCTGTACCAGTTTTGCCAGCAACTCTATAACCAGCAATCGCTGCAGTAGGTGCTGTACCAGATGCCGATACAACACTTTCCATCATGATGCGCATCTGCGCTGCAGTCTTTTCACTTATTACGCGTTCGCTATTTCGTGGTCTTGCAGAAGTGAAATAACCACTTGAATCACTTGTTCCTGCAATCACAGTTGGTGAAACTCTTATGCCCCTATTTGCAAGAGTTGCAAATATGCTAGTGGCTTGCATCGCAGTAACTGAGTATCCCTGCCCAAAAGCAATTGTGGGCGCTGATGTTCCTGACCACTTTGAAACTGGTGCAAAGATTCCGCGCGATTCACCCGGTAAGCCTGAGCCAGTATTAACTCCGACACCAAATTTGGTCAAGTAATCGTAGAGTTTTTGATTACTTAATAATTCACCAACTTGAATTGATCCGGTATTACTAGAAACTGCCAAGATTCCTGAAGAAGTCAAACGTTGCGTTGGATGGCGTTCGTGGTCCCGAAAAACCTTGTTTGAGCGCTTTAGAGCATAAGGAATTGTGAAAACTGTTTCAAGAGTAATCTTTTTCTCTTCAAGAGCAGCCGCCATTGTCATTACCTTACCGGTGGAACCGGGTTCATAAACATCTTGAACCGAAGGATTGCGCATGGCACTTAGAGAAACGCGTGTAGTGCTATTGGGGTCAAAAGTTGGCGCAGTAGCGTGGGCAAGAATTTGCCCTGTCTTTGGATCCATCACAATTACTGTTCCACTTGATGCGCCCGAATTTTTAACCGCTTCACTAATCGCTTGCGATGCAACCCATTGGACATCGCGATCAATAGTTAATCTGATAGTTGTGCCAGTTTTGGCTGCAATAATTTCTGATTGTGAACCTGGAATTTCTGCTCCATAACCATCGGCATATGAGTATTTGCCATCAATTCCAGCAATCGTTGAATTCATACTAGATTCAAGCCCAGTTGCACCGATTCCATTGAAGTTAACAAATCCGATTAGCGATGCAATTAGATTTCCTGACGGATATTCGCGAATGTAACTGCGCTCTGGAAAGAAGCCAGCAATTCTTTTTCCAATTTCGGCAGAAGTTAATTGCGAGTTGTATATAGCAATTGCTTCGTTTAAATTCTTCCATTGCGCAGGCTTTGCGTTACGAAAAACCATGTTATATCGACGTGTTCCAGTAATACTTCTTTGGACTTCGTCAACAGAGATGCCCAGAATTGGTGCGACAAAAGCTGCGACTCGTGGTGCATCGGTAATTAACCTTTGATCTACAACGATGCTAGTTGCTGCAACGCTTCGAGCAAAGGCAATACCATTTATATCTGTTATATCGCCCCGTGCTGCTAAGAGTTTGCCTGTTTTACCTAATTCAGTGGCCGCCTTTAATTGATAACTACTTGCTTGAACCGCTTGGATTTGTACTAGCCGAAAGGCGAAAGCCAAGAGAACTACCAGAATCACAATAACGAGGTTGCGAATACGGCTCTGCGCCAGTGAAAAATTACCCATGATCTGCCAACTGCGTTATAGGTAGTGGATTATCAAGTTTTAGAAAAATTGAATTCTCAGATGGGCGCATCCCAAGTTTACTTGCTGCATCTGCAAGAGCAGCGGGCGCAGCGTATTCATCAATTGTGCGATTGATAGCTTCGCGCTGGTCACTAATAAGTTTTACTTCGAGTTTAAGATTATTGAGTTCGAAAGCATCTTGTGCAAGCAAAGTATTTACAAAAAGCAGAAGGGCTAAACTAAGGGTACCGATTGCGGAAACAAATTTAGCAAAATACTTACGATTTGCTTGTTTGCCTGCTGAAATATCAGGCACAAGACGAAACACGACTTGATTAGATTTTTCGGCAATTATCGCCTTAGAACGCGAAATCACTGGAGCAAACGCAGTCATTGCCATTAAGCAGCCACCCTTTCGATTGCACGCAAGCGAACTGAGGCTGAACGCGAGTTTTTGCTAAGTTCGACACCATCTGGTTTTTGACTACCTTTAAAAACAAGAGCAAACTTCGCTGCAAATTCGGGAAGTTCAAAAGGAAGATCTCGTGGAGTACCTGAAGTTGACGATGCGACAAAGAGTTCTTTAACAATTCGATCTTCAAGTGATTGGAAAGACATGACAACCAAGCGCGCGCCAACACTTAGAAGTTTTAGTGCTTCTGGCAGCGCTCTAGTTATCGCACCTAATTCATCATTGGTTTCAATTCGAAGGGCTTGGAATGTGCGTTTAGCTGGATTTCCACCTGTGCGCCGAGTTGCCGCAGGAATGCTCTCTTTTACTAATTCGGCTAACTGGGTTGTCGAATTAAGGGGGGCAATATTTCTTGCTTTCACAATAGATTCAACGATTCGAGTTGCGAATTTTTCTTCACCATAAGTACGTAGAATTCGCACTAATTGCGCGGGTTCATAAGTATTTACGATTTCAAAAGCGCTCAACGATTGAGTCCGGTCCATCCGCATATCTAGCGGTGCATCATGAGAGTAAGAAAAGCCGCGGGCACGCTCATCTAGTTGCATTGATGAGACACCTAAATCAAAGAGGGCACCACAAATTTCCTGATAACCAAAAGAGGCAACTACTTCGCCAATTTGATCGAAGATGGCATGGGCGCTAAATAATCGGTCTGCATAAGGAGCTAGTCGATTTTTTGCTTTCTCTAGTGCAAGCTGATCGCGATCTATTCCAATTACAACTAATTGCGGAAATTTACTAAGCAAGGTTTCGGCGTGTCCACCAAGACCTAAAGTGGCATCGACAATAACTGGATTATCACATGCAATAATTGATGGGGCAAGAAGTTCTATGCATCGATCTTGCATTACTGAAATATGTTCTGTGTTCACTTCTCCCCCTTTCGGTAGTCAATGTTTTTTATTGCACTTACTTCTCTCTGCTCTGGTCACCGCCGGCCGACGGATCTATATATGTATCGGAGCCGGGGAAGGGGCGCCGTTACTTTCGAAGGGTCGGCGGTGGCCACAACAGAGAGTTATTTAAAAGAGTCCTGGGAAAACCTCCTCAGAGACTTCTGCAAAACCTTTTTCACGATCTGTTAAATACGCATTCCACGACTTGCTATCCCAAATTTCAACGCGAGTATTTGCGCCAATAACAACGCACTCTTTTTCAAGTCCGGCATAAGTTCTAAGTCCTTGCGGAATAGTTATACGACCTTGGCGATCAGGAATTTCATCATGCGCACCTGCAAACATCACGCGCATATAATCGCGAGCCGATTTTGCAGTAACTGGCGCTTGTTTTAGCGTTTGTGTAATTTCTAAAAATTCTTGTGCTGGAAAAACATATAAGCAACGCTCTTGCCCTTTTGTAATAACTAAACCTGGCGATAATTCTTCACGAAATTTTGCTGGAAGAATTAAGCGGCCCTTTTCATCAAGGCGCGGTTCGTGGGTGCCAAGAAACATAATTTCGCGCCCCTTCCCCAGGTTCACTCGCCGCATGGACTTCGACTTAATTCCCCACTTTACTCCCTTTCCCTCTTTTTTCAACCACCTTTAGCCACCTTTCTCCCTTATCCCCCCACACTGTCCACGCCCAGCCACACAATTTCAGGGGAAAATGGCAGAAAAAAAGACCCAGACGGGGTCTTTGGTATGGCCTTGGAGCGATTTTTTACAACTCGTTATTACGACGATCCCAACGTTGCTCCATCTTTTGGTTCAAACCCAAACCTCTGCGAGCGCGTTTTTTGGGTGAGGTAGCGATTGCCCCAAATGATGAGATTGCAAAAATTAAGCCCGCTAACGCGATTAGAAAGCCAAGAACTCCCACCGGTGTCAAATTACTAATTAGGCCGCCAAAGATGGTTGCAACCCCGAGTAGTAATAGGGAGAGACCAAGTGTAATCCGATTTTTTTGAGGATGGCTTGCCCGTCCAGTTAGCACCGAAACCAAGTGTGGGTCCTCAGTTAAAAGGGCAGCTTCCATCTCTTGAAGTACGGCTTTTTCGCGATCAGAGAGTGGCATGGTTCCAACAATAGAACAATTTTGGCCATTTTGCTACTCGCTCTCATCTTGGGCTATCAGGCGAGCCGGGCGAACGCTATCGCTACCAAAGCGCTCTTTTGCCCGATCAATTGCACCTTCTGCTTCACGCCAGCCGCGCACTCTTTCACCCAAGTGCATCTGATGGGCAGATTCATCAACTAAATTTTCAAGTGATACACCAACTAAACGAAGGCGAGCACGATCGATTTGCAAGGCGTGATAGAGCCCCTTAACAACTTCATAACATTGATGAGTTCCAGCTATTGCCAAAGGCAGAGTTTTAGAGCGGTTAATTGTTGTAAAATCTGCAAAACGAACTTTGATTGAAATTGTCTTGGCAAATAATCCACGTTCTCGCAACCTTGCAGTTGCTCGCTCGGTAAGTCTTAAAAACTCTTTTAAAATTTCTTCTGGGCTATCTAAATCTTTAGGAAAAGTTTCGGCCGCACTAATACTTTTCTCCGGTTCACTCGGTGTCACATCGCGATAATCGCGCCCCCACGCAAGTTCATAAAGGGATTCACCGCTGGCTTGGCCTAAAGCCCGAATCAAAGTAGAACGTGGCAAATTTGCTATGTCCTCAATTGTTTTAAGACCTAACCGCTGGAGTATTTCTGCAGTCTTTGGGCCGACTCCCCACATCGCTTGGATTGGAAGTGGGTGAAGAAATTCTAAAATTTGATCGCACTTAATTTCGAGCATGCCATCTGGTTTGCAGTGCTGGGATGCAAGTTTGGCGATGAACTTTGAAGGTGCGATACCAACAGAGCATGTAATGCCTTCTTGGCTTTGAACTTTGACACGAATTGCTGCTCCAATTTCGCGCCCGCTGCCTAATAACTTTCTAGCCCCTGTTACATCGAGAAATGCTTCATCTAGTGAGATTGGTTCAACGCGTGGCGTAAAACTTTCGAAAATTTCCATAACATGGGATGAGACTTGGGAATAACGCGCCATATCGACAGGTAAGAAAATTGCATTTGGAGCTAATCTACGTGCTTGAGCGATCGGCATTGCCGCGTGAATTCCAAATTTGCGCGCTTCGTAATTTGCCGCCGATACAACTGCGCGTACTCCCATTCCGATTACAACAGCTTTGCCTTTAAGTTCTGGATTATCGCGTTCGGCAACGGAGGCAAAGAAGGCATCCATATCAACATGAAGAATCGTTGTCGCATCGCTCATGCTGGCAGACTACTTTGTTTAGCGTTCCAACTTTCGTAGGCAGCGCGCAGATCCCACGCTCCTGTTGCGCGAATAGAAATACCGCGCGCTCCTGCAAGAGAGCGTGTTGAAGGGCCAGATAATGGAGCCCTTGTGCCTACAATTGAAGAGTTAATCGACTTCCCATAAGTTAAAAGGAGCAACCAATTGGATGTTGTATTAGTTCTTGCCCGAATACTCTTTGCTGGAATTTTCATCAGCTCAGGCATATCCCACCTAACCAAGTTAGAAGCCATGGTTGGATATGCAAAATATAAGAAAGTCCCTGCGGCAAAATTAAGCGTAATAGTTTCAGGTCTGATGATACTAATCGGCGGTCTCTACATTGTATTTGGAATTTATGCCGACTTAGGTGCACTGCTTATCGCAATCTTCTTGATACCAACGGCTTTCATGATGCATGCATTCTGGAAAGAAAGCGATGCGACCGCAAAACAAAACGAGACCATTAGTTTCTTCAAGGATTTATCCCTTGCTGGCGCAGCGCTGATGATCTTTATCATTGTTGCACATGGCGGGGATATTGGCCCAAGTGTTACAGGATCATTTTTTAATATCTAATTAATTGATAAACAGAGGCATCTTTGGTGAAAACCAATGCCGCCTCTGCCATTATACGTAAATGGAAATAGTTGGGGCCATATTTGCCGGAAGCCTTATAGGTGCGGTTCTAGGTTTTGTTGGCGCTGGCGGTGCCATGTTAGCGGTTCCGATTTTGATCTATTTTTTTGGTTTCCCCCCAATTCATGCAACAACTGCGGCGCTGGCCATTGTTCTAAGTGCGGCAATATCTGGAGTAATTCCCAAACTAAAGAGCAAGGAAGTTTTAATTCCAGAAGCGCTAACTATTTGGGCCATTGGTCTAGTAACTAATCTTGGTGGCTCATGGCTTTCATATCGCTTATCTGGTTCGGTTATTACAACCGGTTTCTCTTTAGTTTTGATTCTGGCTGCAACATCAATGCTGATCAAACCAATTGCTGGAAGCGAGAGAAAAATTCCATTTATCTGGCTAATCCTTATCTCGCTTTCCATTGGCCTAATAACTGGTTTATTTGGAATCGGTGGTGGTTTCTTAGCTATTCCAATTCTGGTGCTCTTCTTTAAAAATCCGCAAGGCAAAGCTGCTGGAACTTCCCTATTAATTATTTCTATCAATTCCGTAACTGCGTTTTTAGCGCATTACGCAATATGGTCAGAAGTGCCTTGGTCGATACCGATTGCAATGGCTATTACTGCAATAGTTATCGCACGTCTGGCTTCAATTACGAGCGGGAAAGTCAATGCCACCCTTTTACGTAAATCCTTTGCTTTTTTACTATACGCAATTTCAATCTTTTCTTTATTAGAAACTTGGGTGATTAGCTCTTAACGACTACGGGCGACCCATTGTCTTAAATATCTCATCGAAGAATTGGGCAAAAATTAAGGATTCGCTAAGTGGCATTAAATACGCATCGCCGCCACGAATTTTCTGCGCAAAAGAATCAGCCATTAATTGGTATGGATCACATGGTGCAAAGTTTTCAACCGACTTTATGCCATTGATTTCAATTTCAATCGCACTTGCTTTGTTATGCGAGTTGAAAGCATCATTTCCGAGCATAGAAATTTTGCCTTTACTGCCTATAACTTCAAAATAAAGGGTGTTGGGTGTGTTCATCGAAGTAAGCGTTACCGCTTTAGCAGAACCAATTTGAAATGAAGTTTCAACACTTTCATCACAGCCACTTGGGTGCCATTTAACTTTGGTAGTTATATTAGATATTGGCGCAAAATCCATCAGCCATAACGGCGCTGCAACTGAATACGGACCAAGGTCATATAAACCTCCCCCACCTAATTCGTAAATCGCGCGTATATTTGCAGGATCTAAACCGTCGTAGGTAAATGCACTGCGAATGGATATGACATCACCGATGGCACCTGATGAAACTAATTTCTTAAATGCAATGGTGCGCGGATGCCAGCGATTCCAACTTGCTTCCATTAATAATTTTCCAGTTGATTTAGAAACTTCTATCGCACTTTGAACTTCTTGGGCGCTCATGGCAAGTGGTTTTTCGCACAAGACATGTTTACCCGCTTGCAGCGCTTTAATGGACCATGGAATATGAAGTGAATTTGGTAGCGAGATATATACCGCTTCAACGCCTGGATCTGCAATTAAATCAGCGTACTCGCTATAAACCTTTCCGCTGGGTGAGAGTGATTTTGCTCGGCCGATATCGGTGCCGGCAACAGCATAAATCTCACCGAATTTAGAATTTAGAAGGGCAGGATAGAGCGCTTTCTTTGCGATATTTCCAGCACCCATAAATCCCCAACGCATTTTCTCCATTTGGCGAGCATACTATCTACGTGTATCTTCAGTTTAATTCTTTATGGCGCGTGACATATAGCCTGAAAATATAAAAGCTGCAAGTGCAAAACCAATATTTATAATGATTACGGCAAGAAATTCGATTCTCTCCATTAGGGTTGGAATATGGATGGAGTTCTAGAGCGTGCACCAGTAAAGCGAGTTGCCGAAGCGCTGGAGCGCTTTGGGATCAAAGGAAAGATTCATGTCTTAGCTGATTCGGCCAGAACTGCAGTACAAGCTGCCGATGCGTTGGGTATTGAAGTTGGGCAGATCGCGTCATCACTTATTTTTAAACTTCCAGATTCAAAAGCGCTTCTAGTCATTACAAGTGGCAGACATCGCGTTGATACAGATTTAGTTGCTAGTCAACTTGGAATCGAAAAACTTGATCGCGCCGATGCGGACTATGTAAAAAAAATTAGCGGATTTTCAGTCGGTGGAGTTAGCCCAGTTGCTTGGACAAATCCGCCTTCCAAAACATTAATAGACCAATCTCTAGCAGATTACGAAGTAGTGTGGGCCGCTGGCGGACATCCGCACGCAGTTTTTCCTACAACATTTACCGATCTGCTTCGCGTAACTGGTGGTCAAAAAGCACTCGTGAGTAACCAATGATTCTTAGTTCCGGAGTCGCTAGGTGATTGTTGCTGCATACTTTTGGCGAATTGATGCGCGCAAAATTCCATTTGCACTTCTGCGCATGGCTTTAGACAGGCGCGCACTTCGTCGCAGCAAGGGTGTGACTTTTGCAAAATTACTCGGATGCGGCAAAGGAGAAACTTTTACGCCAGCAGATGCCGACCCAAGACGTTGGGGATTTTTGATCTGTATTGACGAAGACGAACTTAATAACTTTGATCAATCAAGATTAGTCACAAGATGGCGCAAAAATTCAACTTCTGAATTTCGCGCACTTCTTGAAACTATCTCTTCTCATGGCAAATGGTCAAATAAGCAACCTTTTATTGCCAAAATTAATTCTCACGGAGGCCAAGTCGTTGCAATCACCAGAGCGCGTATTAAATGGTGGCAAAACTTTCGATTCTGGCAGGCAGTTCCACCAGTTACTTCAAGTTTGAGGGAGAGTGAAGGTTTAATCAGCGCAATTGGAATTGGTGAAGCCCCTATTGGACTGCAGGGAACCTTCTCACTCTGGCAATCAAGTCAGGCTCTAAAAGAATTTGCTTACAATGGCAAGGCTCATCAAAGCGCGATCATCGCCACGCAGAAGTATCGGTGGTACTCAGAAGAACTCTTTGCCAGATTTGCTGTGAAAGAAATCCGAGGCCGAATTCTCGATTAACTACCTGCCTAGGGCAGACTTACCCCATGTCGATTCATCACTACACACCGCGGCGCAATAATCGGCGAGGCATCTCTTCCAATGCCAACAATTTTCTCGTCTTCGTTTTAAGTATTGCAATTTTATTACAAATTATTTACCCCTTAATAGATGGTGAGGCGCTGCGGCTGGCAACGATCTCAGCGGTTTACTGGGGCGCTGGTGCGATGTCGTTACATGCTCTGTATTCATATGGTGCGCGTTATGCCTTTACTTATCTTGGCTTTACGCTTTTCTTTGCTTTTATAGTTGAAGTAATCGGAGTCAGAACAGGCTGGCCATTCGGGCAATATTCATACGATGGTTCACTTGGTTACCAAATATTGGAGGTACCAATCGTCGTGCCTTTTGCTTGGGTAATGATTTCTCATCCACTGCTCATCGTTTCGCGCAGAGTCGCACCACGATGGGTTTTTCTATATGGTGGGTTTTCACTCATGGCTTGGGATCTTTTCTTGGAGCCACAAATGGTTTCTGCGGGACGCTGGACTTGGGTTTTTTCTGGCCCGCATGTTCCATACCAAAAAGAAATTCCATTATCGAATGCCTTTGGTTGGCTGCTAAGCGGAATAGCCCTAATGGCAATACTTCATATGATTCTTCCTAGGGAGCGACGAAAAATTGGTGCAAGTTTTGCGGCCGTTGATTTCTTTTTAGCTTGGACTTGGTTTTCCGGTGTGATTGGAAATCTCTTTTTCTTTCACCGCCCTGGTGTTGCACTTTTCGGTGGGTTGGTTTATGGCATAGCCCTTGCCCCATACTTCATCTCTCGATGGCTTGGTAGACCGTAAAAATCTATGCTGCAAATTTCATTCCTGTTTTCACTCGTTCTTTTGATTCTCTCCTTAACCAACACTTTTTTAATTCGCAGGCCAAAAGTTGGGGCCCAGATACAATTACCATTGAGTATTCTTGTTCCGCTGCGCAATGAAATAGCCAATGTCGAATCTTTGATTAAAACGCTTAAAAATCAAACAGGGCTAGCGGATGCAGAATTTATTTTCTTAGACGATAATTCAAGTGATGATACTTTTATGGCTTTGGAAATTTTTACTAAGGATTTTGTGGGATCTAGAGTTATCTCAGGCAAAGAATTGCCCGCAGAGTGGATTGGCAAAACCTGGGCTTTGCAACAACTCTTTGATTTAGCAAAAGGTGAAATCATAATTACCATCGATGCTGATGTAAGACTGGCACCTTATGCCATTAATGCAGCGGTTAATTTAATTCAAGACCAAAATCTTGATTTTATTTCGCCCTACCCAGCACAAATTGCAACAACATTTTCACAACGACTTATTCAACCCTTGTTGCACTGGTCTTGGATAGCGACAGTGCCATTGCGTTTCGCTGAGAAAAGCGCCAACCCAGCTTTTGCAATTGCAAATGGACAATTCTTCCTTATTAGAAGAGAAGCCCTTCTTAGTGCTAACGGTTACAACGCCATAAAGGGTGAAGTTCTAGACGATATCTTTCTTGCGCGTCAATTACTACGAACCGGTTCCCACGGAAGCGTCGTTGATGGTTCTAGAATTGCCAGTTGCCAGATGTATTTTTCTTGGCAGCAAATACGCGATGGATATGGTAAATCGCTATGGAAGGCTTTTGGTCCAAAATTTGGTTCTGCGCTAGCCATTCTCTTTATCTTCTTAACTGGAATTCTTCCTATCATCGCCGCACTTTCTGGTTCACCGCTAGCGTGGATTACCTTTGATTTTATTCTTCTAACTCGAATCTTTAGCGCTTATCGCTCTGGTGGACGAATCCTTGATTCTTTCCTTCATCCCTTATCTGCCGGACTTTTAATTTATTTAATTTTCTATTCCTGGTCTGTGCGAAAAACCGTACAATGGAAAGGACGCACTCTATGAAGATCGTCGTAATTGGTGCGGGGATGGGTGGCATGTGTGCGGCTGCGCGACTTGCTCGCAATGGCCATCAAGTCAGTATCTATGAAGCATCCAATCGAGTAGGTGGGAAATTACATACCCAATGGATCGGCAAATGCGCCTTTGATGTTGGACCATCTCTTCTAACGCTTCCAGCTGTTTACCGTGATTTTTTTCTTAAAACTGGCAAGCCCATGGAAGAAGTCATAGAAATATCACCTGTAAATCCTTCATTTGATTACCGATTCGCAGATGGCAAACGCGTGCAATTTGCCAATTTATCGCGATTTGAAACCCTGAATCAGATTCGACGTAGCTTTGGTGACAATAGCGCTAAAAACTGGGATCAATTAATGCGCAGAGCAGAAAAAATGTGGGATGTTTCAAGAGAGCCCTTTATCGAATCCGAACTGCGCTCACCTTTGGATTTGATTAAGAGAACCTCGCTCCTAAAGGATCTTCGCATTATCGCTCCGTGGAAATCATTAAGAGAATTTTCCCAAGAACTTTTACCAGAAAAAAACTTGCGTTTTATCTTAGATAGGTACGCAACTTATAGTGGTTCGGATCCGAGAAGTGCGCCAGCAGTTTTGGCTTCGATCGCATTTGTAGAAGAAGCATTTGGGGCATGGCATGTCAAAGGCGGGCTGGGCGCGCTGGCAGATGCCGTTCACCAACGCGCCTTAGATTGTGGCGTCGAATTTCAACTAAATTCGCCTGTCAAAGAAATTTTGCTTGAAGGCAAAAGCGTTGCAGGAATTCTTTTGGAGGACGGATCCACAATAAAAGCCGATGCCATCGTTGCTAATGCAGATGCATCAATTGTCTATCAAAACCTCATTACCAAAAAAATATCTAGCCTAAAAAAAGTAAGAAAACAATTAAAGAAGGCAGATTCATCCCTTGCTGGGTTTTCGATATTGCTTGGGATGCGCAAGAGCGAGAAAACGATATTAGAACATCACACAATATTATTTCCGCCAAATTACGATGCCGAATTTGAAGCAATTTTTACGCATAAACGCCCGGTGGCCCAACCGACTATTTATATCTGCGTGCCAAAGGATGAATCAATGAGTAAGGATAAAAACCTTGAAAGTTGGTCCGTGCTTGTAAATGCACCCACCCACGGCGCATGGGACTGGAACGATGAAAAGTTCAATCATGAATATGCAAATAAAATTATCGATCAGATAGAGGCACGCGGAATTTGCGTTCGCGAGAATCTAGAGACTTTAACAATTCGTACTCCAGTAGATTTAGAGAGAGAAGTTTGCGCACCTGGTGGTGCTATTTACGGAACTTCAAGTAATGGAGCCCGTGCAGCTTTCAACCGTCCGAAAAATAGATCACCAATAAAAGGACTTTACTGTGTTGGTGGTTCGGTCCATCCCGGTGGTGGTCTGCCTTTAGTCGGGATAAGTGCCGAAATTGTTGCTAATGCAATTGGCCCCGCGCAAAAAAGATAACTTTAATTAAACTCCAGACTTGAACCAGTAAGAAAATAATTGAAAATCCGGTAATCCACGGCAGTGATAGCTGCCAAATGATAAGTGCGATGAATAAGAAGCTGGCACGAACTGGGCGCTCTGCTGGAGTAATCACGCCAATATCTGCAACACCAAGAGATGCAATTCGAGCGCGTGCATATTCTTGAACCGATGCCACGCTCCAGAGCAAAATACAAATATATGCAGGTGCGCCAATTTGGTAGAGCGCAAAGAGCCAGAGCGCTTCACTTATTCGATCAGCAACTGAATCTAAGATTGCACCAAAATTGCTGGCGCGTTTCTGAAAAATTGCAACGCTGCCATCAATTCCGTCAAAGAAGAGGGAGAGAGCTAGGAAAAAAATCGCCCAGAGTGAGCGTGAAGTTAGCGCAGTTGCTAGCGCACATAGAAGTCCAAAAAGAGTTAGATAATTCGGAGAAATTCTTAGTAGCGTTGCAATTAAACCAAAGCGGTAAGAAATCGATAGCCAAGCCCCGACGATGCCATCCGTTGGTGCATTGTTATGCAACGCACTCCAAGATGCCAGAAATTCGACTTTACTAATGTTGGGAATGCCAGATGCCACAGAGTCAGGGTAGCGTTACGACGTGAGTTCAATGGAGCAGGTGAGGCTTAGCGAAGTTCAGAGCGCCATTGAAATAGAACTGGCCCAATTTTTAGAGCGCCAAAGCCAATATCTCACTTCGATCGCACCAGAATTATCTCCTGTAGCACAATCGCTGAGTGCATTTTTGCTAGATGGTGGAAAGCGTTTGCGCCCGCTATTTGCATACAGCGGATTTATAGGTGCTGGCGGTAAGAGTTCGAGCGAAGTAATTCGCGCAATGGCAAGTCTTGAACTTTTACAAGCATGTGCACTCATTCATGATGACTTAATGGATGGTTCAGATACGCGTCGCGGTAAACCATCTATTCATCGCCACTTTGAATCTCTGCATCAAAGTGCGCAAATGCAAGGTTTTGCATCTCGCTATGGACAAGCCGCAGCAGTTTTACTCGGAGATCTTGCATTGGTCTGGTCGGATCAAATGTTGCATTCATCAGGATTGAGTCCGGATGAACTCTTGTCAGTACTGCCTGTTCATGACGAAATGCGCATTGAATTAATGGCCGGACAATTTCTAGATGTACACGAGCAAACACAAAAATCAACAAGTGTTCAGCGCTCACTAAATATTGCTCGCTTTAAATCAGGAAAATACACAATCCAGCGACCGCTACACATTGGCTCTGCTATTGCAATTACAGATAAGAAATTGCGCGCGCGCATTGATGAGTTATATTCAAATTATGGTCTGCCGTTAGGTGAAGCTTTTCAACTCAGGGACGACATCCTCGGAACTTTTGGCGATTCACAACTTACTGGCAAACCTGCTGGAGATGACTTACGAGAAGGCAAGCGCACAGTTCTAATTGCAACAACTTACGAAAGGGCAACGCAGATCGAACTTGGGGAACTAGATCGATACTTCGGCAAGATAAATTTGGACTCTGATGGCGTTGAAAAACTTCAGGCAATCATTATCTCCACTGGTGCACGCGCCTATGTTGAAGATCTCATTGAAAAACTAACTTCTAACGCGCTAAAAGCGCTCAAACATGATGAGATTGCAAATAATGGAGCTTCCCTTCTCAAAGAATTAGCGCAATTGGCAACCCAAAGAAACAAATAAATGAGCGCAAGGGTTAAAGGCCCAACCGATCATGTGATCGTAGTTGGTGCAGGCCTTGGTGGATTAAGTGCTGCACTTCGGTTAGCGGGCGCCGGTCGAAAAGTAACTGTGATTGAACGCGAAAGTGTTCCGGGCGGTCGAAATGGATTGCTTAATAAAGATGGTTATGCATTTGATACTGGTCCAAGTGTTCTAACCATGCCATCTCTGATTAATGATGCGCTTAATTGTGTGGGAGAAGATTTAAAAGATTGGCTTGAATTAATGCCGCTGACTCCCCTGTATCGAGCATTTTATGCCGATGGTTCACAAATTGATGTGCATGCAAATGCCGACGAGATGGAAGCGGAAATTGCCAAGACAATAAGCTCAAAGGAAGCTCTCGGCTATCGCCGCTATATAGATTTTGTAACCAAGTTATATAAATATGAAATGAATGATTTTATAGATCGAAATATAGATTCCCCATTAAATCTGCTAACACCAAATCTTGCACGCTTGATTGCACTTGGCGGATTTAGAAAACTTTCACCAAAAGTAAACCAATTCTTAAAAGACCCACGCTTACAAAAGGTCTATTCTTTTCAAGCAATGTATGCAGGAGTTAGCCCGCAAAAAGCGCTAGCGATTTATGCAGTCATTGCATATATGGATTCGGTCAACGGGGTCTTCTTCCCCAAAGGCGGAATGCACGCAGTCCCCCGCGCACTTGCGGCAGCTGCGCAAAAGCACGGAGTCACTTTTAAATACCAGACAACTGTTACTAAATTAGAAGTCCTAAATGGGCGTGCCAAAGCAGTAATTACTAACACTGGTGAGCGTATCAAGTGCGACGTAGTAGTAATGAATCCTGATTTACCCGTTGTTTGGCGAGATTTACTTGGTAGAACTCCACTGTCAGTAAAGCGACTTAAATATTCACCATCTTGCGCGACTCTGCTCGTCGGTTCTTCAAAAAAATACGATCATGTTGCTCACCACAATATTCACTTTGGCGATTCATGGGATGGCGTTTTTGAAGAATTAATAGCTAAAAAACAATTAATGAGTGATCCATCTATGCTTGTGACAATCCCAACGCATGATGATTCGACGCTAGCCCCTGCCGGTAAAGAGTCCTACTACATTCTTTATCCAACGCCGAACTTAGATGCGCAAATCGATTGGAAGAGCCAAGCAAAACCATATCGCGATCACATGATTAAAACGCTAGAAGATCGTGGCTACATTGGTTTCGGCGATGCAATTGAAACCGAAGTAATGACTACGCCATTGGATTGGCAAGAGCGCGGAATGGAGCGTGGGGCTCCCTTCGCAAGTGCCCACACTTTCTTTCAGACAGGTCCATTTAGGCCGCGAAATTTAGCTCACGGTTTTGAAAATGTTGTATTTGCAGGTTCTGGTACGCAACCAGGAGTTGGAGTTCCGATGGTATTAATTTCGGGTCGCTTAGCAGCAGAGCGAATTGTTGGACCTGTAAAATAAATGGATGAATTAAGCGCTGTAGGAATTAGCGATCCAGAACTTCGCGCTTCATATATTGAATGCAAACGATTAAATGCCCTGCACGGAAAAACTTATCACTTAGCAACACTTCTGCTGCCAAAATCGAAGCGCCCATTTGTGCACGCACTATATGGTTTTGCAAGGTATGCCGATGAAATTGTAGATGATTTAAATTCACAACTATCGATTGAAGAAAAGTGCGCATTTCTGAAAACTTGGGGAGATAGCGTTTTATCAGGGCTCAAAACTGGGAAAAGTAACGACCAAGTTGGCGCTGCTCTAATCGATACCGTAAATCGATTCGAAATTCCCCATACTCATTTCGAGGCTTTCCTTCATTCCATGAGAATGGATTTAAGCGTTACTGAGTACAAGAACTATGACGATCTTATGGAATACGTCTATGGTTCAGCCGCAGTTATAGGTCTAGAGATGGTTCCTATTTTGGGAGCCCTTAGTGATGGTGCATACGAACCAGCAAAAAAATTAGGAACAGCATTTCAATTAGCCAATTTTATACGCGATGTCAGTGAAGATTTAGATCGCGGTCGCATTTATCTACCTTTGGATGAACTTGCAGACTTTGGCGTCGACCGAGTGATGCTCGAGCGTAGAATTTTAAGGCCAGAGATTATCTCGGCCTTAAAATTCCAAATTGCAAGGGTTCGGCAATTACAAAAGGAAGCAGCCCCTGGTATTGAGCAACTCGAATCAGTTAGCCGCCCATGTATAAGAGCTGCAAGTGAGTTGTACTGCGGAATTGTCGATGAAGTAGAAAAAATTGGCTATAACATTTTCAATAAACGCGCGAAAACTTCCACAGCGCGACGCGCCAGAGTTATAAGTCGCGCTTACTTAAATGCAATCCTTGCGCGGGCTGCATCGCACTAATTCGATTTACACGCTAACCTAAGAAACGCGGGAGTCATTATGGCTGAGAGAGTCTGAGTGGCTTAGGCAATAGGAGAAAGACTTCACCTTAGAAAATACCAAGAACGAGGCTGATTTCATTCTCAGTACGTAGAATTAACCACATGTCAGATTTAAGTGGCGAGCTCATCGATGGGCGCTATCAATTAGAGCGCCAAATAGCCACGGGTGGAATGGCTTCGATTTATGAAGCAATAGATACACGCCTTGATCGCAAAGTGGCAGTCAAAATAATGCACCCACACCTTGCCCAAGATGAAGCCTTCGTCGAACGTTTTATTCGTGAAGCGAGAGCTGCCGCAGCCCTTACGCATCCAAATATTGTGGCCGTGCAAGATCAAGGTTGGAATCAAAATGGAGTACCTGCAGTCTTCTTAGTAATGGAATTAATCGATGGTCATACTCTGCGCGATTATTTATTTGAACGCGGTAAATTTGAAATCAAAGATGCTATTAACTATTTGATACCAGTTTTGAGTGCTTTGGCGGCCGCCCATGCAATTGGGATTGTCCATCGTGATATAAAACCAGAGAATATTTTGATTTCAAAAGAGGGCCGAGTAAAGATTGCTGATTTTGGTCTGGCCCGAGGGGCTTTACTTGGCACCACGATGACGGCCGAATCAAGCATAATTTTAGGTAGCGTTTCATATCTTTCTCCCGAACAAGTTCAACGCGGAGTTGCAGATTCGCGAAGTGATGTTTACGCAACTGGCATAGTCGCCTTCGAAATGCTAACGGGAGAAAAGCCATTCTTGGGAGAAACACCAATCCAAATTGCCTATATGCACGTAAATGAGCGCGTCCCAGCAGTTAGTACCAAGCGAAGCGATATTCCACCGGCCTTAGATCAATTAATTAGTAAAGCAACTAGTTCTAATCCAGATGATCGCCCACGCGATGCCCAAGAATTCCTTTCGCTTTTGCAAAAAATTCAATCCGATTTAGATCCAAAGAGAAACCAGATGAGTTTGGAATTAGATTTACCAGTTGTGCCTATTCGAGAAAAAGTGCGAGATAAATCTCGTTCAAAAGTGCGCGCCGAAGCCGAACTAACACCTACTACTGGCAGGCTAGGCGATATGGGCAAGGGAGATGAAAAAGTCGAAGAGAAAACTTCAGAATCTAGAATCAAAAAACGCCAAGCCAGTAAACGAGTTCGGCGAAATAGATACATCGCCCTAATACTTGCAATTGCACTTGGAACCACCGGTTGGTACATCTTGGTAGGTCCAGGTTCGCGCGTAGTTGTTCCATCTATTGTTGGCGGAACACTGACAGATGCAAACACAGCCCTAATTCCTCTTGGTTTGACTTCCCTTGTAGTTGAAAAAAGATTTGATGAAGATATTACGGTTGGAAAAATCATTTCATCCGATCCGCAAAGCGGCGGAAGGATTGCTGCGGGCGAGAGCGTAAAACTCATTATATCTAAAGGCCCCGAGCGTTATGTAATTCCAAATGTGCGCGGCCTGACTCCCGAGGCTGCATTAGAGCAAATTATTAAGCTAAACTTAAAATCTGGAACGCTAACGCAAATTTTTAGTAGACAAATGCCTAAAGGTTTTGTGGTTTTAACTACTCCTGCTATTGGCCAATCCGTAAAACGTGATACCGCCGTAGATATCGTAGTAAGCAAGGGAATCGAAACTATCCAACTTGATTCATACATAGGCAGAAGCGGTGAACAAGGGCTCAATGAATTAAACGATCTTGGCTTTAACGTTGATCCGACCTATGAATTTAGTGAGTCCATACTAGTTGGCGGGGTAATTTCTCAGGTACCAGCAGGAGGTGCGCCAGCAGAGAAAGGATCTAAGATTCTTCTCGTCATATCCAAGGGTTCACAGTACGTATTTATTCCTAATGTTTATTCATTAGAGCAAGTCAAGGCCCAACAAACGCTGCAAGATTTGGATTTAAAAGTTAATATTAAGAAGATTGGGAGTAATGCCAATAAAAGGGTAACAAGTATCTCGCCTAAAGTTGGCACCAAAGTTAAACGTGGCAGTACGGTAGTCATTACCGTAGGGTGAGCTAGTGATTAAGGATTTTAAAAAACCGCGCATTGGTGCACATACGCCAACTTCGGGTGGGATGGCTAAACGGGCACTGGGCTATGCCCAAACTACTGGGGCCCAAGTTATTCAAGTCTTTGCATCTAACCCACGCAGTTGGGCGATATCGCAACCAAATCCAGCCGCTGATGAAGAATTTCGAACTAAGGCTGCCGCCATGGATGTAGAAACTTATGTGCACTCACCATTTTTAATTAACTTAGGTTCACCAACGCAAGCGACTTATTTAAATTCCCTTAGCGCAACGGCATATTCTCTGCAACGTGCCAAAGAAATCGGAGCACTTGGCAGCGTTGTTCATACTGGTTCGGCGGTTGATGCTGAGCATGTTGAAAAAGCATGGAAACAAATCCATGAAGGAATGATGCCGATTTTAAATGCACTAACTGATGACTCCCCTTTTCTACTGCTCGAACCAACTGCAGGGCAGGGCCAATCCTTAGTGAAAAAACTAGATGATCTTGAAAATTATTTAAAAGCACTCGAATACCACCCAAAGGTTGGTATCTGTTTGGACACATGCCATGTTTTTGCCGCTGGCCATGATATTGCAAAAAAAGGTGGAATGACTAGAACTATAGATCTACTAATAGAAGTTGCGGGAATCCAACGATTTAAGTTAGTCCACGCTAATGATTCTATGGATGTCTGTGGTGCGCTCAAAGATCGTCATCAAAATATCGGAGATGGCCATATTGGAATTGATCCGTTTAAAGAATTACTCGCCCATCCAGCAATTGCAAACGCTCCTCTAATTTTAGAAACCCCAGGTATGGAAGAAAAGCATGGCCCGGAAATTACTTTGCTTAAGGAAATTCGCGATAAGAGATGAGTGCTCTTACCCATGATTTAAAATTGAAATTAGCTCCACTGGCACTTCTTGCTGTTGCCGCTTCTTGGGGTTTCGCATTCCTTGTTATGAAAGATGCCATCGAGCGACAGAGCGTTAATAGTTTTCTCTTTTCACGCTTTGCATTGGCAGTTGTTGTGATGGTTGGACTAAAACCAAGTATTTTAAAGAAACTTAACCGCGATCTTATTTTCAAAGGTGGTATCGCTGGATTTTTCTTAGGTTCTGGCTATATTTTTCAAACAATGGGACTTGCACGAACAGGAGTTGCGGTTACCGGATTTATTACTGGTTTATATGTAATTACCGCGCCATTATTGGCAGCAGTTTTTTTGAAAGTGAAAATAACTAAATTCACATGGTTTTGTGTTGGGCTGGCAACCTTTGGATTGGCTCTGCTCTCACTTAATGGCTGGAGTATTGGTACTGGCGAATTTTTTGTTTTGCTAAGTGCGTTTTGTTTCGGGGCTCATATTGTCTCGCTAAGTCAATGGAGTAATGGCCGTGATGCCTATTCCATGACCGTTGTTCAATTAGCTGCGTGTGCGTTATTGAGCGGAATATTCTCATTTGCCGAAGGTTTTCAAACTCCACCTGATTTTGGAGTTTGGGGCGTTATTATTTTCACTGCAATAATTTGTACGGCTCTTGCTTTCATTGTGCAAACATGGTCACAAGCACATATTGCAGCAACAAAAGTTGCAGTTATCTTGACGACGGAAGTTGTATTTGCCGCCTTCTTCGCCATACTTCTATATGGCGAGAGGTTGACTTTCAAAATTGCGTTGGGCGGGGCAATTGTTGTAGCGGCCATGTATTTATTAGTAGTTAAAGAAAAGAAGTAGGCTCACATCCATGGCAAT
>JBCKHJ010000009.1:0-30908 GCA_038905915.1 Candidatus Planktophila sp. | reverse complement strand
CCAGAACCTCTTACGCTCGCCTCCAAAAAGCGAGCCCCAAAATACTCCGACAAATGCTGAAAAGATAAACATCCACTTCAACGGGATGTTTGGTTCGCTTAAAAAATTATTAAATTGAATTGCCATAAACTCTTTGAGCAAAACAGCTACCCAGAAAATTGGAAGGGAGAACAGGAGAAAAGCTAGGAATGTCATTCCATAATCAAATCGGCTGTACTGGCGCAGCGCTGAGATAATTCCCAAGGCCAATCCAAAGAGCAATGCGGTGATTGTGGCAACCAAAACAAGTCGCAAAGTCACCGGAATTGCATATGCCAACTCTGTTTGAACGGATAAACCATCTCGAGTCATGCCAAGATTCGCTTTTCCCACAAATACCCCCAAAAGGCCTTTAAGCCACAAAAAATATCTAATTGGGGGCGGCACATCGAGTTGCAGATTTCTGGTCAAAGCAATTATCTGCTGGCGAGCAGTGTCATCAGTGCTAAGGCGCAAATCTTGTAGCGGATCGCCTGCATAGGCAGCCAAGTTGTAGACCAAGAAACTTGAACCGAAGAGAATCACTATAGAAATGCCGATTCGGCGCATGATGTAGCTCAGCATTTTATACTCCCTTGCAAGGTACTTTTGAAGTTAAACCCAAAACTTGTGCGTATCGTAGCGCGAGTGGCATCTGGTTTCGAAACCAGATGCCACTCGCTTACTACAGATTTTCTACTCAATTTCGAGTAGAGGTAATAGCCTAAAAGTTCAGGCTATTTTTTAGTATCCCCACTCCCAGTAGTTCCACACTATGGTTGGTGACAATGGAGCAGGCTTTACGCCCTTGAGGTCCTTGTTATAGGCAGTTACCGCTGGGAACTGGAACACCGGTATTGTGAGACCTTCAGCATGGATGATGCGCTCTATTGAGATTAGCGTTGTTACCACGCTCCTGGGAGACATTGGTACCTGCAATTTATTGAAAAGTACATCAATTTGAGGGAAGTTAATGCCATCACGGTTGTTTGCTCCACCAAGCTTGAAAAGTCCATCGCCGGCGGTCTGTACAACCGCAGTCGAGCAATATGCAAAGAACTTCACGTCATACTCTGTGTTTTGAATCCTTGGAGACCATGATGCTTGTACATCTCCAATTAGATTAAACCCTGCCTTAAGTCCATTTGCCTTTGCAAGTGCGAACTCCGCAGCACGACGAGCATTATTTCCTGGAACAAGCACCTTGACATCCACTGGGTTGCTTGGGCTTGCATTTGGGAAACTCTGCCTTACTAAGCGAAGTGCTTTTGCATTCAGAACATCTTGATTGCCAACGTAGTAGCTAGAACCGTTGTTTGCAACAAGACGGTCATAGCCTTCTTGACCTGGCGCCATGATTCCTGAACCCAGCACAATTGCAGCAGGGTTAATTGGACGAATCAACTTTTCAACGATTTCTTCACGAGGAACTGAAAGTAGGAATGCCCTACGCATATCCCTACCCTTAGCTCCTGCAAATACTCCGGTATAGACTGGCTGGCCTGGAGCTTCTCCAACACGAAGGTCCCAGTGCTCATAGCATGACTGAATGCCACCCTTAACGATCACACCTGAAATCTTCTTCAGAGCAGCCACACCATCAGCTGTTGCCTGTCCTGCGTAGATATCAATCTCGCCATTTGCAAGCGCCTGTGCTGCTGCTGTTCCATCAGAGATGAACCTCAAGATTATTGTGTCAATTGATCCGGTTAACACTGGACCTGAGTTGTACTTAGGGTTCATCTTCATTGTTACAGATGACGCTTTTACTGCGCTATTAACTAAGAATCCACCGTTGCCAACAAATAGGAGTGGGTTAGTCCCAGCATTAACTTCAGTGATGTCGTAGGCCTCTGACCAAACCTTACCCATGGCCTTTAGGACTGCAGTGTTCTTTGAATTGAAAGCAGCCAAGAAGCGATCACGTGCCGCCACATTCTCATTTACTGAGCCCAGTGCATTCTTTCCTTCAGAGATCAACGTAAGGGCGTGGACTGGAAATGGTCCAGGACCGTAGAGATCCCAGTTTGCAATCTTCTTGCTGAATTGAATGGTAACTGACATCTTGTCAGCTGAAAGTACTGGATCTCCAACAATGTTCTCGCTGTATGTTCCGCTGTAACCGTTTGAATCAAAAGCCGGAACAGCTGTTTTATTCATCGGATCGCCGATACCTGCAGCTTTTGAATACTCGTTGCTAGAAAGCACATGTGACATCAAGAGATCTACACCGGTAATTGGTGTTCCATCTGACCACACACGGCCTGGAGCAACTGTGTACTGGACACGCAAATCTGTTGCACTATTCTTTACAATCTTGAAAGAACCAAATCTTGTGTTCCTAATAAGGTTTTTACTGTCATCGTAGTATTGAAATCCAGAGCGAGAAAGATAAATAACTACACCATTGGTAACTAGATTGGTATCTGGCTGTCCGGGATTAAACGATGTCAATGAGTTTACCTCGTGAATAACGACAGTCGAATGTTTTGCAGCTTGCGCCGGTGTTAGCAGAGCTACTGCCAACGCCGCTGATGCTGCAGTTGCCAACGCAAATTTTGCGCTATGTGAAAACTTCATAGATCCTCCTTGAGGGTGAATAAGGCACAGTTGTGGAGAGTCGACCTACTCCGCATCCTGACCTTTTGTAGCGTGAGTCTGCCCTACAAATGAAGTTGTGGCAAGGAACAGTGAGCCGCGCCATGCACGGCTTTATAACTCTTTGGTAAAGAATTTTCCTTACAAGACTAGTCAGACGGGTTAATTTTAGGATTTCCTCTGGCGGCCTCTATTTTGGCAGTAGTCAATTTTGGGGCAGCTATAACCAAAATAATAAATCCGAGCGCCGCCGCAACTAGGTATGAGGAGCGAAGCGCCCACTCGCGAGACATAAAATGTGCATTCACTGTCACAAGTACTCCCCCAATCAACACTCCAATTGGCATGGATCCCCCCGCAAATAAGCGATAAACACTATTGACCCGACCTAATAAGTGGGCAGGAATAATGCGCTGACGAAGCGAGAGGATTACAATGTTCCCTAGAACTGCTACAAAAGTTAATGCTGCGGTGAGCGCCCAGACAAAATACCAATGGTCCATAAGGCCAATAATTAATACAGTTGCAGGCATAACAATTAGTGCCAAAGTAATGGCTGACCCACTTCCAATTTTAGCGGCAAGTTTTGGTCCAAGGGTGCCGCCCAAGATGCCGCCAACTGCTCCAGCAGTTCCCAAAATTGCGAAAATTAAAACACTTGTGTGGAGAACTTCTTGGGCGAAGAGAATAGAAGTTGCGCCAATTATGGATATAACACCATTGACGGAACCCGCAATAATAGCCAAGGGTCTGAGTAATTCATGTTTCCAAAGCCAAGAAAAACCCTCCTTAATTTCGGCACGGAAATTAATTTTGCTTTCGCTCTTTGGCTGAGAGAGAGGTTTTAAGGTATTAGTTATAGAGGCAATAAGTGCTGCTCCAACAAAGAAAGTTGCAGCATTAAAGAAAACTGGCAGAAATATTGCAACCGCAATTAAAAGACTTCCAAGTGGTGGACCAATAAAGGAATTAGTCAGCGATTCGGCCGACCACATACGCCCGTTAGCTTTCTCCAGATTCTCGTCCTCGACAATGGATGGCATCAAAGTTTGCGCAGTGTTATCTCGCAAAATTTCAGCCATACCAAAGAGGAAAGCAGTAAAAATAATGACTAAGTAGAGCGCCACATTGGTTTGGACACCTGTCAGAGACTTTAAATCGTTAAGATTTGGAAGTTCATGAGATTTTGATAACACCGCAAAAGCCACAAAAAGTGTCAGGCCGCCGCGCAAAAGGTCCATCGCGACAATTATTTTGCGGCGATCAAAACGATCGGTAATAACGCCGGCCGGTAAAGTAAAAATTAACCGCGGCAATTGTGAGGCAACCGCGGCAATTGCAATAAGTAAAGGCGAGCGAGTAACTGCTGATGCAATCCAGGGATAAGCAACTGCTGCAACGCCATCGCCTAAATTAGAAATCGCCGTAGCCCACCAGAGTTTTCGGTATGACTTGCCTAACCTCATACCTTTTGCCAACCCATAGAGATACCCTAGGGTACTTACCATGGGTTCTAATAAAAATGTAGATGCCGATTTTCTAGCGTTGCCGCTGTCTCCGACATGCGATGCCGCAATTTCTACCGCGCAATCGCTAGGGGCAACACATGTTGATGTTCGAATCGAGCGCACGCGCACCGGTTTATTGCAGTTGCGTGATGCCAAACCCGAAACACAAAATGATGGCTCGTTAATGGGCCTTGGAGTTCGAGTCATTGTAAATGGCGCTTGGGGTTTTGCATCGGCTCCTGAAGTTAGCGCCAAGCGCGCACAAGAATTAGCCCAGATTGCAGTTGCCATGGCCAAGACAAGTAAACCACTTGCAACAGAGGAAGTTGCCCTTGCACCAGAACCAGTTTATGCAAATAAAACTTGGGTTTCCTCATATGAAATAGACCCATTTAGCGTTTCAGATTCCGAAAAAATAGATCGCCTTGCAACGCTGAGTTCAAAATTACTTGCCTCAAAATCTGTCAACCATGTGAGTGCACGCACCATGTTTGTTAAAGAACAAAAACATTATGCCGATTCACATGGCACCAGTACGACTCAGCAAAGAGTTCGAGTACAAACACAGATTGAGGCAATATCGG
This sequence comes from Candidatus Planktophila sp., assembly GCA_038905915.1. Classification (GTDB taxonomy): domain Bacteria; phylum Actinomycetota; class Actinomycetes; order Nanopelagicales; family Nanopelagicaceae; genus Planktophila. The sequence goes on along the minus strand of JBCKHJ010000009.1, from coordinate 26,200 downwards.
TTGGGGATTATGGTTTTGAATCGGTGCGCACTTTGGCACAACCAGCAGGTTTTGGTTGGGAGTGGATGCGAAACGATATTTATAACTGGGATAGCGAAATTGATGAGTTGCCAACAATTTTGGCCCAAAAAGTTGCCGCACCTAGCGTTGAACCTGGCAAATATGACTTACTCATCCATCCATCAAATCTATGGCTTACCATTCATGAATCGATTGGCCACGCAACTGAATTAGATCGAGCAATTGGATATGAGGCAAACTATGCAGGAACATCTTTTGCCACCGTTGATAAATTAAATACACTGCAATATGGCTCAAAATTAATGAGCGTTACGGGCGATCGTTTAACCGAACATGGTTTAAGCACGGTGGGCTATGACGATGAGGGTGTTGCAGCTCAGCAATGGGAGATCATTAAAGATGGGGTTCTAGTTGGCTATCAAACCGATCGACGCATTGCCTCACGCGTTGGCCAAAATCGCAGTAATGGCTGTGCTTTTGCCGACTCTCCTGCCCATGTTCCAATTCAGCGAATGCCCAATGTCTCACTCCAGCCTGATCCAAAAGGTCCTGATTTAAATTCCATGATTGCATCCATAGATGATGGAATTTATATTCTCGGAGATAAATCGTGGTCAATAGATATGCAGCGCTATAACTTCCAATTTACTGGCCAACAGTTCCATCGCATTAAGAATGGAAAAATTGTTGGGCAAGTTAAAGATGTTGCTTATCAAGCAACTACTACAGATTTTTGGGGCTCAATGAAAGTAGTTGGTGGACCATCTACTTATGTTCTTGGTGGTGCTTTTAACTGCGGTAAAGGTCAGCCCGGACAAGTCGCAGCGGTAAGCCACGGTTGTCCTGCAGCAATTTTCGAGAAAGTAAATATTCTTAACACAGTTGCGGAGGCAGGTGCATGATTTCTGCGCAAGAATTAATTGAAAGAATCACACAAGCTGCGCACTTTGATGATTGCGTTGTAATTATTAACGATAAAAGCCAAGCAAATTTACGTTGGGCAAATAGCACTCTTACAACTAATGGCGTAATTAAAGAACGCAGCGTTACCGTCATCGCTTTTCTGGCCTTAGCTGGTGGTATGGCAGCAGGTGCAGTAAGTAGGAGTGATGTTTCAATTGCCGATATCGATGCAATTGTGCAAGAAGCTCTGACTGCAGCGAAAAATGCGGGCAAAGCCGAAGATGCAATGGAGCTTGCGACTAATTTCGCCCTTGGTAATTGGAGCGATCCACATCCTGTAACTGGACCAGAGATTTTCACAAAAGTTGCACCTGATTTAGGTGAGATGTTTAAGCGCTCGGTAGCCGATAAAATTGAATTATTCGGTTACGCCGAACACACACACGCAACAACGTGGATAGGTTCAAAAGGCGGAATTAGAGCTCGCTTTGACCAACCTGCTGGCCGCATCGAGATGACTGGAAAATCCCATAATCGTTCGCGGTCGACATGGGAAGGCGTAGCTACTCGAGATTTTTCTAGCGTTTCCATCGCATCAGTTGATGGCGCAATTCGCCAGCGCTTGGAGTGGCAAGGAACAAAAATTGACTTACCTGCTGGCAAATATGAGACGGTTTTACCATCGGGTGCGGTTAGTGATGTTTTAACATACATGTTATGGAACGCTGCCGCTCGCGATGCGCAAGAAGGCAGGTCGGTATTTAGTAAAACTGGTGGCGGAACACGCATCGGAGAAAAACTTTCTAATCTATCTGCTCAACTCTATTCGGACCCAACTTATCGAGGCTTGGAGTCAATTCCATTTATCGCTGCTACCGCAAGTGGGCCAATGAGCTCGGTCTTTGATAATGGGCACGAAATTAAGAAAACGTATTGGTTAAAAGACGGCGCACTTGATTCTCTTGTGCAGACTAGATCATCTGCACAATTTACTTCACTTCCATTTACGCCTATGGGCAATAATCTAATTATGTCCGTCGATGGCGCAACTGGCTCGCTTGAAGATTTAGTGAAAAAAGTTGATGACGGTTTATTACTAACAACAATGTGGTACATCCGTGAAGTCGATCCAACTACATTGCTTCTCACAGGCCTAACTCGTGATGGCGTATATCGAATTAAGGGCGGTGAAGTTATTGGCGCGGTCAATAATTTCAGGTGGAATGAGTCTCCAATTTCACTATTAGGGCGAATCGCCCACGCAGGAAATACGCAAATCACGCAACCGCGTGAATGGGCAGGTGATGTTGACCGCTCGGCCATGCCGCCACTTATCATAAAAGATTTCAATATGTCGACTGTGAGTCAAGCAAACTAAATTTGGTAAACAAACTCCAAGGTTCGTGCTGCAACATCTTTAGTGATAACACTATTGGCGGCGATCATCGAACCGCTACCAATAGTGATATCACCAAGAACCGTGGCTCCTGCGCCAATGATGACGCCATCCTCGATAGTTGGATGGCGTTTACCTTTGGCATAACCGCGCGAACCAAGTGTTACGCCGTGATAGAGCATTACATCGTCACCAATAATTGCGGTTTCGCCAATCACGACTCCCATGCCATGATCGATAAAAAATCGTCGCCCGACTCTTGCTCCTGGGTGAATCTCGATCCCAGTAAAAAAGCGACCTGCTTGCGAAATTATTCTGGCAAGCAATTTAAATTTAGCCCCCCACAGGAAATGTGCAATGCGGTGGTTCCACAAGACGTGCACGCCTGGATAAGTTAAAAACACTTCCAATTTATTTCGCGCAGCAGGATCGCGCCTAATCGCGGTTTCAAGATCTTCGAAGATTTTCACGGTAATTCTTAATCCATCAAATCTTGATAAAGAACCGTCGATAAATAACGCTCACCAAATGAAGGAATAATTACCACGATAATTTTCCCCGCAAACTCAGCTCGCTGCGCAATTTGTGCTGCACCCCATAACGCAGCCCCTGATGAAATTCCAACAAGAATCCCTTCTTCTTTAGCAGCCCTGCGGGCATATGTCATCGCTGCATCATTTGGTGCATCTAAGACTTCATCATAAATAGAAGTATCTAAGATTTCTGGGATGAAGTTAGCGCCAATGCCTTGTATTGGATGTCCACTAGGTTGGCCACCATTTAGAATTGGTGAGGCTGCGGGTTCAACTGCAAAAATTTTTATCTTTGGGTTCTTATCTTTAAGTCTTTGACCAACTCCAGTAATCGTTCCGCCTGTTCCAATACCGGCAACGATTGCGGCTACTTCACCATCAGTGTCGCGCCAAATTTCTTCAGCGGTAGTACGTCGATGAATTTCAGGATTTGCCGGGTTTGCGAATTGACGCACCAGAACCCCGCCATCTTTGGCTCCGATTTCCTCAGCTTTGGAAACGCAGCCACGCATGCCTTCACTAGCTGGAGTTAAAACTAATTCCGCACCGAAAGCGCGCAATATCGCACGGCGCTCCTTCGACATTGAATCTGGCATTGTTAAAACAACTTTGTAGCCGCGAGCAGCACCGACCATTGCTAGCGCAATTCCAGTGTTTCCACTAGTTGCTTCGACGATTGTGCCACCTGGTTTTAATTCACCCGATTTCTCAGCAGCATCAACCATTGAAACTCCGATGCGATCTTTTACTGAGAGAGTTGGATTGTAAAATTCTAATTTTGCATAAACGTGCGCTTGCGCCCCATCCATAATTCGATTGATACGAATTAATGGGGTATTTCCAACAACTTGCGTGATATCTGAATAAAGCTTCACTTAAATCTCCTTAAATAGTTTGGTTTTGGATAGCGCATAGTGCGCAGGGCAAACGAATTTAAAAGAGTATTAGCAGGATGTGGATGTGATACGGCAGAAGTCAATAACAAGGCGCCGAGTAAAGAAACTGGCCTGCCCGATTTGCCTCATGGCGCGAGTTTACCCGAACGCATCTAATTACGCTAAACGCAAATAATTTGCATAACTGAGCGCCAGCACTCGCAATTGAGGGCAACAGGGCAACGCTTCAAACGTAGCATCTGAGGTGTGATTCCTTCATTGCGGGAGATAAGTACCTTAATTAAGAACCCCAATTTAACCTACAAGCAAATGGTTATGGGTTTAGCAGGTTTGGCCGAGAATTTATTAGAACCGCCTACTGTTAGCGATGAGTGTCGAATCGCTCTTGCGAAAAGAATTATTTGCGATATGTATGAAGGTAATGCGCCATATCGTGCCCGCTATATTTTGCCCGATTACAAGAAAGTTTTGGAGATCGGTTCTGAATTTCTAGAACTCGATCCAGCTAATGAGATAGATGAAGCTATCGCCTATTTGTTAATAATGTATTCCCAGACTCCCTCCATTACAGGTTATCCGGTTTATCTGGGTGATTTAGATACGTTACTGCTTCCTTATATAACCGGCGTTTCAGACGAGGATTTATATAAGAAGTTACGCCTATTTTGGATCTCTATGGATCGGATGTTTCCTGATGCTTTCGCCCATACAAATTTAAGCCCAACATATAACAGGGTCGCGAAAATAATTTTGCAACTGGAACGTGAATTACTACAAGTTGTGCCCAATATCAGTTTGAAAGTAGACCCAGAACTAACAAGTGATGAGTATCTGCGAGATGCAGTTGAAACCGTCTTTGCTTGCGGTAAACCTCACTTCATCAATGACCCAATGATGCAAAAAGATTTGGGAGCAAAGTATGCAGCGGTAAGTTGCTATAACTCACTTAAAATTGGTGGTGGCTCCCACACTCTAGTTCGTCTTAATTTAAAAGAAGTTGTCAAGGCAACTCAAGGCGGAGTTGATGAGTTTTTTAGCTCCACACTCCCACGCTATATCGCGCTAACCGGAGAGTTAATGGAATCACGCATTAAGTTCCTGGTAGAAGTCTCACCATTTTTTGATTCATCGTGGCTAGTGCGAGAGGGTTTGATATCACTTGATAATTTCTCGGCTATGTTCGGCATTTTTGGTTTAGCGGAAGCAGTTAATCTATTACAAGAACGTGAAGGTCACACGGGCCTCTATGGCCACAGCGAAACCGCTGATGAACTCTCTTACCGAATCACTTCAACAATTGCAGATATCGTGGCAAGGGTTGAAATGCCCTATTGCAAAGGAAATAATGGCCGCGCGTTTCTTCACTCCCAATCGGGAATTGATTTAGATATTGATGTCACTGCAGGAACGCGTATCCCAATCGGGACCGAGCCTGCCCTTATTCAACATCTTAAAACCGTCAGCCGTCACCACCATTTATTCGCATCAGGCGTGAGCGATATTCTCTCGTTCGATGAAACTGCAGTTGCTAACCCGCAAGCCATTGTTGATGTAATCCGAGGTGCTTTCTTATCTGGAATGCGAGATTTCACGTTCAATTTAGAAAATAATGACTTTATTCGAATCACTGGATATCTGGTGCGAAAGTCCGATTTACTCAAAATGCCAGAGGCTCGTCACTCAAGTACATTTCTTGGCGCAGGCGCAGTTGCTGGGTCTCATGTTGACCAGAGAAAAGTAAAGAGAGTGATGAGTCATGAAAGCTCACCATTGTTTAACGGCTGACGTTATTCCTTTTTCCTGGGTCGATGGTCCAGGAAATCGTTTTGTTCTCTTCATGCAAGGTTGTAATTTTAATTGCATTGCTTGTCATAACCCACAAACAATTCCTCTGCAAACTCCAAAAGCAAAAGCGCTTTCTATTGATGAAGTTATTACCCGGATTAAGAATTCAATGCCATATATATCTGGCATCACAGTCTCTGGTGGTGAAGCAACTATCCAATTTGAATTCATCGAAGAGCTTTTCAAAACTATCAAGTCAACACCGGAATTATCGCACTTGACTACTTTTATCGACAGTAATGGCAATACTCCCCGCCCAATCTGGGAATTGCTGGCACCGGCAACTGATGGAGTGATGCTCGATCTCAAAGTTCTAGATCCAATAAAGCATGAAGCCCTCACCGGCTATTCACATGAGGCGGTTTTAGGGTCAATTAAATTTCTAGCCTCTCGCGCGCTCTTATATGAAGTTCGGCTTCTACTCATTCCCGGCATCAATGATTCAGACCAAGAGCTACGTGATACAGCTGCCTGGTTACTAAGTATCGATCCTTTGATGCGAATAAAAATAAATGCCTTCAACTCCCATGGGGTAAGGGCATCGGCTCGAGGCTGGCGCAATGCTTGCGAGGATGATTGCGTGCGATATAGAAATGTATTAACGCAAAGTGGAGTTGTGAATCTGGCTTAATCTATTACCATCTAGCGGCATGCAATCCACCAGTTTTTAAAAAGATTTGTTGCCGGCCTTCCAAATACTCAGTCATTGCGGCAAGTTCTAAATCGGCGCCCGGTGTGCGCATGGTTATTCCAAGTTGCACTTCTTTATCACCTTGTTTTAATCGAATTTCAAGTGGTTCTTCAACAACGACGTTATCTGATGTCGTGGAGTCAGAATCGCTTTTTTGTACCTTTACTTTCGCAATTGCTGATGGTGCCAATTGATCATTTTCCATGGCGGTAAAACTCGATATTCTCTGGTGGCAATGGGGGGTTTCCAAGGATTAAATCTGCCGCTTTTTCAGCTACCATCATTACTGGGGCGTAAATATTTCCATTTGTTACATAAGGAAAGACCGATGCATCAACGACACGTAAGCCTTCAACACCATGGACTCTCATGCTCTCTGGATCCACAACGGATAGTTCATCAGTGCCCATTTTTGCAGTACACGATGGGTGTAGCGCAGTTTCAGCATCTTTTCTAACCCAATCAAGAATTTCTGAATCTGTTGAAACACTTGCGCCAGGGGAAGTTTCGCCGCCATTAAATGGATCCATTGCTTTTTGCGTCAAGATATTTCGTGCCACATGGACTGCTTCAACCCATTCGCGGCGATCCTGATCTGTTGATAAGTAATTAAAACGAAGTGCAGGTTTTTCAAATGGATTCGCGCTCTTGATTTTAATTGTGCCGCGCGAATCTGAATACATTGGGCCAACATGGACTTGATAACCGTGCCCACCTTTTGGACCAGTGCCGTCGTAGCGAATCGCAAGAGGTAAAAAGTGAAACATCAAATTTGGATATGCCACATCGTTATTACTGCGAGTAAAACCACCTGCCTCAAAGTGGTTAGTAGCACCTGGGCCTTTGCGCAAAAATAACCAACTAGCACCAATAAAGGGACGGCGCCAAAGTTTTAAGGATGGCTGTTGTGATACGGGTTGCTTGCATGAATATTGAATGTAGACCTCTAAGTGATCTTGTAAATTTGAACCAACGCCAGGCAAATGATGAACAGTTTTAATTCCTAGCGCTTCTAAATCAACCGAATTTCCAATTCCAGATAATTGCAAAATTTGTGGCGTATTTATTGCACCACCGCAGAGGATCACTTCACGCGAAGAAATGATCTGCTTTTTACCTTTGATAATTACTTCTACACCAACTGCTTTTTTGCCTTCGAAAACTACTTTGGTAACCATCGCGCGCGTCTTTATCGTTAAATTCTTACGATTCTTTACTGGATAAAGATAAGCTCGCGCAGCACTTAAACGACGGCCACGATAAAGATTGCGGTCAAAGGCGGCAAAACCTTCTTGTTTATAGCCATTTACATCATCGGTGTGCGGATAGCCAGCTTGCTCAGTCGCTTTGAAAAATGCGGCAAAAAGTGGGCCTTTGATCGGGCCACGTTCTAATTTCAGCGGTCCGCCGCCGCCACGAAAAGGATTTTTCGGATCAGCTAAACAATTCTCCATAAGCTTAAAATATGGAAGACAGTGAGCATAATCCCAATTTTGCATTCCTTTATCTCTTGACCAGCGCTCGTAATCTAAAGGATTACCGCGTTGCCAAATCATGCCATTGATAGAACTTGAACCGCCTAAAACTTTTCCGCGTGCATGATAAATCTTGCGATCATTCATAAATGGTTCAGGTTCTGATTCGTATTTCCAATCGTAGAATCTACTTCCGATTGGGAAAGCCAGCGCTGCTGGCATATGAATAAATACATCCCACTTAAAATCACGGCGCCCTGCTTCTAGAACTAAAACACTATTTTTTGCATCAGCACTTATTCGGTTAGCGAGCGCGCTTCCTGCCGACCCACCACCAACAATTATGTAGTCATATTTCTTCATAAAGCAATCCTAACGAAAGAAAAGCGCCCCGCTCGGCAGATTTTCCTACCAAACGGGGCGCTACTTTTTAAAGTATTACTTACCTAGCCATGCTTTTACTTTATCTGGATTAGCATCAATCCATTTCTGTGCAGCTGCGGCAGCATCCATGCCACCTTCAATATCGGCAGCAACAGAGTTTTGATCTGGATTTGTCCATGAGAAGTTCTTGACCAACGTCGCAAATGCAGAACCTGAATTCATCAGCTTAGTTGTTGCAAGTTTCATCAAAGGCAAAGATGGATAATCTGTCAATCCAGTTGCGGAGGCAGCGTCAGTCCAGTCATTTGCTGGGAAATTAACACGTGCTTTTAACAATCCTGGATATTTTGCGAAGAGAACCTGTGGTTCCCACCAATAGAAAATCGCAGGAGTCTTATTAGTTTCTGCTTTGTTTATAACATCTACAAGGGCGGCCTCTGATCCTGTTGAAATTGCTTTGTAATTCAATTTATTTGCAGCAATCATTTTCTCGCCTATTGTTGTGTACCCTGGAGGACCTTCATACCAAGCACCTTTACCGCCAGAATCTGCAGTCTTAAACAGACTTGCATATTTATTAAGATTCTTTGAATCGATAATGTCTGGATACTTTTCTACCATCCATGGGGCAACATACATTCCAATTACACCAGTGTTTCCATTTGAGCCAACTTCTTGAATTGCAGCGCGATCAACCCATTCTTTCCAACGGCCACCGCCCCAGTCTTCGATTACAACGTCAACTGATCCTGCTTCCATTGCGTCATAAGTGACGCCTGCTTCTCCCAGAGTTGTCTGAGTAATTTCGCAGCCCAATTCTTTCTTTGCAACCTCAGCAAGAACTTGAGCAGATGCTGTGTAACCAACCCAAGCATGCATTGCGATTCCCCATTTACCGCAATCACCTGATGCCGCTTCTGTGCTCTTAGTGGCGGTTGAACCACAAGCCGATAGAACTAGGGCAAGGGATGCAGCAAGGGCTACAACAACTTTGCGCTTACCAATACTTTGTCTCATTTATTCTCCTTAGGTAAAAATTACTTGCCTCATCTTATGAGGCAGGGCGGGGGGCAAGGAAGAGATAAAACCCAAATAATTGGGGTGTAATTGGGTTTTATGCTCTGCGCGCCCCTGCTTGCGCAATACGATCAATCATCACTCCAAGCAAAAGAATGGCAAGTCCTGCCACAAGTCCTTTGCCCTGTAATTCTGGCTTAGAGCCACCAACAATTACCAGATAGCCAAGTCCGCCTGCTCCAACGAAGCCACCAATAACAATCACCGCTAGAACATAGATCATCCCTTGATTTGCTGCTAGTAAAAGCGCCTTTTTCGCCGCGGGTATTTGCACTTTAGTAATAATTTGCATAGTTGTCGATCCGGCAGCAGTTGCCGCCTCAACAATAGTTACCGGAACTGATCTAATACCTTCACCAACAATTTTTACCACAATTGGTATCGAATAAATGATACCAGTTGCAATCGCTGTAAAACGAGTGGGGCCGAAGAGACCCAACATCGGGATTAGATAAACAAATGCCGGAAGAGTTTGCCCAGCATCTAAAAAGGGTTTCAAAAAGTTATCTGCGCGCTCACTTCTGCCAATCCAAATCCCTAGAATTACTCCGATTGACATTGTTAAAATCGTTGCAACTATTGTTTGAGTCAGTGTCACCATTGCATCATGCCAAACGCCAGAAATAACAATTAATAACATTAAAGCGGCAGAAAAAAGAGCAACCCGTGCGCCACCGATTAGGAAGGCAATAATTGCGACCATTACAATAGTTAGAAACCAAGGAGATTCGGCAAGTAAACTCTCTAACGGATTCAAAATTGCAATAGAAATAAAATCCCTAAAAGTAACAGTAAAGAAAAAGAAATTTGTTGTGATCCATTCGGTTGCTTTATTCGTACCACTTGCAACACTTTCCGATAAATTAATATTTGTTGGCCAAATAGCTGCCCACAAAAATGTACGCGAGGCCCAAATTGCAATAATCGCAACTAAGCCCACCACACCATGCTTAATGCGTTTTCGTTTAACCTCTTTAGCCGATGGTGGAATGAAACTCAATTGAACTTTGGCAGCAGCGCTTGTGCTTCGATCTAATAAAATTGCCACGAAAACAACTGCGAGTCCAGCAACAAATCCTTCGCCAACATTTCTGATAATTAAAGCTTCTATAACTGGTTTTCCAAGCCCAGGGGCGCCAATCAGAGCGGCGATAACCACGAATGAGAGCGCGGCCATTACGGTCTGATTAATACCTAAAACAATCATCTGTTTTGCCATAGGAAGTTGAACTTTGGTCAGCAACTGTTTAGTTGTTGAACCCATGGAATTTGCCGCTTCAATTGGGGGAACACTTAGATTTCTAATAGCGTGCGATGTGATTCGAATAGCGATAGGAATGCTATAAACCATAGTTGCAATCGTCGCAGAAGCGGTCCCAATTAAAAAGAAAAGTGCAAGGGGAGCTAAATAAACAAGGGTCGGCAAAATCTGTGCCAAGTCTAAAAGCGGGGTTAATATTTTTAAAACACGATCAGATATACCAGCCCAGATTCCCAATGGAATTCCAATTGCCAGCGATAAAATAACAGCTGCAATTGTCATTGCTAGTGTGTCCATAGTGAAAGTCCACATTCCAAGCACCCCACATGCCAGCAGCAGTGAAGTTGCAAGAAGAGATGTGCGCCAATTACTTGTTACATAAACGAGAAAAGCAACAAAGGCAACAAAACCCAGCCAACCAATTACAGGTATTAACGAATTTGGTGCAGGAGTTGCAATCAGAGTTCTAATTGTTTCAACAAATCCATTTATAAATATTCGTATCGGATTAAAAAAGTAAATAAATGCACCGCTCTTTGTGCGATTACCTCTAATTGATGCTGCCGCTTCTCCAAAACTATGAGTAACAGAAGTATTTTGATAAAGCGGTATTTCTAAAGTACCAAATCCCTGGAAAATGCGCGATAGTGCAACCCAGACAAAAATAAGGAATAGGAATAGGTGATACTTTTTGACTGCAAACTTGTTAAAAAAACCCGAAAGCATTTACGCGACTCCAGAAATCAATCGCAAAACATCCTCGCTTGAAACTATTCCTAGCGCTTTGCCATTATCAGTTACACGAACTGGTCGCATTTGATCGACAATAAGTGCGCAAGCATCACGGATGATCGTGTCGGCGGCGAGTTCTGGGCCATCTAAAACTTCGCCCGGCTTTGGCGGCCTAGCTAAATAGCGAAGCGTTAATACATGCGATTTTGCAACATCTCGGACAAAATCTGCAACATATTCATCGGCCGGATTTGCTACTAATTCCTCGGGTGTTCCAATTTGCACGAGGGCTCCATCGCGCATAATTGCAATGCGATCGCCTACTTTTACCGCCTCTGCTAAATCGTGGGTGATAAAGACCATGGTTTTCCCAAGTTCATGATGCAAGCGAATTACTTCGGCTTGCATATCGCGGCGAATAAGTGGATCGAGAGCGCTAAAAGGTTCATCTAAAAACATAATTTCAGGATCTACTGCTAATGCGCGCGCCAGGCCAACGCGCTGCTGCATTCCGCCCGAGAGTTGTTCTGGATATGCGTGCGCATATCCCTGCAAACCAACGAGTTCGATTACCTCATTTGCACGTGCATAACGTTTATCTTTCTTTATTCCATTGATTTCAAGGCTATAAGCAATATTGTCAATGACTTTTCGGTGCGGCAGTAAGCCAAAGTGTTGGAAAACCATAGAAAACTTTGTTTTGCGCAACTCACGCAACCTTTTAATATCGGCCTTTAAAATATCTTCGTTACCAAAAAATAAATTCCCAGATGTTGGCTCAATTAGTCGAGTCATGCAACGCACAAGAGTTGATTTCCCAGAACCAGATAAACCCATGACCACGAAAACTTCACCAGGGGTTACATCAAATGAAACATCCCGAACCGCAATTGTGTTTCCAGTTTTTGCGCGCAGATCGGAGCGCGAGAGTTTGGAATCTTCCGACCCTATAATTTTATCTGCGTTAGCTCCAAAAACCTTCCATATATTTCGAACAGAAATCATCGGTGAAGAAGAACTCATAGATTCAATCCTCAATTCTCCAGTGGATCGGCAAACCAACCTGAACGCGCAGGCTTATTGTTAGTCCAAATGTGCTTTATTTCAAGGTATTCATGCAAACCAGCTTCGCCTAATTCACGACCAACGCCTGATGCTTTAAATCCTCCCCATTCGGCTTGTGGGCGATAAGGACCGTAATCATTTATCCAAATAGTTCCGTGGCGCAGCGCCGCTGCAACTCTATTTGCAGTATCTGCATCATTACACCAAAGCGCACCTGATAAACCATAAATTGTGTCATTACCTAACTTGATTGCTTCATCGACTGTATCAAAAACTTCAACAGTCATAATTGGTCCAAAAGATTCTTCTTGTACGCAATACATTTTTGTCGTGCAATTATCTAAAACCGTTGGTTGGAAATACCAGCCATTTTTCAAATCCTCACTCATATCGCGCACACCGCCAGTTAGAACTCTTGCTCCATCGGCAATGGCTCGTTTCATGTATTGCTCAATTTTTTCTAAGTGGGCTTTGCTAATTAATGGGCCCGTTTCGGCGGCTGGGTCACTCGGACCACCAAGTCGAATTGCCTTCGCTCTTTTTACAATTTGATCCACAACTTGATCGTGAATACTTCGCTCAACAATTAACCGAGTACCAGCAGAGCAGACTTGACCCGAGTGCAAGAAAGCTGCGGTAACGGCGTTATCAATTGCCGCATCTAGGTTTGAATTTGCAAAAATAATATTAGGATTTTTACCACCTAATTCAAGTGCAACTTTCTTAACACTTTGTGCCGCGGTTGCCATGATTGCCTTTCCGGTTACTAATCCACCTGTGAAAGAAACAAAATCTACTCTGGGGTCTTGGATCAGTGGCGCGCCGGCGATTGTTCCGGCTCCTAGAATTAAATTTGCGACACCTGCTGGCGTTCCAGCCTCCTCCAATAATTTCATTAAATAGATCGCGCTTGTTGGTGTTAGTCCACTTGGTTTAACAATAAAGCTACAGCCAGCAATTAGGGCTGGGGCAACTTTCCAAGAAATTTGTAAAAGTGGATAATTCCAAGGACCAATAAGTGCACAGACACCGACGGCTTCATGGGTAATTTTACTTGTTATATTTTCAGAACCAACATCTACGCTGCGGTCGCTAAGAGTAAGGCCCAACTTTGCAAAATGGCGAAAAGTTGCAGCAACATCGGCAACGTCATAGCGCGCTTCAATTAATCTTTTAGCGGTATCGCCACTTTCTAGGGCGGCAATTATTTCGCAATCACGATCAAGTAAATCTGCAATCTTGGAAACTAAGTCACAACGAGCCTTCATACTCCACGAGGAGAAAACTCCGGCGTCAAAAGATTCGCGGGCAGCCTTGATTGCATCACGTGCATCATTTGGTGTTGCCTCTGAAACTTGGGCAACGAGTGAACCGTCGTGCGGACTGCGAATTTCGCGTACACCGCCATCACTTGCAGCACGCCACCTACCATTTATGTAGAGCGTGCTTGGATGCATTTACTTAATCTAGTTCACTCTTACGTTTTGCAACAAAGTCGGTTAAGCCCTCAAGAATTGAGGCATCCATTTCAGGCTTTTCATACTCTTCCAACTTCTTTTTCCAAATTTCTTCGGCGCGAGCGCGGGTATCGCGCGCACCTAGGCGCTTCCAGCGCTCGTAGTTATCGCTATTGGTGAGAAATGGTCGATAGAAGCAATTTCGAAAACGCTCCATTGTGTGTGCTGCCCCTAGAAAGTGGCCACCGTGACCAACTTCTAGGTGGGCATCAAATGCCAGAGACTCATCGTTGAATTCAAGTGGTGTGAATTCAACCATTAAACTTTGCAAAATTTCAATGTCGACAACGAATTTGTCATAAGAAGAGACCAGTCCACCTTCCAGCCAGCCAGCAGTGTGCATTACCCAGTTAGTTCCGGCTAAAAATGTTGGCATCATGGTCATCATTGTTTGATAAGCAGATTGTGCATCAACTGTTTGTGATGAGTTAAGTCCCCCACCACCACGAAATGGCAAGTTAAAACTGCGTGCAATTTGACCAGTGCAGAGCAAACCAATTCCTGATTCAGGTGTGCCAAATTGAGGCGACCCCGATTGCATATCAATATTGGAAAGAAATGAACCAAAGACAACAGGAGTTCCGGGATTAATTAATTGAGCGAGCGCAATTCCAGTTAGGGCTTCTGCAATTTGTTGTGCCAGCGATGCAGGAATTGTTACTGGACTCATTGCACCCATAAGTAAGAATGGTGTTGGAACTACTGGCTGACCGGCCAAAGCGTATTCACGCAAAGAATCCAACATACGATCATCCCAGCGAAGTGGTGAATTACAATTTACAAGTGAGATAAGTACTGGTGTGTCAACGATGGCTTTTCGGCCACCATGGATGATTTCAGCCATTGCGATTACATCTTTTGCATTTTGGGGTGTTACAACATTGCCCATAAAGAATTTATCGGTAAGTGTTGCTGCAGCAAATGCCATATCTAAATGTCGTGAGTCAAGCGATAAGTCATTTGGTTCGCATACGACCCCACCGACGCTATCGAGGGCATCAAATGATTGTGCTAGTTTGCAAAAATTTTCATAATCTTTAAATGAACCATCGCGGCGAACATCGCCTTCCCGAACAAATGGTGGACCGTAAACTCCACCAAAGACCATGTAATCACCACCAATGTGCACATTGTTTTTTGGATTGCGAGCGCGTAAATCAAATTCGCGTGGGGCTTTTGCTGCTTGCGCCAAAATCCAATCAGGATCGAACTTAACATTTTCACCAATTACTTCGCACCCTGCTTCGCGCAACATATCTACTGCCCACGGGCTCATAAACTCGATACCGATTTCCGAAACGATGCGTCGCCAACCCTTAGTTAAGATGGCCATAGATTCTTGGCTCAAAATCTCATAGCGCGGCATCTTGTTCTCAAACACGTCAAACCTCCTGAGTGTGGCTCTTGACCGATAGCATCTCACGAGAATACGCTAGGAAGATGGAACAAGCGTTCCATATTATGAAACCTTTTAGGAACCTTAGAGCATGAGCAAAAATGAACTCGCTACCGGCACCCAAGCCGTTGACCGGGCGAGTACTTTGCTTGTAAATATTTTGGGAGCGACAACACCTCTTTATCTCAGCGCACTTGCCAAAGCGCACGATTTACCTAAGAGCACAACTTCGCGAATTCTTGCTGCCCTTGAGCGACAAGGTTTAATTCAACGAGATCGCAATGGCGCATTTTTAGCAGGACACATACTTACATCTTTTGCGCGCGAGCAAAATCAAGATTCGATTCTGGTCACTCGCATGCGCCCTATTTTGGAAACACTTTCAGCTAAGACGGGTGAGACTTCAAATCTGGCAATTCCTGGAAATGGTTTTATCAGCCTAATCGACCAAGTCGATGGCCAATATTTATTAGGCGCAACAAATTGGGTTGGCAAACAAGTTCCTTATCACGCATCGGCGCTTGGAAAAATTCTGCTTGCTTATTCCACCGTTCCAATTCCCGTTGGCCGCTTGGAGCGCTTAACCGAAAAAACTATTACTTCGCGGGTTCGTCTGTTGCAAGAATTAGAACAAGTTCGCAAAAATGGTTTCGCAATAATTATTGATGAACTAGAAATTGGGTTGGTTGCCGTAGCGGCCCCTATTCGCGAACTAGATGGTCGCGTCATTGGTGCAATTTCGGTTTCGGGTCCATCTTCGCGTCTTAATCAAAAATCGCTGTGTGAAATTGGCAAAATGATTATCTCTAAAGTAGAAGATTTACAAGCTAACAACTTAAGTAGCAAACCACAAAAGAAAAGAAAGGTCGGCGCAGCATGACACATGAAGAGATAATCAAAGCCCTCTTTGAGCAAACACTGGTTGGAAATGCCCCTGCCGTACTCGAACTAACACAACAGGGTTTGGCCGAAGGTATGACACCTAGCGCAATCCTCTTTGAAGCCTTGATTCCTTCGCTAGAAGAAGTTGGCGCACGATTTGAACGTGGCGATTACTTTGTTCCTGAAATGCTAATTGCTGGTAAAGCCATGTCTGGTGCGCTAAATCTACTGCGCCCGCTGCTTGCTGAAACTGGGGCTCAAACTATTGGTACCTACGTGATGGGGACAGTAAAAGGCGATGTCCACGATATCGGTAAGAACTTAGTCAATATTATGTTGGAGGGCGCAGGTTTTAAAGTTATCGATCTTGGCGTTCAAACCGCACCTGAAAAATTCGTTGCAGCAATTATTGAACACCAACCTGACATTGTTGGAATGTCGGCATTCTTAACAACAACAATGCCGATGTTTAAAGTCAATATCCACGAAATTACTAAAGCTGGCTTGCGCGACAAAGTAATTATCATGGTTGGTGGGGCACCTGTTACTCAAGAATATGCCGACGTTGTTGGAGCAGATGGTTTTGCAGCCGATGCATCCACCGCCGTGCGAGTAGCAAAAGATTTGATTCAAAAGAAACGCGCGCTACTTAATGCCTAAATTGCTTCCCTTAATCGAACATGCGCTAAAAAAACCCATATGGGACTGTCGCATGTGCGGTCAATGTGTTTTACATTCAACTGGAATGGTCTGCCCAATGACTTGTCCAAAAACTATGCGCAATGGTCCTTGCGGTGGCGTTCGCGAAGATGGTAATTGTGAAGTAAAACCTGAAATGCAATGTATTTGGGTTAAGGCATACGAGCGAAAAGAATCGTTGCCGCTGCCGCAATCATGGCGCGATCATTACAACGACTTGCGCCCGCCCGTTGATATGCAATTGCAAGGAACTTCGTCTTGGATTAATTTAATTACAAAACGCGACAGGCAAGTTCCGGCCGGTTGGAAAGCAAACGAGAATGTCTAAACTTCGCGAAGCGCTAGAAAATACTAATGAGTTAGTTTTTACTGCAGAATTTCCAAGTCTTGATAGTGGCGGAATGGATGCGGTTAAAAGAAACGTTGAACGCCTATCCCCTTGGTTTATTGCAGTAAACGCAACTGATAACACATCAGCTCATGCCCATGCTTCAAATCTTTCAATTGCAATTGCGATGAAGATGCATGGTCTTGAACCAATTATGCAAATTATTTGTCGTGATAAAAACCGCATTGCAATTCAATCAGATATGGCTGGAGCAAACCTTCATGGAATCCAAAATATCTCACTCCTTACTGGCGATGATGTAACTGCGGGAGATGAGCCAGAGGCTCGCCGGGTCTTTGATTTAGATGGCCCACAAGCAATTAATGTGGCTTCGGTGCTAAATAACGGCACATATTTATCAGGGCGAAAATTAAACCCAGCGCCTAATTTTTATATTAGCGCAGTTGAAAATCCATACGCCCCTCCACACGATTACCGAATTGAGCGTGCCTTGAAAAAAGCGCGCGCAGGAGCAAAATATTTACAATTACAAATCGGTTATCAGCCAGATCGGTTGGAGAAGTTTTGCAAAGGGGTTGCCGAAACAGTTCCAGAGTTGCACTTGCTTCCAACTATCATGTTGGTTAAAAGTGCACGCTCCCTAAATTATATGAACGATAAAGTTCCAGGAATTGATGTACCGCGTGAAGTAATTGAAAGAGTGGAAAAATCTGCTGACCAAGGCGAGGCCACCTATAAATTGGCGCTCCAGCAATGCCAAGAAGCACTTGCTCTACCAGGAGTTCGTGGCCTACATATCACAGATTTCCGTCATGATGAAACACTCGTTAGATTAATGTCTGATCTCGGACGCAAACCAAATAATTAGGAGCCTTGCCCATGCATACAATAATTAAGTCCGCATCAAAGACAGTAACTATTGGGCACGACCAACCATTTTGTATTATTGGTGAGCGCATCAATCCCACCGGGCGCAAGAAGTTTCAAGAACAGTTACGTGCTGGAGATCTTTCTGCAATTGCAACCGATGTCCACGCTCAAGTTGCAGGCGGCGCCGACCTGCTCGATGTAAATATGGGTGTGCCACTAACCGATGAGCCAACACTCCTTGCAGCAGCGATAAAAATGATTCAAGGAATTACGGACCTTCCTATTTGTATTGATTCATCTGTCATTGAAGCCCTCCAAGCAGGACTTGAAGTCTACCAAGGTAAAGCACTGGTTAACAGTATGACTGGTGAAGATGATCGTATGGAATTAATTTTGCCGCTAATTAAAAAACATGGCGCCGCAATTATCGCTCTGCCAAATGATGAAACTGGGATTCCAGCAACAGCGCAAGAGCGCATGGTGATTACAGAGAAAATTATGCGCACCTTAGAAAAACACGGAATCTCTTTGGAAAACTTAGTAATAGATCCATTGGCAATGACAGTTGGCGCGGACCCAGAAGCTGTAAAAATTACGCTAGAAACTATTCATTTAATCCGCGAGAAGTGGGGTTTGAATATGACCCTTGGTGCATCAAATACTACATTTGGCCTGCCTAATCGCCATGCGCTTAATTCAGCATTCTTACCTGCTGCCATGTCGCATGGTTTAACCTCTGCTGTTATGGATGCACGAACACCTAGAATCGTTGAATCCGTACGCGCTGCTGATCTATTACTGGGCCTTGATCCTTGGGGTGCCAATTGGATTACACGTTGGCGCGCAGAAGAGGCCAAGAAAGCGCAGGCTTGATATTAGTAAAAAAGAGCTTGATCCTTCACTTGTTCCAGCGCATGACGGAATCGGTCGCATCAAACTCTCTTTTCGAATTTTAGAAAAAGATGGCAGTCTTGCAAGTGAGCGCGCAGTAACTGTTCCTACTGGAGTTAGCGCTTTTGATGCGGCTTCTTGGAATGGTGTTGCAATTGATTCGACTTGTGGTGGTTATGGAACATGTAAAAAATGTCGCATCAAGATTACCGATGGCGACATTGAACCTTCCAAATTAGATTTTCGTGCATTTACTGAAAGCGAAATCAAAGATGGTTGGCGTTTAGCCTGTCTAGTGCGAGCAAATCGCAATACGACTATCGAAGTGCCACCACTTACAACTCGACCAAAAGCAGCCACCGTTGGTGTTGGCCGGCAAGTTATTTTGCGACCTGCCGTACAAAAACGCTACGTTGAATTAGAAGAACCATCTCTGCATGACCAGCGTACCGACATTGTGCGCCTATTTGATGCCATCGAAGATATCGAAGCCACAGTATCACTTGATGCAATGCGTAACCTACCCCGAGTTTTACGCTCTTCTTATTATAAAGTAACTGCCGTTTTTGTAGATCAAGAATTAATCGATGTTGAAGCCGGCGATACAACTGCAATTCGCTATGGAATCGCATACGACTTAGGCACAACAACCGTGGTTGCCACATTGTTAGATTTGGAATCTGGCACGCCAATGGCAGTTAAATCTATGCTTAATAAGCAGCAACCTTTTGGGGCCGATGTAATTTCACGCATTAGTGCAACGATGATGGATCCTGCTGCTCTCGATAAATTACGTAGTTTAGCCCAGCAGACTTTGGCGCAATTAACCGATGAAGTTTGCACAGAAGCGGGCATAAATCCTTTGCATGTTTATGAAGTTGCACTAGCAGGAAATGCAACGATGACTCAACTAGTATTGGGAATTGATCCAGAACCACTAGGAGTTGCTCCCTTTATTATGGCCAGCGCGTCATTTCCAGATGTCCAAGCAATCGAATTAGGAATTTCAATTCATCCACGCGCAAAAGCTTTGATCATGCCATCACTTGGAGCATATGTCGGTGGCGACATTGTGGCTGGCGCACTTGCATCTGGAATGGATCGTGACAAACGCCTTAGATTATTTATCGATATCGGCACAAATTGCGAAATTATTTTAGGCGATGGTGAAAGAATTTTAGCTACCGCTGCCCCTGCAGGACCTGCCTTTGAAGCCGCTTCCATTAAGTGTGGCGTTCGCGCAGCAGCGGGTGCAATTGAGACTGTAAAAATTATTGATGGTGAAATTGTTGTTGGAACTATTGAAGATACCAAAGCAATTGGAATTTGTGGCTCGGGCTTAGTCGATGCATGTGCGGTTCTAGTCCAAGTTGGCTTACTGGATCACTCTGGTCGTTTTGTCTCTGATGAAGAAGCAAAAAAAATTTCACCACAGTTACATTCACGCCTGGTAACTCGCGAAGGTGAGCGGGTATTCGTACTTTCATGGAGCGCTGAAGTTGGCGATGCCAATGATTCGGTATTTTTAACCCAGCGTGATGTGCGTGAATTACAATTTGCAAAGGCAGCGATTGCAACAGGTTGGGATTTATTACTGGATGAATTTGGCGTTACTGAAAGCGATATTCAGCAAGTCTTACTAGCTGGCTCATTTGGTTCTTATCTATCGCCAGCATCAGCAATTAAAATTGGCTTAGTGCCAAAATTGCCGGTAATGCGGATAGTTTCGGCTGGAAATGTCGCTGGTGAAGGCGCGAAAATGGTCTTGCTTTCGGCTCAAGAGCGCAATGGTGCAAAGACGCTGCTAGATGAAATTGATTACATCGAATTATCGGATCGCTCAGATTTCAACGATCGCTTCTTTGAGCGCCTCTCATTCCCAAAGTAGCGCCATGAACATCGGAGTTATTGCTTGCGGCGCGATTGCCACACATGTTGCTTCAATCCAATCTTTGCGAAACTTGGATTTAACTATCTATCCTCTCCCACCTTTGCTGCACAATCAGCCTGCAAAAATTGCGGGCGAGGTTGAAACTCTTCTAATAGAAATTAAAGATAAGCATTCCAAAATTGTTGTGGCATATGCTGACTGTGGCACTTATGGCGCACTCGATGCTGTTATCGTGCGATACGGAATCAAGCGCTTGGGTGGAAATCACTGCTATGACATTTTTGCTGGGGAAAAAGAAATCGCCTCTATTATGGAAAAAGATGCAGGAACCTATTTTTTAACAGATTTTCTTGTCAAAAGTTTCCAGCGCAGCGTTATGGTTGAACTTGGCTTAGCTAAACACCCAGAATTGCGCGATGACTATTTTCAACATTACAACCAAGTCATCTGGTTGGCACAAAATCCAACTCCCGAATTAGAAGTACTTGCTCGTGAAGCTGCAGCACTCATCCAATTGCCACTTGAGATTCAAGTTGTTGGTGAGAGTGGACTAGAAAAGCAATTACTAGAATTACTTAGCTAATTCCAGCTCCATTGCTTTAAGAACTATCGGAGATAATTTCTTTCGGTCTACATCGTTAAATAGTCGGGTGCGCTTCTTTTGACCATGCTGGAAATTTCATTTAGAAGAGTCCAATCACTTTCCCGTCGATGTAATCCATACGCTCTGCCGACGGAACCTTCGGTAAACCTGGCATAGTCATAATTTCACCACAAATCACAACAATAAACTCTGCTCCTGCCAATAAACGAACTTCACGAATATTTAGGGAATGCCCACTCGGTGCTCCACGAAGGGCAGCATCGGTAGAGAATGAGTACTGTGTCTTTGCAATACAGATTGGGAAGCGTCCATATCCAGCCTCTTGCAGCTCGGCTAACTTTGCCCGAATCCTTGAATCGGCCGTGACGCCCGATGCGCCGTAAATTTTGGTGGCAACGGCGTTTACTTTCTCCCATAAAGTATCCTCGTCTTGGTAGACAAAAGTCATTTTTTTAGGCTCTTTGCAGAGTTCCACGACTGCATGGGCTAAATCTATAGCCCCTTTCCCACCATCTGCCCAATGGGTTGCAAGAACAATTTTTACCCCCATGGCTTCGACTTTCTTTCGAAGTAATTCCACTTCAGCATCGGTATCACTTGTAAAATGGTTAATGGAAACTACAAGTGGCAAATTATAAACATCGCGTATGTTCTTAACATGGCGCTCTAAGTTTACTATTCCTTTTTCAAGAGCTGCCAGATTTTCAACGGTGATTGTCTTTAAATCTGCCCCACCGTGATATTTAAGTGCGCGAATTGTGGCAACTAGTACGACGGCCGATAGTGCAATCCCGGCTTTGCGACATTTAATATCTATGAATTTTTCTGCGCCAAGATCTGCGCCAAAACCTGCTTCAGTAATCACATAGTCAGCAAGTTTAAGTGCCGAAGTTGTTGCAACTATCGAGTTACAACCATGGGCAATATTTGCAAATGGGCCGCCATGAATAATTGCTGGAGTGTTTTCGAGAGTCTGCACCAAGTTAGGTTGGAAAGCATCTTTGAGAATAACTGTCATAGCACCCTGTGCATTGAGATCACTTGCAAGAACAGGTTTCTTTTCGCGAGTGTAAGCAACGACTATTCTTCCAATCCGTGCTTTAAGGTCTTCTATCGAAGTTGCCAGACAAAAAATTGCCATAATTTCCGAGGCAACCACAATGTCAAAGCCATCAATGCGTGGAACTCCATTGCCGACTCCGCCCAATGAGGCAACAATTTCTCGCAGCGCGCGATCATTCATATCTAATACGCGCTTCCATGTAACACGGCGAACGTCGATGGCAAGTGCGTTGCCATGATGAATATGGTTATCGAGCAGGGCTGCCAATAAATTATTGGCCAATGCAATTGCATTAAAATCACCAGTAAAGTGCAGATTAATATCTTCCATGGGTACTACTTGGGCATAACCGCCACCAGCAGCACCACCTTTCATACCAAAAATCGGTCCCAGAGATGGCTCGCGCAAGCAAATTATGGCATCTTCACCTATGTGCTTGAGCGCATCGCCTAAACCAACTGTTGTGGTTGTCTTGCCTTCACCTGCTGGTGTTGGACTAATCGCAGTTACCAAAACTAATTTACTTTTATCGCGTTTTGGCAATGAATCTAAATACTTTAGCGAAACTTTGGCTTTGTAATGACCATATGGCTCAAGGTGGATTGCATCAATACCAAGAGATTTACCAATTTCAATAATCGGTTTCATTACTGCTTTTTGTGCGATATCTATATCAGTCATTTTTACGCCTTTGCCTCTCGTGTTGCTTCTCGTATTGCTGCGGTTAGTGCGGGCAGGATCTGGTGCAAATCACCAATGATTGCGTAATCTGCATATTTAAAAATTGGCGCCTCTGGGTCAGTATTAACGACAATAATTGTTTTGCTGTTTTTCATTCCAGCAATATGTTGCATGGCACCAGAAATTCCGGCAGCCAAATAAAGATCTGGTGCAACTTTAGTTCCGGTCTGTCCAACTTGCTCTTTATGCGGGCGCCAACCTGAACTTGTTACAACGCGCGAACAGCCAACGGCGCCACCAAGAAGATTTGCAAGTTCTTCAATTTTAGCAAAGCCCGCTGAACCACCAACGCCACGACCGCCAGCGATAATAACTTTGGCATCGGCAAGAGTTACACCACCACCTGTATCGCCTGCATCGCGACTCATAACTCGAACTTGAGTATCACTTGGTGTAAGCGATGGCGCAAATTCCACAATGCTGGCAGCGGGGCCAGCTGCACTTTCAGGCTCGGTGGAAAAAGCCACAATCGTTGCAATCAGTAATTGTGAATAAACATGTGCATCTTCAATTAAATTACCAGCCCAGCGTGAACGAGATACCTTGTGAGGTGAATCGGCACTTGAACTTAGTGAAATTTCGAAACATTCAGCTGCCATTGGCAGATCCAAGAAAGCGGCTAAGTGCGCTAATTGTTCGTTACCGCGCGGACTTCCAGCAGCTAAGACAGCAGCGGGCTTTAGTTTTTCAACTAGATCCTTGAGCGCACGGCCTGAAGCCATTGGTGTGTAATCAGTTAGATCTGCGTGTGCTGCAACATGCAAAATTTTTGCGCCATATTGACCAACAATGGTTGCAAGTGATGCGCCATCTTTGCCAACAACGATGGCTTCAACTTCTTGCCCTAATTTACGGGCGGCAGTTAATGCTTGAAGTGATAATTGATCTAGCTCGCCTCTATCATGGTCAATAAGTACAAGAATCATTAAATGGTCCCTATCTTCTTTAATATTTCAACTAAAGCCGGAACTGCTTCAACGCCTTTACCCAATATTTCGGCGCCGGTACTTTTTGACGGAGCCACAGTCAGATATAACTTCTCTAACTTTGGCACATGGGCTTGCATCTTTTTCATATCAATGGGTTTTTTACGAGCTTGCATGCGGCCCGGCACCGATGGATACCGTGGAATATTTAAACCATCGCGCACGGTAATAATTGCCGGAAGCGGTGCTTCGTAGTGTTCGCGTCCGGCAGATACAACACGGTCACAACTGAGCGTTCCATTTTCGATTTTCATCGCTTTAACATTAGTAATAATCGGGCGATTAAGTGCGTGAGCTACTCGCACATGTATTTGATATCCAGCACTATCGGCTGATTCTGCTCCGAAAATTATTAAATCAAATTTAGTTTCTTCAGCATTTATAGCATCGACAAGTGCTGCTGCAGTTCCTTGCGGGTCCCATTCTTGGCCATCTGTTTCAAGCAAAATTGCACGTGTCGCACCGATTGCTAACTGTGTGCGCAATTGTTCTTCGGCATCAGGGGGCCCAAGAGTTAATAAAGTCAGAGTTCCGCCCATCTGTTCTACTAATTGCACACCTGCTTCAACGGCATTCTCTTCATGCGGACTAATTCCAAAACCCAGATGTTTAGTTTCAATATCTTTTGAATCGGGAGTCAGGATTAAGGTTCCACCTGCAAGAGGAACGCGTTTTAAGCAGACAAGTACATCCATTAGGCCAAAATCCTCTCATTTGCAGCGTCAAATAACGATCCCGCGCCAACACCGGCAATAGTGCATGGATAGGTTTCGCCAAGATATTCCACTAGGAATTTGCCACCAACAAGGGCTAAATCAGTTGGAATATAAGACATTAAAATATGTTTTCCAAGAGATGGCGCGGAACCTGCACTTGTTACATAGGAGCGACGTCCATGTAAGTCAAGTACTGGTTGGTTATCTAAAGTCAGGATTGGTTCTTTACCCATCATGTAGCGCTTAACACCTTTTGATGAAGTGTGATTATCAACGGTGAGAGATACCAAAGTTGTCACTGGTTTTTCGCCACGATGTTTTACATGGGCTTGCTTTCCAACAAAATCTTGCTCTTTAAGCTTTGGGGTCTGCATACCTGCTTCAACCACGTTATATTCAGTTTCAAGTTCTGCGCCATAAGCCCGATAACTTTTCTCTAACCTCCCGGTAGTTCCATAGACACCGATCCCAACTGGAATTATCGCGTGAGTCTTGCCAGATTCCCAGAGCGCATCCCATAATTTAGCGCCTTGTTCAATTGGAACATAAAACTCCCAACCAAGATCTCCCACATAAGAAATTCTTGAAGCCAAAACTCTAAGAGTTCCAACTTCAATAACTTTGCATGTACTAAATTTAAATGCATCTTTAGACATATCTGTTGTCGTAATACCTTCGATAATCTCGCGCGCTTTAGGCCCCCATAAACCAATAGTTGTATATCCAGATGTGCAATCACTTATTTGCGCGCTGCCATCAGCTGGCAAATGATCGCTAAACCATTTCTTATCGGCCATACCATGTGCTCCGCCTGTAACTACACGGAAATGGCTCGCACCAAGTCGCATAATTGTTAAATCGGATAAGAAGCCACCATTATAAGAAAGAACAGGCGTGTAAACCACGCGACCTATGGCAACATCCATCTGGCGTAGCGCAACTTTTTGCACAACAGAGAGCGCAGATGGACCAGTTACGTCAAAAATTGCAAAAGCACTCAGGTCAACGATGCCTGCGGTTTCGCGCATTTGTAAGTGCTCTGCATTGATAATTGGTGACCACCAGCGTGATTCCCATTCGGCCACCCGTGGCATTACTTTCTCGCCAAACTTGGCGACTAAATCTTTATTGCTCTCATACCAAAATGGGCGCTCCCATCCTGCAGTCTCATAGAAAACTGCGCCAAGTGCTTTTTCGCGATCATAAAATGGTGACATCCGAACTTCGCGGTTGCTTGACCACTGTTCATTCGGATGGACAATGCCGTAAGTTTTATTAAAGCCTTCATTGCAACGCGCTTTCACATGGTAGGTACT